>NZ_DATCRF010000070.1:0-5099 GCF_036569125.1 Chitinophaga sp. | reverse complement strand
AGCACATCAGCACATTAGCATATCAGCACATTACCCATCATTTGCACATCTGCATATTTGCACATCTGCACATTCTCTACTCTCCTTTGAATGCCGGTTTACGTTTTTCAATAAAAGCCGTAACCCCTTCTTTATAATCGGCAGAGCGGCCGGCAATTTCCTGGCAATAGGCTTCGTAATCCAGGATGGCATCCAGGTTCTCCGTCATGCCTTTGGTGAGCATTTTTTTCATGAGGGCAATGGCCTTGGTAGGTGCATTGGCGTAAAAGGCAGCTTCTGCCTGTACGGCGGCATCCAGCTCTCCGGCAGGTACTACTTTATTCACCAGTCCTAATTGGAGTGCTTCGGGCGCCGTGAGCTTGGTGGCTTTGGTTGCCATTTCAAATGCGCGGTGATAGCCAATCGTACGCGGTAAAAAGTAAGAGCTGCCGGAATCCAGCACCAGCGCAATATTCACAAAGATCTCTATAAGGGTAGCGGTTTCGCTGGCAATGATCAGGTCACAGGCCAGGGCCAGTGAGCAGCCGGCGCCTGCAGCTACGCCATTCAGCTTACAGATTACAGGTTTAGGCAGGTTGCGGATAGCGCGGATAATGGGATTATAACGTTTATGCAGGGATTCACTGAAGCTGCGGTTGCCTGCTTCCTGGGAAGCTTTCAGATCTTGTCCGCTGCAAAAGGCTTTGCCGGCGCCGGTTATCACTATGGCCCGCACAGCGGTATCTTTTTCAACCTGTTTCAGGGCATCCTGTAATTCATAGCTCAGCGGATCATTGAAGGCATTATATACCTCCGGCCGGTTAAGGGTAATGGTGGCGATGCCGTTTTGGGTGTGGAGTAAAAGGGAAGTGAACATGGAATTACGAATTAATTAATTACGAATTACGAATTGGAATGCAGCGGAGGATTTAATTGAATTGTCAATTACGAATCATGAATAGGAATGCAGTGCTTGAATGGTGGGATGTTTTGTTTCCCCTTGGCCATCACTGCCTTTCATTGAATTTTTAAAATCAATGATCTACTCAATTATTCGCATTCATATCTATTTTTCAATGGTGCTCATGAATGCTTCGCATTTCGTAATTCGTAATTGACAAATTCATAATTCAGCTACAAGGTTTCTTTCAGCCAGCTGAAAAATTCCCGCTGCCATACCAGCGCATTCTGCGCACGCAGCACCCAGTGGTTTTCTTCAGGGAAGTACAGCAGTTTGCTTTTAATACCTTTTAGCTGCGCCAGCTGAAAGGCCTGTAAGCCCTGTTCTATACCTACCCGGAAATCAATACCGCCCTGCACAATAAGGATGGGGGTATTCCATTTGTTAGCGTAGTTGCTGGGGTTAAACTCCTGGTGGCTTTTTGCATTGGCAGCATCCCAGGGAGCGCCAATATCCCAGTTGGCAAACCACATTTCTTCTGTAGTGCCGTACCAGCTTTTGAGGTCAAATAAACCATCGTGCGCAATAAAAGTTTTAAAACGGTTGTTGTGCACACCGGCCAGCATGTATACGGAGTAGCCGCCGTAGCTGGCGCCTACTGCGCCTAAGCGGCTTTTATCTACATAGGGCTCCTGGCTTACGGCGTCAATGGCGCTCAGGTAATCGCGGATGGGTTGTCCGCCCCAGTCTTTGCTGATAGATGCATTCCATTCCACCCCATGCCCCGGCATGCCGCGGCGGTTGGGCGCTACCACAATATAACCCTGAGAGGCAATGAGCTGAAAGTTCCAGCGGTAAGAGTAGAACTGTGATACGGCTGCCTGCGGGCCGCCCTGGCAATACAATAAGGTGGGATATTTTTTAGCAGGGTCAAAGTCCGGCGGATAGATCACCCAGGTCAGCATTTCTTTATTATCCGTGGTTTTAACCCAGCGCTTTTCTATTTTACACATGCCGGTTTTGTCGTACACGGCTTTGTTTACAGTGGTCAGCGGCTGCAGGCTGCCTTTGGGCAGGCTTACGGTAAACAGCTCGGTGGCATGGTTCATATCCTGGCGGGATACCACCAGCGTATTGCCTGCCTGGCCAACAAAACCGGTAATATCAAAATCACCGGTAGTAACCTGGCGTATATGCTTAGCCGTTGTAGCGGCAAGATCTTTCTGCAGGCTGATCTCCAGCAGCTGTTCCGTACCTTTTATCACAGCCAGGAAAAACAGCTGCTTACCATCCAGGCTCCAGCGTATAGCCGATGCCGTACCGTCCCAATCTTTGGTAAGGTTGGTGATCTTACCGCTGCTGCGTTCCATTACCACCACATCATTTTTATCTGCCTCAAAACCGTCCTGCGCCATGCTGGTCCAGGCCAGGTGTTTGCCATCCGGGCTAAAAACGGGGCTTACATCGTAGCCCATCATGCCCTCGCTGAGGTTGCGGGTACTGCGGGTTTCAAGGTTGTACTCGTAAATATCGGTGTTGGTGCTGGTGGCATAATCTTTCCCGAATTTCTTTTTGCATACGTACAGGATGCTTTTACCATCCGGCGCCCATATCATATCTTCTGCGCCGCCAAAGGGCATTTGCGGGGCGTCATAGGGCTCGCCTTCCATAATGTCTATGGGCGTGCCTACCTGGCCGTTATCATAGGTAGCATAAAATACATGCTGAAAGTTGCCGTCTTCCCAGGTATCCCAGTGGCGATAGTTCAGGTTGTCATAGATCTGCACATTGGATTTCGGCAGGTCGGGGTAAAAGTCGCTGCCGCTCACTTTTTTGATCTTCACTTCTTTGGAAAACAGGATGTGTTTTCCGTCCGGCGAGATGCGGATGTTCTGCATACCGCCTTCCACATTGGTTTTTTGTACAGCGCCGGTGCCGTCGGCGTTCATTTCCCACCATTGGTCTTTCAGGGAGTAGCCGATCTGCTGGCCCTGCAGGGCGGCAATACCGTTTTCGCCCCCGGGCTGCTGGGTGATCTGTTTGGCTTCGCCGCCGGCAAGGGGAATGGCGTACAGGTTCTTTTCACTTTTGTTTTCGGCAATGTCGTATTGCGTTACGCCGTAAATAACGGTTTTGCCGTCTGCTGTCAGAGCTTCGCCGCTCACCCGCCCCAGCTGCCAGAGCAGTTCGGGCGTCATTTTATCCTGCGCCATGGTCATAGTAGAGATCAATAATCCTGTCAGTAAAAAAGGTTTATACATGGTTGTAACCGGTTTTTTGGATGGCTAAATGTAGGAAAAATAGTCCATGGACGATGGTCCGTGGTCCATAGCCTGCTGCGTTTATGGGATTTACCGGGGTATTGCAGGCCGTCAAACCATCGGCTGTTTTTTGTGGCGCCAGAGGGACTTAAACAGGCCATGGACTATTGACTATGGACCATGGACTAAATATTCCCTAATTTTGCCTAAATTTTTATAAGCATTGTTAGATAAGCAGAAAGTAGTTCAACAAGAGGAAAAGGCAGTTATTGTGGGATTGATCCACCAGGAACAAACCGAACGCCAGGTGCAGGAGTACCTGGACGAGCTGGCCTTCCTGGCGGAAACTGCCGGCGCAATCACCGTTAAACGGTATACGCAAAAGCTGGCGCACCCCGACCGGGCTACCTTTATAGGTAAGGGTAAGCTGGAAGAGATCAGGCAGTTCATCTTCGGGAAAGATATTTCATTGGTAATATTTGATGATGAGCTAACCGGCTCGCAGATCTCCAATATTGAAAAGGTGCTGAAGGCGAAGGTAATAGACCGCAGTGACCTGATCCTGGACATCTTTGCCCGTCGCGCCCGTACGGCCCAGGCCAAAGTGCAGGTGGAGCTGGCGCAGTACCAGTACATACTGCCACGCCTGCGCGGTATGTGGACGCACCTGGAACGTTTAGGTGGCGGTATTGGTACCAGGGGCCCTGGTGAAACGGAAATTGAAACGGACCGCCGTATTGTAAAGGATAAGATCTCCCTGCTGCGTAAACGCCTGGGCGAAATAGATAAACAGGCCCTTACCCAGCGCAAGGAACGGGGAGAATACATTCGTGTTGCCCTGGTAGGTTATACCAACGTGGGCAAAAGCACCATCATGAACCTCATCAGTAAAAGCGAGGTATTTGCAGAGAACAAGCTGTTTGCTACCCTGGACACTACTACCCGTAAAGTGGTGTTTGAGCAAACGCCTTTTTTGCTCAGCGATACGGTAGGGTTCATCCGCAAGCTGCCCCACCATTTGGTGGAGAGCTTTAAATCCACGCTGGACGAGGTGCGCGAAAGCGATATCCTGCTGCATGTAGTGGATATTTCACATCCGCAGTACGAGGACCAGGTGGAGGTAGTGAACCGCACTTTGCATGAGCTGAAGGCTATTGACAAGCCCACCATCATGATCTTTAACAAGATGGACCTGTACGAGGAGCAAACCTTTGACAAGTGGCTGGCCCCTGAAGTAAAGCAGGATATTTTACGGCAGCTAAAGGAAACCTGGGAACAGAAAACCAATGGTAATTGCGTGTTCATATCTGCCCTGGAACGCCGCAACATTGAGGAGCTGCGTAAAACCATTATGGATAAAGTGATGACCCTGTACCGGGAGCGCTATCCTTACAAATCGGAATATTTTTATTAGAATAGCTGAATGGTTACAGATCCTGTAACCATTTAACATTAGGACATATGGCCAAACAATACACCTGGTATAAGATAGATGCAGAGAATTTGATAGTAGCAGAACAGGAGATCATCACTGTAGATGTAAACGGTAAAACGATCTGCTGTACCCAATATCAGTCACAGCTATACGCTTTTGCATACAAATGTCCGCATGCCAGTGGTATTATGGCCGATGGTTTTATTGATAATGATGGTAACGCGGTGTGTCCCATACATCGTTACCGGTTTAGTGTGAAGAACGGGTATAATAGCAGCGGGGAGGGATATTACCTGAAAACCTACCCTATTGAAAAGCGGGAGGACGGGGTGTATATAGGTATGGAGAAGAGCGGCCTGTTTGGGTGGCTGTGATACTAGCAGTTAGCTATTAGCTGTTAGCAGTTAGCTATTAATTTTCTGTTAATAGTACCTTACGCGGTGCTATCAATATTCCATAGCTGTATTTTTTCCGCATGATCTCCGATACGAATGAAAGGCAGGTTAGCCTGCTTATAATAGGC
>NZ_DATCRF010000069.1:0-5679 GCF_036569125.1 Chitinophaga sp. | reverse complement strand
GTGGTATCCGTTACCTGTTTTGCGGATGCAGACCGGTTTAGCATAGAGATCACGGACCAGGGCATTGGTATTTCCACCGCCGATCTGCCGCTGATCTTCCAGGAATACCGGCAGCTGTCGAACGGGTTCAAAACCCAGCTGGGCGGCATTGGGCTGGGGCTTTCAATTATAAAGAGCTTAACGGAAGCCATGGACGGTGTAATTACCGTAAAGAGCGAGATTGGTGTGGGGAGTACTTTTACAGTGAGTTTTCCACTAAGGAGTGAGCCGGCCTGAATCTATTGGGAGTTAACCCCAGGGGATGCTGGCTGCTTAGAGTAATCCGCGCTGGCTTGCGGTGCTGATAAGCTCCGCCACATTCTTCACACCAAATTTTTGCAGGATGTTCTTGCGGTGGTTTTCCACGGTAAACTTGCTTAGAAAGAGTGTTTCTGCAATTTTCCGGGTGGTGATCCCGGTGGCTATAAGCTTTAAGATCTCCTGTTCCCGGGCCGTCAGCATTACCGGTTCAGCCACCTGAGCTGCCGGCCGGGTAATGATCTTCTCAATGCTTTCACTGAAAACGATCTGACCGTTTAATGCTGCATGGATACAAGCGGTAAGCTCTTCGATCGTTGCATTTTTAAGCAGGTAGCCACTGGCGCCATTCTCCAGCATTTTCATGACAGCGCTCCGTTGCTCATGATTGCTCAGGGCCAGCACAATGGTATCAGGTGATATTGTTTTGATCTGTTTGCACAGATCCATCCCGCTGATGTCCGGCAGGATAATATCCAGCAAGATCACATCAACCTGGTTATCGTTAAAGAACTGCATCAGTTCCCGGCCGGTGGTGAATGCGCCTTTTATTTCAAACATATCCTGTTTGGAGAGCACCTTCACCAATCCTTCCAGTACAACAGGATGATCATCCAGTATGGCCAATTTGTATTTCGTTTGTGACATATACCTCAATATTTATGGAAGTTCCTTGTCCGTTCGGCCCGGCGAGTATATCTATATTACCATTCAGGTAGGCAACCCGGTCGCGGATGTTACTAATACCCATGCCTTGCTTTTGGTGGCCTGCAATCATATCAAAACCCACCCCGTTATCTTCCACCGTAATAAAAAAACGCCGACCGCGCTGGTTGCACTGCAGCAGCACTCTTGTTGCCGACGCATGTTTGACCGCATTGGTAAGCAGTTCCTGGATGATACGGTAGATCATGACCTGCTCCTGTTGCGGCAGGCTTGGGCTTATATCATAACACTGGAAGCGGATGGCCGTTGTTTCCGGCATGAATGAATCGCAGAGGTCTCGCAATGCTGCCTCCAGGCCCAGGCGCAGCAACATCTCCGGCATCATGTTATGGGCAATTCTTCTCAGCTCACTTATCGACTTATTGAGCTGGCCAACGGCGGTATTCAGCGTTGGCCGGTTTCCATTAAGATCACCTGACGCAGCTTCAGAAAGATTCATTTGAACAGAGGCCAGCAGGCCGCCAAGGCCATCGTGCAGGTCCCGCGCTACGCGCCCGCGTTCTTCTTCCTGACCCTGCAGCATTGCATGCGAGATCTTAATCTGTTCCTGTTGTATCGCCGCTTTTTTCCTGCTTTTATAAAAAAGATACCAGAGCAGCAGCACCATTAATAACAATGCGCTGATCAGCCCCAGCGACCAGCTCAGGAGCCGGGTACGTTTTAATGCAAAACCTGTTTTTTCGTTTGCTGCGTTCAATTCAGCAATTTTCTTCTGGTGTTCTGCATTCCTGAATTTTATCTCCAGCGCATTGATCCTGGTTTCCAGGTTGCTTTTGGCCAGGCTGTCGCTTAACTGGCTGTAGCGTTGCAGCCATTTATATGCTTCCGGAATATTTTTAAGATCCTCATAGGTTGCTACCAGCCCGTAAAAAAGCTGCAGCCGGTTGGAGGCATTGTCTATAAACGGTTTCCGCCAGGTAAGGTCAAGGGCTACATCGCGCGCCCGGGTAAGGTTCCTGCTGTTATAGAGCGCATAGAACTTTTGCAGCAGCAGCCGTTGCTCCGGGTAGGGCTGTTGCAATTGTTGTGCTAAGGCAATGCCCTTATCCACCGTCTCCAGGGATTGTTCATAGTTTTCGGCAATGGTAAGCCGCATGCTTTCTGCCGCGTAATAATCCAGCCAGGCCTCTGCTTTGGGATATGGCGTTAATAAAAGCTGCATGCTGTCGAGGTACAGGGCCGCCTGGGCGGGTTTGCCGGAGAGGGAGCAGTTCTCCGACAAAGTGTGATAGGTGGCGGCCAGATAGGTGGTATTGCCCGGTATGTTACGCAATGTTTCAATGGCGCGGTGCAGGTAAGTTTCCGCTTTTGAAAATTCCCGCAGGTTTTTAAACCCAAAGGAGATATCCAGGTAATTTTTTCCCAGGTACAATTGATCGCCGGACTGCAGCACCAGCGGTATGGCCTGGTTAAGCAGCAGGTTGATATAAGTTTCGGGATCGTCTTTGTAGATGTGAAACACCTTTGCATAATCGTGCCAGCATACCGAGCGGAAAAACGCGGCTTCCCGGCTGTGAAATCCTTTTAGTTTCTTTTCGGCCTGCAGGAACATGCCGGCCGCTGAATCGGGTGCTGTATCCACAATTAGCTTAGCGCGGTAAAGCAGTGAAACGGCTTTCCAGAAAGGGTAGGCCCCACCAAATCTCTCGCCCGCGATGACATACTTTTTTGCCAGCCCTGTGTCTTTATCCATCCATTGATCGGCCAAAAGAAAACCTGCCCTGGCTTTCAGGCTGTCGCTGACGGAGCTATCCAGCACCCTGGCAAGACTGTCTTTATTAAACCGCCCCGGCACGTTCTGACCCTGGCAGTAACAGGCTAACAAAATTCCGGTAAGCAGCAAAGCAAAAAAAGTTTTCATAGCGTATCCAAATTCTGATCAATGAAGATAGCGGTCAACAAGCTAACCGGGAATAGCTGAAAACAGCTATACGAAAATGACTGGTTAGCGGCATTGCCTGGCGCAGGTGACCAAAGTAATTTCGTGTCGTTTATATAACCCAGACATTTTTGAATTTAAACTTCGTGTATGCTTAAAAAACTATTTATCGTTAGCACCCTGATCACCACTATTCTGACTGTATCCTGTTCCAAGGATGATGACAACCCAGGCCCATCCAGCACCCACAAGGTGGTATTTAAAGCGGAAACTAACCCCGGCGGCAGCATTGCAACTGCCTCATATGGGGTGGATGGCGATGCACGCGTTGCCGACAACCTTACAGGCAAAACCTGGAGCAGTCCTGAACTTACGGCGCCAGCCGGCGCTTACAATGCCAATATCGTGGTTAACGCGACAGGGGCTAATAATGCTACTGTACTAAAAGTTCAGATCTATGTGGACGGTGATCTTAAAAAAGAGATGTCCTCTAATCCGGGTAATGTGCTGTCAGTTACTGCCAACTATAAGTTTTAATCCGGCAAAAGATACTGATAATCTGAAATTTATACAACTTGTTGTTGCGGTGTTTGGGGACTTAATCTTACTTATGGAGAATTTGAAAATATCATGTATGCTTAGAAAATTGTCTTTTGTTCTTGCATTCGTTTTAATATCGTCCTATGGGTTTTCTCAATTTAAAGTTGGGAAAACCCAGGCAGAAGTGAAAGAAGATATAAGAAAGAAAAACCCCAGGTTAATAGGATCGAAAAACTCCGGGTTAGTTCAGGATTTTGGCCTGTATTACGTTGAGGCGGATGATGCTGAATATCTTGGTTGCTCGATCAGTAATAACACTGCAGCGGGTGCCAATAAACAAATTACTTTACTGTTTAATTCTTTACAGGAAGAGGCGGATTTTTATAATTATGTATTGGGGCTGTATGATAATTTTAAGGATAATGAGGTAACGTTACATGAGATGAAAATTGTGCCCCGCAAAAAGGATCTGTTTGGGATAAACAATATGATATTTGATATCTATGTTGTGGCTTTTTCCGGTGGCCCTACGAATAAATATACTTCGTTTATGATCGGTAAAAAAGGCTGGATTAAACTGTTTGAGCATTCGAAAATTCATGGGTTGGAGAAATAGGATCGGGGGAATGGTTGGGGAGTGGTTTATGGAGCGGTGTCGAATGAGGATGGAGAGGATTGAAGCTGGAAGTGGTTGAATTTGTGGGAGTTAGTTATTTAACATAATGTAAATTATAGGGTAAAAGTATGGTTGCGGAAAGAGCGGTATTCACTTAGCAGCATCATCAGGCATATCCTCGTTTTAACAGGTAGCTGGCGCCGGCTTCAAACGCTTTATCTGATGGTACAAAAAATCCGAAGGCATCTGCCAGCCGGTTGGTAACATTAAACGCAAAGCAAATAGCTAAGGCATCCTCAATCTGTTGGGAAGATACACCGGCATCTAAGACAGCACGCACATCAGCCGCATTGATAGAATTTTCCCGCGTCAGTTTGCCTAACATGGTCAAGGTCGCCTTCAAAGGTGCATCTATCGCGGCGGTATTTAAATCAGCCAGGACTTGATCCACAATAGTTGCATTGTCATATGCTTTCGTGGAAACGGCGCTGTGCGCCTTAACGCAAAAAGTACATGCATTCATGCCGGATATGTAGGCTGCCATAAGCTCCCTTTCGCCCACTGACCAGGCGGACGGGCCACGCAGGGCTCTGTGTGTAAAGTTTTTAGCCGGATTACCGTAAAAACCGGGACGGTAAAATACTATTTTGGCAGCATCCGGCAAGGGGTAACCGGAGAACAATTTAATGATGCCGAAAAGCAATTTTGTACCCAGCTTATAACCATTGTTTAATATGTTAAGACGCATACGAACCTCCTTCTTTTTTTGCTTCAGCTAATGCGGCCAATCCGGCTTCGTACTGCCGGGAGGCCTGGCCCACCGCGGCGCAAATGATCAGCTCAAACAGTTGATCTTCACTGAACCCGGCCTGCCTGGCCGCATCGATATCTTTATCAACTATTTTGAAAGCCTGATGTGCTACTTTTTCGATAAGCGAGTGTAATGACGGTTGGGCATTCTCATTGGCGAATGCTGCCTGCCGGTCCTGTTGTGTGCTGTAACCTTCTCCTTTCAGGATATGATCGGTCAATGCCTGATACAAATGTTTGTAATCAGTGTCTATTGTTTTCATGATGTCTTTTTAGCTCAATAGAAATCCGGTACAAAAATGCAAAGCTATCTTCTGAAAAAATTGTAAAAATCGGAAGTGCTAATCGCGGGCGGTGTTCGCTTTTCTGAAGCTGCAAAACGTGAAATTCTGCACGGTATCAAAAGGCGTGACATGATCTTCCGTTATGCATTTTATTTTCTGAAAATCCTTTGCCAGGGTTTGCTGTAGCTGTGCTTCAGAATATTGCTTAATAGGAAGCCCGCTGCATTTGTCGGGGCCATTATCTGAAAAAGTGCCAACGACAAGGTATTCCCTGACGCTTTTACCTGCCAGTTCCAGGTAAGATGATATCTGCGCTGGTGTAGTAAGAAAATGAAAGGTAGCACGGTCATGCCAAAGGTCGTACGTTTCTTCAGGCTTAAAATCAACGATGTCAGAAACGATCCAATTTACTTTCGATGCATCTTTACCCAAACGGCTCTTAGCGCGTTCTAAGGCCTTTTCCGATATATCCAGTACTGTAAGCTGCTCATAACCTTCACTGATTAGAAAATCGATAAGCTTACTGT
>NZ_DATCRF010000068.1:0-7723 GCF_036569125.1 Chitinophaga sp. | reverse complement strand
GTATAAAGGGCGCCAGCTCCTGCCAGCTCACCTGCTCCCCTATACGAAAAGCTTTTACTACCGGCACTACTTTCCTGATGGCCGCGCAATATTCCGGTGTTTCATTACCATGCAGCTGAACCATATCCAGCCCGTAATCTGCTACCAGTTGTTGTACGGCCTGCAGATCTTCATTTACAAACACACCTGCCTTTTTTATACCGGTGGTGCTGCGTACTGTGGCTGCATCCAGCTTACCTGTTACCAAACGGGGCGATCTTTCATAAAAGATAAAACCGGCATAGTTCACACTATACTGTACCAGGGCTTGCAGGTCCTGTTCCCGGGTAATGCCGCATACTTTTATGTTGAGTTCCATTAATTATGATTTTAAGAATGTAAAATGATAAATGTAAAATTTCAAATGTAAAAGTTGATGGAGGTACAAAACCTCTTTAACCAATTCGCTGCATTCCACTTTTACATTTTACATTTAGTATTTATGATTTTACATTTTCTCCGCTCTTAATAGCGGCTGCAAATTGCTCAAAGGCCCTGGCAGGATCGTCCTGCCGCATAAAATGCTCGCCGATCAGGAAACCTTCAAAACCGGCCTGCTTCAAGGTTATAATAGCCGCGGGATCATTGATGCCGCTTTCCGCTACCTTCAGCTTACCGGCCGGTATCTTAGGCGCCAGCTCGCAGGAGCGGTTAAAGTCTACTTTAAAAGTGGTAAGGTCACGATTATTCACGCCCACCAGGTGCACATGCTCACTTACTTTTTCCAACTGCGATTCGCTATGCACTTCCAGCAACACTTCCAGCCCCAGGTTGTTTGCAAAGGCAGCCAGCTGCGCTACTTCCGCGGCTGTTAAACATTCTGCGATCAGTAAGATCACATCTGCGCCTATTGCCTTTGCTTCTATGATCTGGTATTCATCGATCATAAAATCCTTACGCAGAATGGGTATGTTATTGGCTGCCCGCGCCTGCTGCAGATCATCGGCCGTGCCGCCAAAGAATTTCTCATCTGTTAATACGGAAAGGCCGGAGGCGCCGTAGCGGGTATATGCCGTGGTAATATCCTGTACGGTCACCTCCCCGTTGATCAATCCCTTGGAGGGCGAGCGGCGTTTGAACTCCGCAATGATACCGGTTTTGGCAGGATCCTGTAAGAACCGGCGCAGTGATAACGGCGTACGTTTGAATGCAGGCGCCTGCTCCAGCTCTGCTACGCTGCGCTGCTGTTTGCGGGCCGCAACCTCTATCTTTTTATGCGCTACTATTTCAGTTAAAATATTATTCATATTTACGATTTTAGATTTACGCTTTTAGATTTGAATGCTGCTTTTTGAAGACCTTCCCCTAAATCTAAAATCGTAAATCGTATATCTAAAATCAGATCATTGCATATCGATCAATTTCTTAAATGCATTATGTGCGGCGCCGGATTCCAGGGAAGTAACTGCTGCCTGAAAACAATCCGTATAGTTTTCATACTTACCCATACAATACAGGCCCATAGCGGAATTGGCCAGCACTACGGAATTTTGCGCCCAGCTGCCTTCTCCTTTTAAGATCTTCATAAAGATCTTGGCAGCATCTTCTACGGAGTTGCCGCCGTAAATATCTTCGGGGTGCACCCTGCGGCGGCCCAGCTGTTCCGGCGTCCAGTCCTGCTCACCTTTGTTGGTAATAATGCGGGCATCGCTGGTGAGCGATATCTCATCATAACCATCCATGCTGTGTACAATGGCATACTGCTTATCTGTTTGCTGGAACAGGTAGTTATATACCCGCGCCATTTCCAGGCTGTACACGCCTATGAGCTGGTGTTTGGCAAAAGCCGGGTTCACCAGTGGCCCCAGCATGTTAAAGAATGTACGGATGCCCAGCTGGCGGCGGATACCGGCTACATTTTTCAGTGCCGGGTGAAACAGCGGCGCATGCAGGAAACAAACGCCTGCTTCCTCTATTTCCGCCCGCAATTTAGCTTCATCATTCTTAAATTTATAACCGGCTGTTTCCATGAGGTTAGAGGCCCCGCTTATCGAGGATACGCCATAGTTACCATGTTTGGCTACTTTAGCGCCTGCGCCGGCTACAATAAAACACGATAGCGTTGAGATATTGAACGTGTTCTTGGCATCGCCGCCGGTGCCTACAATATCCAGCACATCATAATCATCCAGCTTTACAGGTATGCACAGCTCCAGCAAGGCATCGCGGAAACCCAGCAGCTCATTGATGGTAATGCTGCGCATCAGGAACACCGTCATAAAGGCGGCCAGCTCGCTCTCATTATACATGCCTTTGGAAATGCTGATCAGGATATCCTTTGCAGCCTCCCGGGTAAATGTTTTATGTTCAAAAAGGTAGTTGAGTATTTTTTTCATGATGTATCAGGTAATAGCGGTTAGAATTTGCTGTTCTATGTGTGCCACACCTTTGAGGTGTGGCACACGTTAAAGGTGTGGCACCCGTTACATTTGCAGCCAGTTCCGTAAGATCTTTTCGCCATGCGGCGTCAGCACGCTTTCCGGGTGAAACTGCACCCCGCTTACATCATACTTATTATGCTGCAGCCCCATAATATACCCATGCTCATCACGCGCAGTAACAGTTAGTTCGGCAGGTAATGTTTTTTCATCTACCACCCAGGAGTGATAACGGCCTACTTCCAGCTCATCGGGCAGCTCCTTAAACAGACGTCCCTCGCGGGATACAATGTTCACCGGGGTAGCTACGCCATGGTATACTTCTTTCAGGTTAATAAGGTTTGCACCAAAAGCCTGTCCTATGGCCTGCTGGCCCAGGCATACGCCAAAGATGGATTTCGCAGGGGCGTACTCTTTAATAAGCGGTAATAACAAACCTGCTTCTTCCGGTATGCCGGGGCCGGGTGATAAAATGATCTTATCAAATCCGTTGATCTGCTCCAGGGGTATTTCATCATTGCGAAATACCTTCACCTTGCCGTTAATGATCTTCTCAACCAGGTGTACCAGGTTATAGGTAAAAGAATCGTAGTTATCGAATACCAGTATGTTCATCACACTTATATTTTTTGGGCCAGCAATATGGCCTGTTTTAATGCATTCAGTTTATTGCTCACTTCTTCCAGCTCTGAGGAGGCTACGGATTTGGCTACCACACCGGCGCCGGCCTGGTAATACAGCGTATTGGACTTGCTGAGCATGGAGCGGATCATAATAGCGTGGTTAAAATCGCCGTTAAAGCTTACCGCGCCGATACAGCCGCCGTAAAAGCCGCGGGCAGTTGGCTCATACTGGTCAATGATCTCCATAGCCCTGTATTTGGGCGCCCCGCTTAAGGTACCGGCCGGGAAGGTGGCTGCCAGCAGGGAAAAAGGATTTACATGCGGCTGGATCTTGCCTACCACCTCACTTACCAGGTGTATCACATGCGAGTAGAACTGGATCTTACGGTAAGATTCTACTTCCACATTGCTGGCATGGCGGCTCAGGTCATTACGGGCCAGGTCTACCAGCATTACATGTTCTGCATTTTCCTTAGGGTCCAGCAATAACTTATCGGCCAGCTGCTGGTCCTGCTCATCATCGCCGGTTCTGCGGAAAGTGCCTGCTATCGGGTGAATGGTGGCTTTATTGTCTTTGATGACCAGCTGCGCTTCGGGCGAGGAACCCATCAGCTTATAATCACCGTAATCGAAGTAAAAGAGATAAGGGGAAGGATTGATGGAGCGGAGGGCGCGGTATACATTAAACTCATCACCATTATAACGTTGCTGGAAGGCCCGCGACAGCACTACCTGGAACACATCGCCCCGGAAACAGTGCTGTTTGCCCTGCTCTACCATCTGCATATACTCCGCATCCGTCATGTTGCTTTCTTCATTGCCTACCGCCGTAAAACCGTAGGTGGGCACATCTTTATGCCTGATGAGGGATTCTATCAGCTCAAACTCACTGTCCAGGCCATCTACCTGGTGCTCACAGAGGTACAGCTCATCTTTAAAATGGTTAATGGCTATTACGTACTGGTAAAAACGGTAACGCATCAACGGAATGGTGTTGCCATTGGGTTTCTGCTTATTAAATTCAATGGTTTCAAAGAACTGTACCGCATCAAAAGTGGTGTATCCGAACAGGCTGCGTACCACGGGTAAAGGTACCTGGCCGGAGAAGCTGAACTGGTTTAAGAACTGCTGCAGCTCATCCAGCACGCTTTCTTTATTCTTCAGCTGCTTACGTTCTACCGGCAGGTTGGGATACTTGAACTCAAAATTGGAGGTAGAGGTAACTTCAATACCGGCTATGGGCTTTACACAGATAAAGGAAAAGCTGTTCTCACTGGCGCGGTAGTCCGTACTTTCCAGCAGCACTGTGCCGGGGAACTTATCGCGCAGGCGCAGATAAATGCCCACCGGGGTGTACACATCTGCCAGCATTTGTTTGGATCTCGTTCTTACTTGAATGGTACGCATGTATTATTGAGATTTTTGAAGTCGGAAGGATGAAGTAAGATGGCTTACCTCCTTTGCCTAAAAGCCAGAAGGCCCGCTGTGTAACAGCGAGCCTTCTGAATATATTTGTTCATACAAATTATGGCACTGTAACACAGATCAGGATATGATTCCGTGCCACCACCAATGCTTGTATGTTACGTTCTGTTTCATTACGGGAGCAAATATGGGTAGTTTTTTTAGAAAATGCAAATTTTTTTTAGCGGAAAGCGCAAAGCTGAAAGCATAAAGCGGCTTACCTTCTTTTTAGCCGAAAGCGCAAAGCCGAAAGCACAAAGCTGCTTACCTTTTGAGGCCAAATGCCGGCTGTCCGGTGCTTAAGGAACTTCCCGCCGGAAAACTTTCAGCTTTCTGCTTTATCCTTTCTGCTTTATGCTCAAAGCACCCCCTTGGTACTGGGCAGCTGTAAATTAGACGGATCGCGGCGCACAGCCATCTTAATAGCTTTGGCAAAGGCTTTAAAGATGGCTTCTATCTTATGATGCTCATTCTCTCCCTCTGCCTTAATGTTCAGGTTGCACCTGGCAGCATCTGAAAAGGACTTAAAGAAGTGGAAGAACATTTCCGTAGGCATCTCCCCTATCTTCTCCCGGTTAAACTTAGCATCCCAAACCAGCCAGTTACGGCCGCCAAAGTCAATGGCTACCTGTGCCAGGCAATCGTCCATGGGCAGGCAAAAACCGTAACGCTCCATGCCCCGCTTATCGGCCAGGGCCTGAGCCATGGCCTCTCCCAGCGCCAGGCCGGTATCTTCGATGGTATGATGCTCATCTATATGCAGGTCGCCTTTGGCCTTAATGGTAAGGTCAATGTTGCCATGGCGGGCAATCTGCTCCAACATATGATCAAAGAAACCCAGGCCGGTTTCAATATGCGCCTGCCCTTTACCATCCAGGTTCAGGGAAATGCTGATATCGGTTTCCTTGGTAGTACGGGTATGTGTAACGGTCCTTAAGCCCAGCTTCAGGAACTCATAGATCTTTGCCCAGTCGGTTGATTCCAGGGCTATTACCGGCTGTAAAGCAGCAGCGGCATCCTTTATTTCCGCGCTTCCCAGGCCGGTGCCTTCATTCATCCAGATGGCTTTGGCGCCCAGGTTCTTGGCTAACTGTACATCGGTGATACGGTCGCCTATCACAAAAGAGTTAGCCAGGTCATAATCGGCAGAAAAATACTGGGTAAGCATCCCAATACCCGGTTTACGGGTAGGCGCATTCTCATGCGGAAAAGTACGGTCTACATGTATGGCTTTAAATACCACCCCTTCGTTCTCAAAGGCCTGTATGATCTTGTTCTGCACTAACCAGAAATGCGCTTCCGGGAAAGATTCCGTTCCCATACCATCCTGGTTGGTGACCATTACCAGCTCGTAATCCAGCTCGGTGGCTATTTTCACCATGTAGGTGAATACTTTGGGATAGTATTCTATTTTCTCCAGGCTATCTATCTGGTAAGTGGGCGGTACTTCTTTGATAAGGGTACCATCACGATCTATAAAAAGTACACGCTTCATGCAAATGATGTTTTGACTTACTTAATACTTCCTACTTCAATTTTATAATCCGCTAATGCTGCTATTAACTTTTCATTCTCGTCCGGTGTGCCTACGGTAATACGAAGGCAGCCGGCACATAGCTCCACCCGGGAACGGTCGCGCACTACAATGCCCAGCGTTACCAGGTATTGATAAATGGCTTTGGCATCAATGGTTTTAGCGAGTATAAAATTTGCATCGCTGGGATATACTTTTACTACCAGCGGCAGCTTTTCCAGTGAGGCTGCCAGCCTGTCCCTTTCAATCACGGTTTCCCGGATCCACTCATTTACCTGCGCTATATTTTCCAGGGCCTGCAATGCCAGCTCCTGTGCTGCCTGGCTAATGTTATACGGCGGTTTTATCTTGTTCATCACCTGTATAATGTCTTCACTGGCAAAAGCCATCCCCACACGTAATGCAGCCAGGCCCCATGCTTTGGAAAGGGTTTGCATTACCACCAGGTTCGGGTATTCTGTAAGCTCCTGGATAAATGTTTTCTGACGGGCAAAGTTAATATAGGCTTCATCCACTACCAGGACGCCTTCAAAATTATTCAGCAGCAGCTCAATATCCTCACGGTTAATAGAGTTGGCGGTAGGGTTGTTGGGCGAGCAAACAAAGATCAGCTTTGTGTTCTCATCTATGGCCTGCTGCAGCGCAGGCATATCCAGCTGAAAATCTTCAGTAAGGCTTACCTGCCGGATCACTACATCATTAATGTGCGCGCTTACTTCGTACATGCCATAGGTAGGCGGACAAAGGATCACATTATCCACCCCGGGATTGCATAAGGCGCGGTACAGCACATCTATCACCTCATCGCTGCCATTGCCTATAAAAATATGCTGGGGTGGTACGCCTTTAATGTCGGCCAGCTTGTATTTCAGCTTCCACTGCATGGGATCGGGGTAGCGGTTGTAATCTGTTGGCAGCGGGGAGCCAAAGCTGTTCTCGTTCGCATCCAGGAAAATGCGGGCCTCACCCTTGAACTCATCACGGGCAGAGGAGTAGGGCACCAACTGCCGGATATTATTGCGCAATAATTTATTCAGATCGAACATAAAAGAGAATTAATAATGAATAATTAAGAATTAATAATCACGGAGAATAATTGTACAAGGAAGTGCCGGCACTACGATTGTTAATTATTCATTTTTAATTATTAATTAAGCGGATGGTAACAGCCCGTTTATGGGCATCCAGCCCTTCTGCGGCTGCCATTACGGCGATGGTGTTGCCTATATTCTGCAAACCTTCCTGTGTAAGACGCTGGAAGGTTACTTTTTTCACAAAACTATCCAGCGATACGCCGCTGTATGCGCGGGCATAACCATTGGTGGGCAGGGTATGATTGGTGCCGGAGGCATAATCACCGGCGCTTTCCGGCGAGTAATTGCCCAGGAAAACGGAACCTGCATTCACCACACCGTCTGCCAGCGTAATATCATCTTTACAGGCAATGATCAGGTGTTCCGGTGCATAGGCATTCAACAGCTCCATGGCAATATCCATATCTTTTACCAGCACCAAACGGCTGTGTTGCAGCGCCTGCGTGGCTATGCTGCGGCGGGGCAGCTCGGCCAGCTGTTTCTCTACTTCCTGCTGCACCTGCTTAATAACATCGGCGCTGGTGCTCACTAACAGCACCTGGCTATCCGGACCATGCTCCGCCTGCGATAAAAGATCTGCAGCCACAAAAG
>NZ_DATCRF010000067.1:0-2691 GCF_036569125.1 Chitinophaga sp. | reverse complement strand
GGTATACCCTGCCCTGTTTGAGAATGGCAAAACGCCCAAAGGATTTTTGCAGGTAGAAAATACTTTTTTCATTAATCCCAACAACGATAATTTCTTCCAGCAATCAGCCGCCTACGCTGCCTTCTTTAAGATCAAAGAAGTTTCACTGAGCTATTACTCAGAGCTGGCAGCGCTGGAAGCCGGTACAGACCAGTTCTTCCACGTATATCCCTTTGGTGCAGTGGAAATAGACCTGACCGCAAACGATAATAGTAAAGTAAAATCTTTCACCCAGCTCAATGATGTGGTGATCCCCATT
Organism: Chitinophaga sp.; assembly: GCF_036569125.1. Taxonomy (GTDB): domain Bacteria; phylum Bacteroidota; class Bacteroidia; order Chitinophagales; family Chitinophagaceae; genus Chitinophaga. Next base: position 2,393 of record NZ_DATCRF010000067.1, on the reverse strand, counting down.
AAACAGCTGCCTTCCCGTTTTGGCCGTAAAGCAGCTGATCTGCTGGTAGATGCAAAAGGATCCTTACTGCCGCAGTTCACCTGGACAAGCCTCTACAGCCAGTACGACCAGCAAACGGATAGTAACGGCACTGTGGATACCTCTGCAGGCTTAGCCACCAAACCCACACTGGATGCTGAACCACAACCGGCAGGTGCGGCCATCACTAAAGCCAAATCCAAGGCCCTGGCCCGCAGTGCCAGCGACCGGTACTTAGCGCAATTATTGCTGAGCGCCAGCGGTATTGATACCGGCACACAGCTGAACCAATACTCCGGCGATATACAGGAAGAAGGCATGTTATTCATCGGGCTGGAAAAGGTACAGCCCCTGCAAACGCTTTCCCTCCTGTTCCAGTTTGCAGAAGGTACGGCTAAGGATGAAGAAAATGATCCGCCGCCGGTGCACTGGTCATACCTGAGCAATAATGAATGGCGCCCGCTGAGAGGCGAAGCCATTGTGTTTGACGGCACCTTCGATTTTCAGACCACCGGCATTATTAAAATAGATGTACCGGAAGATGCTACCAATAACAACACCATTATTACCGGCGGCCTGCACTGGTTTTGCGCCAGCGTAACTGCACATGCAGACCGTTTCCCCATGCTGGTGGATGTAGTGGCACAGGCGGTGGAAGTAGTATTTGATGATAACGGTAACGCCCCTTCGCATTTTGATAACGCGCTGCCCGCAGGCAGCATCAGCAAGCTGTCTGTAAAGGTGGCGGAAGTAAGTAAAGTATTGCAGCCCTTTGCTTCCTTTGATGGCAAACATGCAGAGGCAGGCAAGGAATTTTATACCCGTGTAAGCGAGCGCCTGCGCCATAAGGCACGCGCCATTAACGCATGGGATTATGAGCACCTGGTGCTGGACCGTTTCCCCAGCATTTATAAAGTGAAATGCATTCCGCATACCGATCCCAATTGCCTGTGCAGGGAACATACGGAACTAAATTCAGACGGCATGCCGGAAACCACCTGCTGCGGCCCGCAGGTAACACCGGGGCACGTACTGCTGGTGGCAATAGCCAACCTGAAGAACCGGAATGCTATTAACCCCTTGCAGCCTAAAACCAGCCGCCGTACCCTGCTGGAGATCGAAGCCTACCTGAAAAAACGCAGCTCACCCTTTGTACAGATCAGGGCGCGTAACCCGCTGTATGAGCAGGTGCTTACCTTTTTCCGTGTAAAATTTGTATCCGGTACAGATAAAGGCTTTTTCCTGAAAAAGCTGAATGAGGAGCTGGTACAGTTCCTGACCCCCTGGGCCTTTGATGAAAATGCAGATGTGAAGTTCGGGCAAAAGATCTACGCATCTTCCATTGTAAATTTCATTGAAGAAAGGCCGTATGTAGATTTCATTACTGACTTCCTGCTGTTTGTATGTAAGGATGAATGTTGTCCGCCGGAAACAGATAATGAGCGTGATGATGACCAGGGCAATAACGACATGCCGGAAGTACTGAACCAGCTAACCGGCTGCGACGATGTAGAACGCCTGTTGCAGGACCAGCTGAACTTTATTGGTGTGGTAGTAGCGCAGCCCTCTACCCCACGCTCCATACTGGTATCAGTACCTAAACATATTATTATACCTTATGAGGAGCCGGTTAAACCATCACGCTGCGAGCAAAGAGTGGCCACCAGAACGCCGGTACCCGGCCCTGTAGCCAATGTTCCGCGCACGCCGCAGGCCACTGACCCGGTACCGCCTAAACCTGCAACAGATACCAAACCACCGGTAAGCACCGCGCCGGATAAGGTAACAACGGCTGATAAAGCAGCTGCGGAGAAAGCGGCGGCTGAAAAGCTGGCGGCTGAGAAATTGGCTGCCGGCAAAGTTGCTGCTGAAAAAACAGCTGCCGATAAACTGGCCGCGGAGAAAGTTGCTGCAGAAAAAGCAACCGCCGATAAAGCAGCCGCAGAGAAATTGGCAGCCGGGAAAGTTGCTGCAGAAAAAACAGCCGCTGATAAAGCCGCAGCGGAGAAGCTGGCTGCCGGTAAACCAGCAGTGGATACTCCCGTAACAGATAAAACAGCACCAGCCGGTCCAACGGTAAACCCTGCGGCAAAGGATACTATTCCTCCGGCCAAAACAGCAGCAACCGATAAACCGGCGGCGCCTGAAAAAGCGCCCGCAGCACCACTGAAGCTAACCGGCACTAAAAAGAAAACGGACAAGAAGAACCCCAAATGATCTATTCCCATAAAATAAGCTGACATGCAAGAGCCAGTTAATTTAATAAAATCCAATCCGCTGCTGCCCGCAGAAGATTATCCAGCGTTACGCGACAAAGGCATACAATACATTTCAAAACTGGGCAGCGATATCTGGACGGATTATAATAATTCAGA
>NZ_DATCRF010000066.1:0-8168 GCF_036569125.1 Chitinophaga sp. | reverse complement strand
GGGTTGGCGGTCTATTAGGCTTTATCAAGCGGATGACGCCGGCCAAGGTTCGTTGTTTGGACCTGCAAGAGCGGCCGTCGCAGATCGGGGTTGCGGTAGTACTGAAATTGCGCCGGTAGTTAGCATCTGTGATAAAGCAGTAAAAAATTGACACATGGCACTAAATGATTATTGCCAGCTCATTTATCTAATGCTGCTCATTATTTATGCTGCTGTAGTCATTCGCCTATTCACCGGCGTTCTTAATTCAGTCGCGTATGATCAATGAAGGTACCATACGCAAACATTACGGTGTAAACAGCAACCAGCTGAATGGTTAGTTAGCAAGCCGCCACCAGTTTGCTGCTACCCCCTTATTTGCAATGCTGCGATTTTATCCAACGCCGCTATAATCACCCCACATGCTTCCTTAATCTCCTCCTTACTAATAATCAATGGCGGGGCTATGCGCAAACATTCCGGTGCAAACAGGAACCAGTCGGTAAGCAGGCCCTGGCTGATGCATTCATCTATTACCTTTTTATTAAAGGGGAAATCCGCTAACTCAATGGCCATCAGCAGGCCCTGGGAGCGTACTTCCTTAATGGCGGGGTGCTGCAGATATTGATGAAAAAGCTGCTCCTTTTCTTTAACCGATGGGATAATATCTTCATCCAGCAAGGCATTCAGGGCTGCTAAGCCGGCAGCGCAGCTAACAGGGTGGCCGCCAAAAGTGGTAATGTGCCCCAGCACCGGGTTATGGGTAAGGCTCCACATAATATCGCGGGAGGCAATGAAAGCTCCCAGGGGCATACCGCCGCCCAGGGCTTTACCCAGCAATAATACGTCGGGCACTACGCCAAAACGTTCAAAACCCCATAAGGCGCCATTGCGGCCCAGCCCACATTGGATCTCGTCCAGCACCAGGAGGACGCCGGTTTCGGTGCATTTTTGCCGCAGGGCGTGTAACCATTCCTGTTGGGGCGGACGTACGCCTGCTTCAGCCTGCACGGTTTCTGCAATTACGCAGGCGGTGCGGGTAGTAATATGCTCCAATGAGCTGAAATCATTATAATCCAGGTGCTGAATATCCGGCAGCAGGGGGCGGTAGGCATTGCGCCATTCCTCCTGCCCCATAATACTCAGAGAGCCCTGGGTAGATCCATGGTAGCTGTTCTTAAAGGCAATGATCTCCGTACGGCCGGTATAGCGTTTGGCCAGCTTCATGGCGCCTTCCACCGCTTCGGTACCGGAGTTAGTAAAGTACACACTGTCCAGCGCAGCGGGCAGGTGCTCCGTTAACCTGGCGGCAAAAGCTACCTGGGGCGACTGTACCAGTTCGCCATACACCAGCAGGTGCATATATTGCTGCGCCTGATCCTGTATGGCTTGTACCACTCTGGGATGGCAATGCCCTATATTACATACACTGATGCCTGCAATAAGGTCCATGATGCGCTTGCCTGCTGCATCCCACATATACATTCCCTGGGCTTTGGTGATCTCCAGCGCCAGCGGCGCATCTGAAGTTTGTGCTACATGCCGTAAAAAAAGCTGCCGGTTATTCATACAAATGCGAAGGTAGTAATTATACAAGCTTTTAGCTGTTGGCGGCCAACGCTTAGCTTGGGAAAGAAAAATGGCCGGTTATAATAGAATAGAAAAAATTTGCGTTCTACCTGATGGGCCATTGTGGATTATTATTTGTAGCGGTTAACCAATAACTTGCAGCTATTACAACTAACAGCTAAAAACTAACTGCTAACTGCTAATTGCTAACTGCTCTTAAATCTATAAATGATGCCTGTTATACTACCAGTAAAAGGAATACAGCCGGAATTTGGCAACAACTGTTTTATTGCCCCCAACGCTACCATTGTAGGTGATGTAACCATGGGCAACGATTGCAGCATATGGTTCAATGCCGTGGTGCGGGGCGATGTGAACAGTATTCGTATAGGCAATAAGGTGAATATACAGGACGGCGCCGTTATTCACTGCACCTACGAAAAAACAAAAGCCATTATCGGCAACAATGTATCCATAGGCCATAATGCCATTGTGCATGGCTGTACCGTTGATGATAATGTGCTGATAGGCATGGGCGCCATTGTAATGGATAATGCCCGTATTGGCAGCAACAGCATTATTGCCGCCGGTGCGGTGGTGCTGGAAGGTACCCAGGTAGAGGCAGGCACCATTTATGCCGGGGTGCCGGCCAAAAAGGTAAAAGACATCAGCCAGGAGCTGATCAGCGGCGAAATAGACCGTATTGCTAACAATTATCTCATGTACTCAAGCTGGTTCAAATAGTAAAAAATCATTATATTGCAGTAAATTACAAATTACAGATACCTATGAAGAAACTTTTACTCCTGATGTGGCTTACCGCTATGGTAGCTACCGGGTGTGCTACGCAAAACGGCTGCCCCGCCAATAACTTTTATACCAAAGGCAATAAAAGCGACAACCGGAAGGCCCGTAAACAAATGGACAGCCGCGTATTCTAAGCTATTCCATACCCTATGCGACACAAAATTACCCTATTGCTGATCGTTGCCGGCCTGCTAACCATGAGCGCCTGCAAAACACAGAAAACCGGCTGTCCTCAACCCAAAAAGAACTGGGGTGCGGAAAAAGTGCTGGATGAGCTGAATAAACCCAAGAAACGGGGTTAATAACGTTCTTCTTCTATGGTTTCCAGGATGGTAGCGTAGCTGATGTACCTATCTGTATCTATCTCCCCTTCTTCTACGGCCGCTTTTACCGCGCAGCCGGGCTCATTGATATGCAGGCAGTTATTGAACTGGCACTGCGTAATATAGGGCTGCATTTCCAGGAAGTAATGCGATAATTCTGTTTTAGGGATGTCAATGATCCCGAACTCGCGCAAACCGGGGGTATCTATTATCTGTCCGCCATCCGGCAGGTCGAACATTTCTGCAAAAGTGGTGGTGTGCAGGCCTTTACCGCTCCAGCCGCTTACTTCTTTTGTACGCAGCTGCATACCGGGCAGCAGCTGGTTAATAAGGGAGGATTTGCCTACCCCCGAGTGGCCGGACATTAAGGTTACCTTATCTTTCAGCATTTCCTGTACCTCGCTTATCCCTTCGCCCTTAGCAGCAGAGATCAACAGCACCGGGTAGCCAATATCCGTATACACATCTGCCATTTCCAGAAACTTTTCCCGGTCCTTTTCTTTCAGCAGGTCTTTTTTATTGAACACCAGGATGGCCGGAATATGGTAAGCAGCGGCCGTTACCAGGAACCGGTCTATAAACCCGCGGGAGGTGCGGGGCTCCTTAATGGTGCATACCAGCACTGCCTGATCCAGGTTGGCGGCTACAATATGTTTGTGTGATCTTTTATGGGGAGAGCTGCGGACAATATAATTGCGGCGGGGCGCAATTTCCGTGATCATGGCATTGGCGGCCTCTTTTTCTTCTTCTACTACTTCTACAATGTCGCCCACGGCAATGGGATTGGTGGAGGTAATGTCCTCATCCATCTTAAAAACACCTTTCATACGGGCCTGGTAAAGCCCGCCATCCACTGTTTTTACCTGGTACCAGCTGCCGGTAGATCTGTAAACGGTTCCTTGCATGAAGGGGCGAAGTTACGGTAAACTACGGAAAGCCGTGTAACGCAGCACCACTTCCAGCAGCAGGCAGGCCAGGGCCAGCATAGCCAGCGGGAAAAAATGTTCTGCGTAACGTTTATAGGACGTGATCTCTACCTTGGTTTTTTCCAGCTTATCAATTTCATCGTAAATGCGCTGTAAGGCTATGGTATTGGTAGCGCGGAAGTATTTGCCGCCGGTTTCAGAAGATATTTTTTTCATCAGCTGCTCATCGATCTGCACATCCTGCATTTGCATCTGTATGCTGCCATCCGGCATGGTCATAGGAAAGGGCGCTTTGCCATAGGTACCAATGCCAATGGTATATACCCGGATCTTAAAGGCTTTGGCTATTTCCAGCGCAGTAATAGGATCTACCAGGCCGGTATTGTTAACCCCATCCGTAAGCAGGATAATAACCTTGCTCTGGGCTTTGCTGCTGCGTAAACGGTCTACCGCGGTGGCCAGGCCCATCCCAATGGCAGTGCCATCCTGCAGCATACCGCTTTTTACCTGCATGATCTGGTTTTCCAGCACTGCATGGTCGGTGGTGATAGGGCATTGCGTAAAGCTTTCGCCGGAAAAGATCACCAGGCCGATACGGTCGCTGATGCGTTTATTCACAAAATCCACAGCTACTTTCTTGGCGGCTTCCAGGCGGTTGGGCTGCAGGTCTTCTGCCAGCATACTACCGGAAATGTCTATGCTCAGGGTAATATCTATACCCTCACTGTCAATATTTTCAGAGGTATTGCTGGTTTGCGGGCGGGCCAGGGCTGTTACCAGGGCTGCAAAAGCCAGTACACGCAGCACCAGCAGCACCGGCCGGAACTGTACTTTCCAGGACACCGGCAGCCCTTTAAGGCCCTGTATGGAGGATACCTGCAAAGCGCCCTGCTGCCGCTGCTGTTGTTTAAAATACCAGTAAATAAATACCGGCACCAGTAACAATAACCAGAAACACCAGGGATAGGCAAATGTTATATTTTTCCAGATCGACAGGTCCATTAGTTGAATTACGAATTATCAATTACGAATTAAGCGGAAAGCTGAAGGCATAAAGCATAAAGCTGATTGTGCTTTGCTGAAGGCCTTTTGTTTTGTGCTTTTTGCTTTCTGCTTTCTGCTTTACGCTTTCTGCTTTGAGCTTTACGCTTTCTGCTCCTCCACCGGTTTAGCGGCCGGTTTGGTCCACTCCACTATTTCAACGGCTTTGTGCATACTTTCTTCGTGCTCCTGCGGCGTGGGCTGCAGCTTTGCAAACTTCGCCAGGTCGGCCAGCGACAACAGCGCCCGCAGCTTATCGCGCTGCTGGTTCAGGATGGTCACCGGTTTTATGTTCTGCAACAGCTCGGCCGTAGTTTGTTCCAGTGCAGCTATGCCAAACTGCTCCTCAAAATAGGTACGCAAAATATCCGTGAGCCTTGTATAATATTCTTTCACATTACCCTGCTGCCATACTTTTTCTGCATCCAGCTCTTTTAACAGGCGCAGGGTACGGTCGTACACCGGTTCCAGCGGCGCTGCAGGCACCACTTTTTCCTTAACCGGGCGCTTACGGAAGTATAGCCACAAGCCAAGGCCCAACAGCACTACCGCTGCGCCAATAGCCATGTACAGCCAGTAATCCCAAATGTTCCAGGACACCGTGCGCACACTTTTAATGGGCTTAAATGCTTTGGTGGTATCTACGGTAACGGTATTTACATCTATACCAATGGGCTGCGAAAAAGCAGAATCCACCATACCGGCAGGGGAAAATACATCGAACCGCAGCGCGGGTATATCCCAGCGGCCGGAGTCAAAACTGGTAAGAGTAAAGGTTTGTTTAAAAAAAGTTTCGTTGTTATTGGCGTTGGTAACGGTATCCAGCTTGGAGCGGTCCACTACCTCCCAGTGATTAAAAGAATCCGGCAGGTTAGGAAAGGTGAGCCGCAGGTTAGCGGCTTTCAGCTGGTTCAGATCCACTTTGGCCGACAGCTCCAGCTTAACCTGTTCGCCTATACGTATCTTATCGGTATCGGCCAGGGCCTTGATCTGGTAATGATCCTGGGCCAGCAAGCGGAAAGGACACAGGTATCCCAGCAATACAAATAAAAAAATACGCTGTAAGATTATTCTTTTTCGCATGATGGTTTTTGCTCCGCTTTAAAACTTATGCCCGGTTCAGGAAAAATGTTTGCAATGCTTTTACGTAATCTTCGTCGGTACGCACACTTACCAGCTCGGCCCCGCTTTTCAGGAATGCGCTGCGGCAGTATTGTGTGTGCTGCAGGAACTGCTGGGTGTAGTACTGCTGCACCCGTTTATCAGCTGCATCTACCCACTGGCGGCCGCCCGTTTCAGCATCCACGGCCTGTATAAGGCCTACCGGCGGCAGCTCCTTATCGCGCTGGTCATACACATGTATGCCCACCATATCATGCCGGCGTGAGGCGATGGTCAGCGCATCCTGGTAGTCGCCTGCCAGGAAATCGCTCAGCAGGAAAACAATGCTCCGCTTTTTGGCGGCATTGTTAAAGAAGCGAAGGGTTTCCCGGATGTTGGTGCCTTTCTTTTTAGGTTTAAAAGAAAGCAGCTCCCGGATAATGAACAGGATATGTGATTTGCCCTTTTTGGGTGGAATGTATTTCTCCACCCCGTCGCTAAAAAATATCACCCCCACCTTATCGTTGTTATTGATAGCGGAAAAGGCCAGTACGGCGCATATTTCCGTTGTAAGGTTACGCTTATTCTGGTGCACGGTACCAAATGCAGAGCTTTCACTTACATCCACCAGCAGCATTACGGTGAGCTCTCTTTCCTCTTCAAAGATCTTTACAAAGGGATGGTTGAACCGTGCTGTTACATTCCAGTCAATAGACCGTACATCATCTCCAAACTGGTATTCCCTTACCTCACTGAACGACATGCCCCTTCCTTTAAAGGCGCTGTGGTACTCCCCGGAAAAAATGTGGTTGGAGAGCCCGCGGGTCTTCATTTCTATGCGTCTTACCTTTTTGAGTATTTCTGCTGTATCCACCCAGTCAAATAATTAAGAATGAATAATTAATAATTAATACTGCCAACTGCCCACTAACAACTGCCAACTATCTTATGGCACTTCAACGGCATTCAGTATTTCGCTCAGGATGTTCTCAGAGGTTACGTTCTCTGCTTCTGCCTCGTAGGTAAGGCCTACGCGGTGGCGCATTACATCAAAGCAAATGCTGCGCACATCTTCCGGTATCACATATCCGCGGCGTTTCATGAACGCATAGGATTTTGCAGCCCAGGCCAGGCTAATGCTGGCGCGGGGCGATCCGCCGTAGGAGATCAGCGGCTTCAGCTTTTGCAGCTTATACTCTTCCGGGTGGCGGGTTGCAAATACTATATCCAGTATATAACGTTCTATTTTTTCGTCCATATATACTTCCCTTACCAGCTTGCGGGCCTGCACAATATCGCCCGGGTTTATTACCGGGTTAATGGCGCTCATGCCGTCCGGGTTCAGGTTCTGGCGGATGATGTGTCTTTCTTCTTCCTTGGTGGGATAGCCGATCACTACTTTCAGCATAAAACGGTCTACCTGTGCTTCGGGCAGGGTGTAGGTACCTTCCTGCTCTATCGGGTTCTGGGTGGCCAGTACCAGGAAAGGCTCTTCCAGCTTAAAGGTAGTATCGCCAATGGTGATCTGTTTTTCCTGCATGGCTTCCAGCAGGGCGCTCTGCACTTTTGCCGGGGCACGGTTAATTTCATCTGCCAGGATAAAGTTGGCAAAGATGGGCCCTTTACGCACCACAAACTCGTTACGCTGCTGGTTATAGATCATGGTACCTACCACATCGGCCGGTAAAAGGTCCGGTGTGAACTGTATACGGCTGAATTTTGCATTAATAGCGGATGATAAAGACTTGATGGACAAGGTTTTTGCCAGGCCGGGCACCCCTTCCAGCAGCACGTGCCCCTGGGCCAGCAGACCAATTAAAAGGCGTTCTACCATGTAGCGCTGGCCAACGATCACTTTTCCCAGCTCAATATTCAACAGGTCAACAAATGCGCTGGCCTGGTGGATCTTTTCATTCAATTGACGGATATCTTGCGATGTATTCTCCATGCGATGTATGTGTTTTTCAAGTTTGCTAAAATAAACATTCTACTCACAAAACGCTGTACCACAGCCAGGTTAGGCAGTTAAAGTGCTGTTAATATAATACGAATTATCAATTACGGATTACGAACGGGCATACCAAATGGTTAAAATTCATAATTTATAATTCCTCAATTCGTAACTAAAACCGGCGGCCCCAAGTTAATAAAGCCCTGGCATATTTATATCATCTTTTTTTATAACGTACCTTTGCGGCTGTAACAAATCATTACCTGACAATCATATATACAGTTATGAGCGATTTTGAGCAGCAATGGGAAGGGGTTATTAACCAGTTAACCGAGCGTTTTGGTAAAAAGCCGAATATGGAAGCTATCCTGTTCCTGATAGGGATCCAGGAGCTGGGAAAACTGAAAAAGAAATACACCAAAGAGCAGAAACAGGACCTGATGCATGTTGCTACCTGCACCCTGTTAAGCC
>NZ_DATCRF010000065.1:0-7713 GCF_036569125.1 Chitinophaga sp. | reverse complement strand
GCAGGTACCGGCACCAGACTTCTATCCAGTAGTGCCATTGCCCGGTTTTCCCAATTTTTCATTTCCAGTTACATAACCGTTACATAAGAATAGTACTGACAATCAATTAGTTAATTAGGGATGTTTATGTTTTTGGGGATCCCAGTTACATAAACGGCTCTAATTATTAACAATGTGAAAAACCTACTGAAGGCTACTTGAATTTAATTAAGCCCGGTGCTTAATCCGGAACAGCGGTTCAACACGACACACCCATTAAGCCTCCAAAACGGAAGCAGAAGATAATAAACAATATCATCCTAAGATACGGAACTATAGTGAAGTGCAGACAGAACTAATAACGTTATGAGGTGTTTAACGTCTGAAATTTTTCGGATAATAATAGAACAAGGCAACGACTTTCGTAGTTTATTCCAACAATTACTTATTGATACAACCTCAGCTTCCCGATCAGCGTTTTACCTTCCGGTGTGGTTACATTCACAATATACACCCCCTCCATATACCGGCCGGATAAACGGAAACGTTCGCCTTTCAGCACTTCACGCTGTACTTCTTTACCCTGGCTGTTTTGTATGGTGAGCAGGCTGCCATCCCAGTTCTCTTTGCCTTGCAATAACAGCTCGCCGGTTTCTGTGTTGGCGGTTAATTGCAGCTTTACGGCTTTGGCAGGTACCTCTACATAACCCACATCATCGCCAATAGCCTGGCGGCGCTGGCAGTTGCTAACCGTAACGGTAATGGCATCGCGGCCACGTTCTTCCGTATACAGCTCTGAAGCGGCATAATACACGGTGGTTTCCGTTGGATTCACCTTAAAGGTGCTACCGGTGTGCAATAGCTTGCCGCCTTTAGGTGCATCGTACCACAGGGTTTCGGGGAAAATATGACCAGAGGTGGCGATCAGCACGGCATTGTCGCCCGCACAAATGCTGAATTGCTCATAGGGGATCTGCAGGTTCAGCTCATTGGTCCAATTGGCATGTGTTAGAACGTGGTGGTTATTGGAACCCTGGGCATTGGCAATGCAGGGGCTGGTGATGGCCAGCAGCAACGCGGATATTAAACGCATAGCGCTGCGATTAAATGAATTTTCCATGATGATATTAAATTTAACTGGGGCTGCTAAAAGGATGCTGTTGTATCAGACAGAGCGAATAGACTATAACGTTTCAATTGTTTTGGCTTCTCATATTTTCTGTGGAACGGTTAAACCTTACAATGTGCATCTTTTTAACGGTCTCTATAACAGTATCGCTAATTTAAGAAGATTTATAACACCAACCACCTACATAAACGGGTAGGTTTATGAAAAAGAGGGTTACAAAACAAAACGGCTGCATCACAGAATGATACAGCCGCTGTATTTTTAGTTATACCAGTAAAATTATGGTTGTGATTCCACCAGTACAATCTTTACCGTAAGATCCGGGGGTGCGGTACCGGCGGCGGTGCCGCTTACGGCCTGTGATTCGATGGTAAGGCTACCGGTGGTATGGGTATAAGAGTAGCTATAACCTGCATATACTTCCGGGATGGCTTCAAAGGTACCGCCATCGGCGGATACCGATACCACTATTCCAAAATCCTGGTTCACCTGGTCTGTTATTTCAGGCATGCTAAGGGTTACGGCATAGCTTTTCCCGTCGTTAACCAGCTTCCAGTCGGTATGGAGAATATCGGTTTGAATGGTTTGGTTAGGGGTAACGTACTCATACTTCTTGGTACAGCCAGTGATCCAAACGCTCATCACTAACAGTGGCAAAAATAGCAATGCTTTCATACTGTGAATTTTAGTTATATACAGGAAGATTCAAGTATGATATAACAAAGACAATGCCGATTCTTCCGGGGATTGCTGATGCCGGATTGGGGGAGTTTGCTGTTTGCTGTTTCGGTGGGCTTCTTCTCGCAGGTCCAGCTCCGGACTGCGCCCGCCTGTACGTGCATACATGATGCTTTGGGGGACGTATCAGCATAGGGGTACTATGGAGCGGTATCAAGCGCATGACGCCGGGCAAGGTCCGTCGTTTGGACCTGCGCTGTGAAGGCAAGTAGCACGGGGTATGCAATACCCTCATATTGCATATTGGCAGCAAGCGGATGGGCCGGCAAGCCAGTAGAGCAGGTATTGATACGGGTAAGACGTTAATTTTCCAGGATATTATTTTGCAAGGTGCTTTTGTAGATCCCGTTTACAGGTAGCATGCTGCAGCCCATATCAGAGGAATGTGTCCGTTCTCCGGGCAAATCAATTTACAGGCATGATACTGCAGATCTTATTTCCGCAGACCTTAATCTTATTTCCCAGACCTTACTTTTTTATTTTCCTAAGCCTTAACCTTATTCTTACTCTAAGGGCGGGCCTCCCCCAAAAATCAATCCATTGCAAAGGCGGCGTGGTCAAACACCTCCTTGATGCCTTCGGTGTCGTCTACCTCTTCGCCGCTGCAAATGAATACGGGCAGGCCGCTATCCAGGTCAATGACCTTTTTGAGCTGAACTACGATGGGCTTGAAGTGCTGGCTGGCTACAAACATGTATTTATCTGTAACCCTGGGCAGTGCATTTACGATGGTTCTGAGGGTGCGGGCAACCAGGATGCCGGTTTCATTCAGCAATTCACAATTAATGGTAATGGTATACCTGTTCATAGGATGGGTTGGTTTTTCAGGTGTAACGGTTAGTGTACATTTAACGATTGCGGTCTTTGATCCTGCCTTTTGTTCCTGATTATTCTGTTAGCTAAAAATAACAAAAAAGGAAGGTTGTTACTATTCCTCAAAATAGTATTATCGTTAATTCTTCCCCACCTGCATCCCTTTCCAGTAGCTACTATTAGCAGGCATACCCCTCCTTTTCCTATGAGGGATGCGCCGGCAGCGTGGTTACCAATTGTTTACGTTTTCCGTTTGGGGAGGGAGTATTATGCGGTTGTGTAAATGGTTGCGGAACATGTGGTGAGGATGTCAACACCTTTTGCGGCTGTTTTTCCGGGAGGAGCACACCTATCACCCCTGATTGCATGCAGGAAAGGTCTGCGGAAGTGTACACCTGACCGTTACCTCCTTCATTTAAGTAACGTATCTGCAGCACCATGATGGTGGTAACATTCTTTTTATGCGGCAGCTCCAGCACCGGTACCACGCCGTCCCGCAGCGGCGTACAAGCCACAGCTATAGCGGTTTTATGGCAAATGTTCGCTTCAAGGTCCACAGATAATGCTGCTACCTGCACCTGGATATGTGTGGCAAAACGGGGCTGTTTGAGCAGCTCCTTCCATTTATCGGGCAGCGAAACGTGTACACGGGCTGCAGAAGGACGGGTAATATTTACCTGGAAAGGCAGGCTGGCCTTTTTATTAAAACGGAAGCCCGTAAGCGTTTGCTGCAACGCCGCAGGGGCAAGGGTGCGCTGCCCGCGCGGATGTACTGCATCTTTTAACAGGGCGGTATATAATGTTTTATTAAGCCGGTTCACCAGCGTGCCATCATGCGGTAAAGGCCATAAGCCGTTCATTGCATCGCGGATCAGCTTAGCGGCCTTACTGGCTTTGCCGAATTCCCCTGCACTTTGCCGGCTGGCCGCACTCTGGCTGTCGGGCCGGTAATTGGGCATACTGCGGCAGCAGGTCTTATTGCCCCTGCGGTAGAAGATCAGCCCTCCTACCCTGCCTTCCATCTGAATAGCGCCTGTTAATATAGCCATGGTAGTATTTTCCTTAATAACAGGCAGGTTTCACTAAAGGTTCACACGGGTTGAAATAAAGTAAATGGTGGGCATAAGGTGGACTTGATGCGGGTATCATGCGGGGAAGATGTTGGCTATAGCAGGCCTTCTTACCCTATTTTTAAACCTGTTGGCTATAAATATCGCATACCAGATATTTTTGCTACATTTATACTATTACCGGTAAACCCTCTATAACTATGTTCACATATTCCTCCTCAGATCAATCCTATTCCAGCTCCCGTTCGGCTGCTGATGAACAAACAGCTGTACCTTCCACTGCTGCACCCTTACAAAGAAATGCGGCCAATATGGACGAATTGGTACAAGGCAAATTTCCTGCCCAGCTACAGCCGGAAGAGGAAGAAAAATTACCGATGCAAGGCAAATTCGTTTTACAAAGAGCTGCTTTGCCGGAAGAGGAAAAACCCGTGCAGGGAAAATTCACTACCCAGCTGCAAGCCAATAACACCGGCATGCCCGACAGCCTGAAATCCGGCGTGGAAAACCTTTCCGGTATGGATATGTCTGATGTAAAGGTGCATTATAACTCCAGCAAACCAGCCCAGCTAAGCGCGCTGGCCTATGCACAGGGCAATGATATTCATGTAGGTCCGGGCCAGGAAAAACATTTGCCGCATGAGGCGTGGCATGTGGTGCAACAACGCCAGGGACGCGTGCAGCCTACCATGCAAATGAAAGAAAGTGTGCCCGTGAATGATGACCCGGGATTGGAGCATGAAGCGGATGTAATGGGCGCGAAAGCGGCGAATGGGTAAATTATTCTCTTACTGATTATGTTAATAATAACACCCGGTCAATAAGCTGCCTGTGAGGATTCATTACTTAATGACCGGGATCCTTTATTCCGGGGCAGCGGATCAGGCAATTCCGTTAACGCCAAATTGATAATACTGCTTTGTTGCCAGGTTGATCTTAAAATTAAAATAACATGTACCACCGTCCATAGCGCTTACCGCTTCATACTTCCAATTACCGTGGTCCTGGCAAAAACAATTTACCCAAACTTCTTTCTCCCCATTTTTATTTATTACTGCTATTAACTGTTTCCTGTAATGCCGCTTATTTAAGTTTATACGCCAAAACTTATGTTCCTCGTCTATTAATACTTTATTATAGTTATCTAAACATTCAATAAATAAGCTGTCAATATCTTTTAGGTCTTCCTGTGTAAGCGTTGCCGGTTTGTATGTGGCGCTGTCAAAAGGGTAATCGTATTCCGGATTAAATGGGATAATTGCTGTGGTTGTAGTGTCGTAACGCAGCGCATTTGCGCCTTTTCCCTGGCTTAAATGTTTATTGCATGAAATAAAGGCGCTTGCTGAACAAAAGGCAATTATGAAAATGGAGATGTAGGAGCGTATTGGCATTTAAGAATTACGGGATTTAATTAAGTCCATAAATATTGCCTTACTTTGATCAGGCGTATTAACATTCCGTTGTCGAACTCATATTGGTTGTCTGTCCAGATAGGGTCAATTTCTTTGTTAATCTCCTTTTGTGATCTGTATTTCCACCAATTGTACAGTTCTTCGATCTCTGTTTTTGCGTTCATATGTTCGCTGTCGTATGTCCAGTCGCGGCTTTCAAACAGGTTTTCTTTTTCCGCACAATCCGTTAAAAGCTGAAAGCAGGCGTGCAGCATTAACAGGTCTTTGTCTAACCATTCACTGGTAATGGTGCTGATATGTAGCGTATGAGGATCTTTCACAAATATTCTTTTAAAATTCCCTTTACGTAAACGGCAACAGATCAGGTTCTAAAAACTCCTGTTTTGCCTGTGGGGAATTATAGATATCCACCTTATAGTGAAAAGCCAGCAACTCTTTGAAGTTGTATTTTAACCTTGGGAACCTGGCGATGAAGTCAGGGAAATTATCAACCGGTTCTTTGTCTATGAAGTGCTTTACGGCTTTGATGGCCGCTATGGTCAGGGTTTTGTTGTATTTATCCCTTGCGCCAACAGAATCTACAAAGGCCATTAGCTGACTGCAGATGTTTTGGATGGCCTGCTCAACACCATATTTCTTCACATGGATCCAGGCAAGCCGGATGTGGGCTTCGTGGGTAAAGACAGCCGGGGATAATTTGCAGGCTGCAAATTGTGCTTCAAAGGTGCTGTCGTCTAAGAGAAAGTGTTGTTCCATATGGTTTAAAATGTTTACTCAAAGGTTACTTTTCCTTTACCGTCAATGTTCGTTCTTCTGTCAAAAACAAAGTCAATATATTTTGCTTCTCCCTGCTCACCCTTTACTTCCTGTCTTACCCGGCCATATTCCTGCCCGTCCTGGTTAAATACTTTTACCGTTATATTTCTCTCAATTGTTTTATCAAAGATCAGATAGGCTGTTAATATATTGTCAACTGTACTATCGGAGCTGTTGATAATGATCTTCCCTGAACTTAACCCGTTATTTTTTAATTCCTGGGAAATGACTACTTCGTTCTTAAATGTTTTTTCAACGCCCTGTGCAACGCCGTCGGCAAATTCAGCGCCTGTTTTGGCAACTATCTCCCCGGTTTTGTTTACTGTGGTCCTGGCTTTCTGTTTTGCCCAATTACATGAAATAAAAAATACTGCTGTCAGTAAAATAAGAGTGTATCTCATAAGTATGCTAATAAAGTATAGGGAATGCGGTACTCATTTAGCCGAAAATAGTAAAATTTTCAGAGTGGAGGCCTGAATATTTGTATGTTTATTACCTGGCGTGATAATTTTAACCACGGCTTCCAGATAAAAAATCCAGAAAATGAGAAAGTTCTATTTTCTTCTTTTATTATTAGTACCAGCGATCTCTCAGGCGGTTGGTCAGCCCATTGTTAATTTACCCAACGACACGATATTAACAGCTCTCATGCAAAAGCATAAAGTGCCGGCTTTAGGCATTGGCGTTATCGAAAATAATGAACTAAAAAATGCAAAGGTCCTGGGTGAACTGAAATCAGGGGCGCCGGCTCCAGTCAATACTATCTTTCAGGTTGCATCACTTACCAAGCCCATTGTAGAGATGACCACATTGCGATTAGTAAGCAAAGGTCTTTGGTCGCTTGATGAACCCCTATCCAAATACTGGATTGACCCTGATGTTAAGAATGATCCAAGAAATAAGCGCTTAACTACCCGTCATGTATTTTCACATCAAACCGGTTTTGTTAACTGGCGCTGGCTTCATTCAACCGGTAAACTTGCCTTCGATTTTGAGCCAGGCACTAAAACCCAATATTCCGGTGAGGGTTTGGAATATCTTAAACATGCATTGGAGGTTAAATTCAAAATGCCGCTTGCTGTAATTGCAGACAAATACCTTTTTAAGCCGGATGGCATGAAAGACACTCATTTCTTTTGGGATGGCAGCGTAACAGAGGACAGATATGCGGTACCCCATAATAAAGCAAATGAACCATACGAGATCAGAAAAAACAAAGAAACAAGCGCAGCAGACCTGCTAATGACCACCGTGAGCGATTATACGACGTTTGGCGCAAATGTTTTAAAGAAAAAAGGGTTAAGCGATAAGGTTTGGCAGGACATGATACACATACAGTCAAAAGAGCCGGATGCAAAATTCGGACTTGGCTGGGAAGTGTTTAATAATCTAAAAGGGAAAGAATTTGCACTGGTACATGGCGGCAGCGATCCCGGCGTAAGAACAATCATTATCCTTTTACCTGAATCGAAAAGAGGCTTAGTGATCTTTACTAACAGCGATAATGGTATGTCACTTATTAGGGATATTATAAGGGAATCGCTGGACATTGGAGAAGAATTACTTGAAAGGGCAAAATAACATAAGGAAATCAGTGCAGATCCAGTTCATTAATTGTTTTTGTTGTAGAAAGATTAATAGTAGTAACCTTTTTTACCAAGCGGGTTTTGTCATAGGTCATGACGGGTTTGTTTTTAAAAGGTCAAGGTGCTTTTTGAAATTAGCGCTTTGGTTGGTGAGGTAGATCTTCATAGGT
>NZ_DATCRF010000064.1:0-10502 GCF_036569125.1 Chitinophaga sp. | reverse complement strand
TATCCCATATTACCTTGAAGGAAAATTTCACTAATGGCCATATGTTGGCCGACTGGGTAGAACCGTCTGTTTTTAAATCTGCCATAACGTAAGTTTTAATTACGAGTTATCAATTAGGAATGAAGCGGAAAGCAGAAAGCGAAAAGCTTTAATGCAGCGCAGAGGGCTTTTTGCTTTATGCTTTGTGCTTTATGCTTTGCGCTTTTAGCTTTGTTGCATTTGCTGCTGGAATGTGATCACGATAAATTCCGCAGGGCGTGATAAGGCAACTTTAACGGTTACCAGCATAACGCCGTCGAGGATATCCTGCGGGGTCATGGTGGCGCCTAAACCTACCTGTACATCAAATGCCTGCCCTGGCGCCGCACCGGCCAGCGCGCCCTGTTTCCAGAGGTTTTCCAGGAAGTTGCTGATCATGGTTTTCAGCGAGATCCAGGTGGATGCATCATTGGGCTCAAATACATAAGTACGGGTGGCCAGCTTCACGGATTGCTCGATCATGATCAGCGTGCGGCGCACGTTAATGTAACGCCAGTCCAGGCTGTTCCCATCCAGCGTTCTTGCGCCCCATACCAGTGTGCCTACACCGGGGAAAGGACGGATCACATTGATGGATTTACCGGCAATAATATCTACGTTCAGGCTTTGCTGCTCTTCGTTAGAGATATTTACGGAAGGCGCATTCACCAGGCTTACAGATACATTGGCAGGCGCTTTCCATACGCCGCGGCTACTGTCTACCGTAGTATAAATGCCTGCCATGGCGCCGCTGGGCGGCAGCTCATTCAGCGTGTTACGGATCTCTTCCAGTATATGCACATACGTAGGGCTGGCTGTTTTCAGCGATTGGTGGTAATTCTTTTTCGTACTGCTGTCCGGGTTAGCGCTTTCCTTAAACTTCTTTATGATAATGGTGGCAGCGGGTTCCGGCAGCAAAGTTTCCAGGTCTACGGAGGCATCCAGATTCTCAAAGCTCATCTCATCCGGCTGTACCACGCCGGTTCTCAGCCAGGGATAATAGGCAGCGCCATAGTTCAGGAAGTTGATGCCTATCTTTTCACGGAAGGCGGTAACAACGGTATCCGTTGTATCTGCGGGCAATTGTTTTACCAGGTCGAAAATGCCGAAACGGCTTTGCATACCGGCGCAATGGTTCAGCACCTGCGTATAAACGGAGGTATAACAATCCTCGCCCAATGCGATAGCATCCGGCATTACTACCAGGGTGGGCTCCGGTTCCTTTTCCAGTATAGAGAACACGTTGGGTTTGGAATCTGAGCCAATAAAGTCATCGGCGGCAATATCAAATCCATCGGGCTTATCGCCGTAGGTGCCTACTGACAGGATATAACAAATGCTGCCTCCATTGGCGTAGAACAGGCGGATGCTGCTATACAGGTATGCAGTGTTCTTGTCATTGATCTTTACGATAGAATCTTTGCCGTTGATGCGGAAAGTTTCCTGTTTCACCTTTGGATCCGGCTCTGCCAGGGTGAATTTAGGTTTAAAGCTGCTGCCGAAGTTTTCCAGGAATTCTGCAAAGGAAGTGACCCTGGTGGGCTTGTGGACCAGTGATTTCCCGTTCCGTTCAGCCTTTTGCGTGTACCCGATAAACACGGGAACAGCAGTTGCCACGGCAGTGATGGAACTGGGAAATGCATTCTTTTCCTCAATGTAAACCCCAGGGGTCATGAGTGTTGAAGCCATTTGTGTGGTTTTTTGAGATTAGTATAAAAATATTTCTGCGTATTCAAACCCGCTTTCATAAAAGGCAGCGGCCGCATTGGAGATCCGGCCCGTTTCCGGCGCCGGCAATGCGGATATGATCACTTTATATTTATCATCGCCGGCAGTGGAATAGTCTACCAGCTGAAAAACGGTATTGTTTGCATTCCCTAATGGTACAGGGATCTTAGATATAAATACGGGAACTTCGCCCTTATCAGGCAAAGTAACCAGTTGTGGCACACCGAAGTAGCCGTTGCCGTTAGTGCTGATCACGGCAGGCCGTGAAAGCGACTGCAACCCTTCGCTCATTAAAAAATAGCACCAACGGCTGGCCCTGGCAGAAAAGCGGATCTGATAAGATGACTGCAGCTTTTCATCTATCTGCAACGCTATCCTTCCAAAGGGCTTTGTAAAAAACTGCTCCTGCAAGGTATTTACCGCCCGCAGGTCCTGTGTGCTTACATAGCCGGCCCGGTGCAACACACCTTCGGCAGACTGCGCATCATTACTGAAAAAGAAAACCGTACCGGTAATATCCGGTACATTCACCTGGGTATAGTTGTAGAACAGGTGATCTGTAAGGAACAGATCAAACTCCAACGTGAAATTTTCTTTCAGCACAATATCCCTGCTACGCTGGCTCCGCGCCTGCTGCGCATCATACAGCAACATAAAACCATCCCGCAGCGGTTTGAATAACAAACCATGGCGGAGCAGTTCCTTTGCTGCGGATGCGGTTACACGCGCGTTGATCCCATCGTAACCGGGGCCTGTGAAAAAAGTATGACGGTAAAATACAGCGGTTAATATTTCATATTTCACCTGTATTTGTTTCCGGGCTTGAGTTTGGTCATGCAGGTCCTACGCGTCCTTCGGTACCGGTAACGGAAGGCCTGTATTCCTTTATAATGGAATCATCAAAGGATAGCATACGGATCTTGTACACTACAGAAGGCATGTACTTAGCTCCGAGTGTGGTCCATATGTTGTTTAACTTATCTGCCCCGGGGCTTTCCATCTCAAAGATCAGCTTCCCGATGCGGGGATCCATTGAGGGAGTATTGCTCCGGGTAAAAACGTTCTTAGATTGAAAGTAAGCGACTACAAAGGATAGAAACCTGAGAGCTTCATGATAATTGGCACTGCTGAAATAGGCGGAAAACAACACATATAAATTGATATTCACAGCGGAGGCTGTGTTCGGGATAGTTACGCCCGGAACGGCTCCGGCGCTGCTTTTACCAACAGTGTCTTTCTCTACATTCAACAATGTGACAACAATCTTGTTCTCTCCCTGTATTGCGATAGAACCATCCTGGTTCACAATACCGGATAAGATCACTTTTTCTTCGTTTGTTTGTAGCTTTCTTTTAAAGTTGTTATTAATTTCTTCTGTAATGCAGATCAAGGTCTCATAGATCATTCATTTAATTTTCTGTCTAAAATGACAGCTAGGTAAGGTAGATTTGTTAAGTTAAAGTTGTAAATTGGTTAAGTTGAGTTGTTAGGGCTGCAGTCCTACTTTGAATAATATTCCACACACAAGATAGTCGCTAAAAATTTAAATAAAAATTTTTCTTTAAAATTTAATTCTCTATTTTTTATATACACTACAGCCCTATGTGCTCCCTCAGAAAATTAACCGGTTTCCTGTTTGTACTTATTATACTTAATATATGCGCTCCTTATGCCTATGGTCAAAAGCTTCAGATACCCGATAAGGTTAGTAAGCCTGAAATGCCTAAGGACACTGCTGTTAAGGCTAAACTGATCAAGAAGATACTGAACGCATTTAAGTTCACAAAGAATGCAAGAGCCCGCGAACAGGAACGCGTTATCAGCATCATTAACCAGATACTGGCGGATTCGCTGGTAGTAACTGCGCATGACATACAGCTGCTGAATGAACAGCTATCCAAAACAGAGAACCAGCATTTTGATTCCCTGGTGGCGCTGATAGGCACCATGGGAAGCTGCTGCCGCGTACCGCCCCCGCCTAAAAAAGATACCGTACCTGTAAAAAAAGATTCGGCAGCTGCATCACCTGAGAGTGACCTTAATTCACTGGTAAATAAGATGCTGCCCATCCTGCAGCAGAAAACAGACCTGGCAGATGCAGAGAAAGCCAAGCAGGAGCAACTAAAAACCATCCGCGCTATTTACGGACGCCCGGGCGATAAAGTAGACACGCTGCGCATGAACGACAGCACCGGCATACGCTATACCCTTAACCTTACCCAAAAGGTGAACGTGATGGGCATTCATCCCTACTGGATGGAGGATAAATACCTGAACTACAATTTCAGCGCGCTTACCACCTTCAGCTTTTTAGGATATACGGTGGATGGTATCACAGGAAGGTTAAAGGCCAGCTTTAATGCCGACAGTCTGAAAGCCCTGGAAGCTGCCAGCGCAGCGGGTTGCAGCATTCAGCTGATCATATCCGACAAAAGCGCGGCCAACACTTCGGCCCTGTTACAGCATGAAGATGTGCAGCTGATCTTTGCAGATACGCTGGCCGGCTTATTAGAACAAAAGCATGCGAGGGGCGTAACCATCTATTTTCAGCAGGTAAATAAAAAACAGCGGCAGGCCTTTACTGATTTCATTCAGCTGCTGTATAGTCATTTGCATAGCTTTAACGCCGGGTATACCGTAAACGTGGTGGTGCCTGCATTTGATAAAGAGCTGGCGTATGACCTGCAGGCGCTGAATGCTTCTGTTACTTTTTTCCTGATAGATCTTACCCGTGCCAGCGGTAACATAGCCGGTGCGCTGGCGCCACTGAAAGGCAGTCCTGCACAGGCTATTGACGCTTCGGTTTCCCGCTACCTGCAGCGCGACATTCCGCCGGCCAAGTTTGTGCTGCTGTTGCCTTATTATGGCGCAGTATGGAAGAAAGGCGCAAACGGCAAACCGGATGGCTTTATGAATTACATCAGCTACCGTGATATTAAAAAGCGTTACCCCTCAGATACTATTGCTATGTATGACGAGATTGCGGAATCGGCTTTTATTGAAGAAAAGGATGATGTGGGTGATGTAACCTCGGAAATATGGTTTGATGATGCCAGCACCCTGGGACCTAAATATGATTATGTATTAAATAATAACCTGGGCGGCGTGGCGCTATGGACACTGGGTGCGGACGACGGCTATGCAGACCTGTGGGATGAGCTGAGCGCAAAATTTGTAGTGCCCGATACCGTGTTCCTGGATACTATACGGCTTACCCCTCCCCTGCCCGTGCACCTTACCTTCTGGCAAAAAATAAAACGCGAGCTGAGTGCATACCGCCGTATGTTCCGCGACCCCTGCAGCGTAAAAACAACCGACTATGTGGGCGAAACCTATTTCATGTATGCCGCCATCTTACTTTTTGGACTGATGGTAACGCTTACGGTTTTTTACATTGGCGGCATACGTGATAATGGCGATGGATGGGAAATGAAAAAGAAAGTGCTGATACTATTAATAGTGGTGGTGAACCTGTTTATTATTACTGCGGCCATGGCCATCTTCCTCAGTAAAAAATTGCCCTGGCTGGGTATCAGCGACAATCCTGCGCAATGCCATAGCGTGCCGCTGAATACTTTACTCATCATCCTAGCCATTGGTTTTGCAGTGGGTATTGTAGCCACCCGCTTTCTGCTGCTGCCTTTACTGCAAAGAGATGAAGTGCCTTAAGCTTCCATAAGGGCGGCTATTTCGCCCAGGCTGTATGGCGGGCAGCCGCCGGAGCGGGATGCCACCAATGCGCCGGTAGCATTGGCAATGGTTAAACATTCCTCCGGCGTGCGGCCTTTAATTAAGCTACTGAGAAAGCCTGCCAGGAATGCATCCCCGCTGCCAATGGTATCTGCTACTTTTACACGAAAGCCGGGGTGCGTGTAAAAGCGATCGTTCATATACAGCAATGCACCGCTGGCGCCCATGGTAACAACAATGGTATTAATATTAAACTGGCGGGCAATAATGCGTACTTGTTCCTCAGCTGTGGAGAAAGCGCCATACCAGCTGCTGATGAGCTGCAATTCCGACTCATTTAATTTTAAAATATCGCACTGCTTCAACAGGTCTTTAATTTGTTCAGGGTTATAGTGCGGAGGGCGCAGGTTAATATCCAGCACCTTCTTTATTTTCCAGTTCAATAGTTTTTGCAGGGTGTTACGGGATACCTCGTTGCGTGCCGCCAGGCTGCCAAACACCAGGTATTGCGCCTGCTGCAGGAGAGCGCCCAATGCGGGCTGCCATTCAATAAAATCCCAGGCTACGGGAAACAGGATGTTATACTGTACATCATGCTCTCCAATGGGCTGCGCCAGCACTTTGCCGGTGGGCTGCAGCGCATCCTGCTGCACGTAATCCGTTGTGATACTGTTGTCTTTTAACAGTGTGAGCAGCCGTTCGCCATAATTATCTTTTCCCACTTTTGAGATCACTGCTACCTGCTGTCCGTGTTTTTGCAGGTGGTAGGCTGCATTCATGGGCGCACCACCGGGTAATTCCTTCTGCGGAAGCACATCCCACAGCATTTCGCCAAAGCATATAATATTATACATAAGTATGAAGTTATTAAAAAGTGTACATGATAACTACAGTCCGTTTTAAATATATGGCCGTAATTTTGTGGTATTATTACTAAAAATAATCCACCATGACAACAGCAACTTCCACCATGAGCACAAGGGCCGTCGCCGCCCGCCTGACAGAACTTTGCCGGAAAGGTGAATTTGAAACTGCGCAAAAGGAATTGTATGCAGATGATGCCGTAAGCATTGAACCGTATGCTACGGATGATTTTGAAAAGGAAACAAGGGGATTGGATAAGATGCTGCAGAAGGGAGAAAAATTTCAGTCGATGGTTGAAGCCATACACGGTATTGACATCAGCGATCCCATTTTTGGGGAGAACAGCTTTGCTTTTTCTATGAACATGGATATTACCATGAAACAAAAAGGAAGCATGAAAATGTCAGAGCTTTGTGTGTATGAGGTAAAAGACGGAAAAATTATATCCGAACAATTCTTTATGTAATAACGCAGGATTCAGCCCCGCATTTATATCACAGCGCCCGTGCAGGACTTGTACGGGTGCTTTTTATTTTCAGCAGGGGCTGCTCCCCATCTTTTACATACAATACTGCCAGGGCTCCGCATAACATACATACCCCTGCCATGGTAAGTGCATAAATGGCCTGGCCGCCGAAAATATATTTCACGATTAAACCGCCTAACAAACCATTTACAATTTGCGGAAAGGTGATGAAGAAATTAAAGATGCCCATGTACACGCCCATTTTTTGTACCGGCAATACGCTGGATAACATGGCATAGGGCATAGAGAGGATGCTGCCCCAGGCCAGCCCGATACCGATCATAGGAAAGATGAGCAAGCCCGGTGTGTGAATAAAATAGATCCATATAAGGCCAATGCCGCCCAATGCCAGGGATAATGCATGCGTGGTTTTGCGGCTGGTTAACCGTACCAGCGTGGGTAAACATAACGCATATACGGCGGATACACCATTGTAAATACCGAACAGGAAAGACACCTGGTTGCCTGCATCTGCAAACTTCACTGAAGAGGTATCGCCCGGCAACACCTGGTACACATGCTGCGCAATGGCCGGGGTAGTGAACACCCACATTGAGAACAGGGCAAACCATGAAAAGAACTGCACCAACCCCAGCTGCCGCATGGCTAGGGGCATGTTAGCAAAATCTTTGATGATAACCGTAAGGCCTTTAGCGGTATTGCGCTCCGGCTCTTCCGGGTTAAAGCGGGCATGTTCTTCCGGTGAATATTCGCGGGTAGTGAAGATGGTCCATAAAATAGCGCCGGCCAGTATTGCTGCGCCTATATAAAAGGAGTAACGCACGTTATCCGGCACAGCGCCCGGAGCAGCGGTTTTGGCAATGTGCCCGTATTCCGCCAGCAGGTAAGGCAGCCAGGAGCCGGCCACTGCGCCTATGCCTATTAAAAATGTTTGTACGGAAAAACCGGTGCTGCGTTGTGCATCCGGCAGGTTATCCGCTACCAGCGCACGGAAAGGTTCCATGGCTACGTTAATAGATGCATCCATGATCATAAGCATACCGGCGCCTATTAAGATAGGCGGCAGCAAGGCGGTGATAACGCCGGCATTGGGCAGTAATACCAATGCTAATGCAGCGGCCAGCGCGCCAAACAGGAAGTAAGGCTTACGGCGTCCCAGGCGGTTCCAGGTACGGTCGCTGAAATGGCCGATGATGGGTTGCACGATCATACCGGTAAGCGGGGCTGCCAGCCAGAATAACGACAAATGCTCCACATCTGCCCCAAAGGTTTGCAGGATACGGGAGGCATTGCCATTTTGCAGGGCAAAACCGAATTGTATGCCTAAAAAACCTACGCTCATGTTCCAGATCTGTGGCAAACGAAGCGCAGGCTTGGCGGATGCTGTAATCATGTGATGCTGTTGAGAATTACGAATTATTCAATTACGAATTACGAATTAAAATGCAGCGGTTGATGATAGAACAATATCATCACGCAGTACCTAATTCGTAATTCGTAATTGATAATCCGCAACTGTAACTGAATCCTGTTGTTTTACAATGTACGCAGTATCGTGAATGTACACGCTTATTTCCTTATCTGACTGATTGAAGATATTTACGCCATGCTTATCCACCTGCACTTTTAAGAGGGCGCCGCGGAAACGGATCTTAAAGGCAAAGGATTGCCATTTAGCCGGCAGAAAAGGCGCCAGGTGCAGATGGCCGTTGCGTACGCGCATGCCGGCAAAACCTTCCACCACGCTCATCCAGGTACCGGCCATGGATGTGATGTGCAGGCCGTCTTCCGTATCGTTATTATAATCGTCCAGGTCAAGGCGCGAAGTACGCAGGTAAAACTCGTAGGCGCGTTGCTCATCGCCCAGCTTTGCTGCAATAATAGCATGCACGCAGGGTGAGAGTGAGCTTTCATGCACCGTGCGTGGCTCATAAAAGTCAAAGTTGCGGCGCAGGGTATCTTCATCAAAACGCTCTTCCAGGAAATATAATCCCTGCAATACATCGGCCTGTTTAATAAAGCAGGAGCGCAAAATGCGGTCCCAGCTCCAATGCTGGTTCAGCGGGCGTTGTGCGGGGTCCAGGTCTTTGGCCAAGATCTGTTCTTTATCCAGGTAACCATCCTGCTGCAGGAAAATGCCCAGCGTTTCATCTGCCGGGTAATACAGGTTTTGGATGATGTGCTGCCACCGGGCTGTTTCTTCCTTTGCGCGGAATTTTGTAGCTGCAATAACGGCGCTTACCTTTTCCGGCCACTGGCGCTGTACGGTATGCAGCGCATCCAGCGTATATTCCAGGCACCAGCCGGCCATAGTGCTGGTATACCAGTTATTGTTTACGTTGTTCTCATATTCATTGGGGCCTGTTACGCCCAGCATTACATACTGGTTGCGGGCGCTGCTCCAGTTTACCCGCTGCGCCCAGAAGCGGGCAATAGCGATCAGTACTTCCAGGCCATAATCTGCCAGGTAGGTTGTATCGCCGGTGTAGCGGGTGTAATTATAGATAGCAAATGCAACAGCGGCATTGCGATGAATTTCTTCAAACGTGATCTCCCATTCATTATGGCACTCCTCCCCGTTCATGGTTACCATGGGATACAATGCAGCGCCGTTGCTGAAACCCAGCTTGGCGGCATTCTCAATGGCTTTTGGCAGATGATTGTAACGATAGAGCAGCAGGTTACGCGCTACCTGCGGATCAGCAGTTGCCAGGTAAAAGGGAATGCAGTAGGCTTCTGTATCCCAGTAAGATGCACCGCCGTATTTTTCCCCGGTAAATCCTTTGGGGCCAATGTTCAGGCGCGCATCTTCACCGGTATAGGTTTGATTGAGCTGGAAAATATTGAAACGGATGCCCTGCTGCGCAGCTGCATCGCCGGTGATGATGATATCACTCTCCTGCCATTTAGCGGCCCATGCTGCGGCCTGCTCTTCCAGCATGCGGTCAAAACCTTTTGAGTAGATGTGCGCTATCAGCTGCTTACAGGCGCCTGTAAGATCTTCCCTTGCATGATTTTCCGAGGAAAGATTAGCGGCATATTTAAAAATGGTGATCTCCTGGTTAGCGCTCACGGATACCACTACACGGCCGGCCACGTATTTCTCCGCTTCTACCGGGAGGGCCGGGGATGCTACTTCTACCCCTTCCCTGCAAACTTTGAATTGCATACCGGTGCACACATCAAAACCTGTTTTCTTGGTGCGCAGGGTCAGGAAAGAGCCCTGGCTGGTGGCTTCACGTCCTACCTCTTCCCAGAATTTTTCATCGTAGTTAGCATCCTGGTTCTTTACATCACCATCTATAAAAGGCGTGATGGTAAGCTGGCCGTCAAAGTTCAGCGGGGTAATGCTATAGCGGATCGCGCCTGCTTCATCATCTACAATGCTGCAGAAACGCTGTGTGTGCACGCTCACCTGTTTGCCGCTGTTAAGCGTGGCTGTAAAGGAACGTTCCAGGTAACCGGCCTTCATATTCAGCACCCGCCGGAAATTGCTCACCGTGCAGGTGTGAAGGTCCAGCACCTCATCATTGATACGTATGTCTATACCGATCCAGTTGGCGGCATTCAGCACTTTGGCAAAATACTCGGGATAACCGTTCTTCCACCATCCCACGCGGGTTTTATCGGGATAATACACGCCGGCTACGTAGTTGCCGGACAGTGTTTCGCCGGAGTAGGCTTCTTCAAAATTGGCACGCTGGCCCATACGGCC
>NZ_DATCRF010000063.1:0-25357 GCF_036569125.1 Chitinophaga sp. | reverse complement strand
CTTCCGGTATCACCTTTTTCATTACCCGCTTTATTTTGCTCAGCTCCTCCATCAGGTAGGCCTTATTATGCAGGCGGCCGGCGGTGTCTATGATAATTACATCCACATTACGGGCGGCCCCGCTTTGTACAGTATCAAAAGCTACTGCACCGGGGTCGGAGCCCATTTGCTGTTTTACAATGGGTACGCCTACCCGCTCGCTCCAGATGGTGAGCTGGTCCACGGCAGCGGCCCGGAAGGTATCTGCAGCGCCTAACAGCACTGTTTTACCGGCCTTTTTAAAGTTATAGGCCAGCTTACCGATAGTGGTGGTTTTGCCTACCCCGTTTACGCCTACTACCATGATCACGTAGGGCTTTTTATCGGCCGGTACGTCAAAATCGCGGAAGCCGCTGTCCGGCGCTTCCACCAGCAGGGCTGCAATTTCTTCTTGCAGTATCTTGTTCAATTCACTGGTTCCCAGGTATTTATCTTTTGATACGCGCTGTTCTATGCGATTGATGATCTGCACGGTAGTATCCACGCCTACGTCGGCAGATACCAGGGCTTCTTCCAGGTTATCCAGCACCTCTGTATCAACGGAGGATTTACCGGCAATGGCCCGGCCTATTTTGGTGAGGAAACTATCTTTGGTCTTCTGTAATCCCTGATCCAGGCTTTCCTTCTTTTCCCGGGAAAATAGTTTGTTGAAAAAGCTCATAGTAGTTGTTTTAGTCCATAGACCATGGTCCATGGTCCATAGCATATTCCCTTTTTTCAGTCCTGAAATTAAGATAAAGGAGCTGCAATTTACGATTATTATCTACGTGGAAAATTCGCGGACTATGGACGATGGACCATCGACCATGGACTGACCACAAACACAAAAAGCTGTCCGTATATACGGGACAGCTTCTGTGAAGTATGATTGGTAAAGCCGAATTACTTTTGGTTAATGTACTCCTGAACTTTGTCCTTGTGTACAATTGCTTCTTTAAAAGTATAGGCGCCGGATTTCGGAGAACGTACCGCTCTGATCACTTTCGTCCACACTTTAGCTTCAGCAGCAGCCTTCGCATCCTTCTTGATCGCGGTTTTTGCTTGTTTTGCCATTGGTTATTGTTTTTAGTGTTAGGCTGGTTGTATGGTTGGGAACAGTTATGCCGTTACACAACCATTCAGCCACACAAACAATTCAACAAATTATTTAATTTCTTTGTGTACAGTCACTTTCCTCAGAATAGGATTGTACTTCTTCAGCTCCAGACGCTCCGGAGTGTTCTTTTTGTTCTTGTTGGTGATATAACGGGAAGTACCCGGCTGACCTGAGTTCTTATGCTCGGTACATTCCAGTATTACCTGCACCCTGTTACCTTTCTTTGCCATTGTTATATACAATTAGTGGATTGCACAATTAGATTTCCTGCCCGGCCGCACGCAATTCCTTAACTACTGCATACAAACCTCTTTTGTTAATAGTGCGTAAGCCGTCCGAAGATACCTTTAAAGATATCCAGCGGTCTTCTTCCGCCAGGAAAAAACGCTTTTTCTGCAGGTTAGGCAGAAATCTTCTCTTTGTTTTGATATTAGAGAAGGAAACATGGTGACCTGTTATCGGCTTCTTTCCTGTCACCTGACATACTCTTGCCATGATCGAAAAAATTTTGGACTGCAAAAGTCCACCTTTTTTATTGATTTTACAAACATTGTTTGTGAATTTTATTCACAGCCCTGAAAATTGTGCGAATGTGTATATCCGTATTCAGATATATGAACTGGAAATGAATGATTTAGCCAACTAACGCAGTAAGATATCCACATTTTCAGGTATCCATCATCTTCAGATCTTACGCATTTTCATTTACCCGCCCAGCACATCAGCATATCAGCACATTCCCATCTGCATATCTGCACATCTGCACATCTGCACATTTACAGCAGCACCACCAGGCTTCTTAATACAGCGCCCAGTCTTACCGCTTCCAGGATGCGCTGCTGCTCCGTACCATGTTTCAGCAGGGCCTCTTCATGGGAGGTTACGCACATTTCACAGCCGTTCAGGGCAGATACCACCAGGCTTAACAGCTCAAAGAACTCCTTCCCTACCACCGGGTTGGCCATAATGCTCATACGGATGCCGGCCGGCGTGTTGGTATAATACTCCTTGTTCACGAAATGGCGGAAACGGTAAAACACGTTATTGGCATTCATGAGGGAGGTGCAGCTGATCACTTCCGCAATTTCCTTTTCCGTAGCGCCCTGTTCCTGGGCCAGCTTTTCAAAGGAAGCCTGCAGGGCTGCCTGCTTTTCATTTACCGCCACGGCCAGGCCTATGAGGTAAGCTTCTTTTTTATTGAGGGTGCCTGCGTCCAGCGCATTGCTTACATTGATCTTCAGATCTTTCAGGTAACGGGCATCGGTAGCTACCAGCGCGTTCAGGTGCTTGGATAAAGCCGCATCGGTTAAACCTACTGCCTGTAACAGCTGGATGGCTGTATCTTGATTTGTAGTAGCGAACATAGTTGTTGTTTTGGGTCCATGGTCGATAGTCATATTGCCTGGTTCGCAATGCTGGTGCTGCAGGGAACACAGGAGGCTATTTCCCGGATGAACATTCGATGATTTAAATTTAAAAGTCCATGGAAGATGGTGGATCGCTTGTATGGGTTACAGGCTATGGACCATCAACCATGGACTATCATTATTCAAAAAATTAAGCAGTCAGCGTAGCTTCACCCTTCTGCCAGTTGCAGGGGCACAGCTCGTCTGTTTGCAGGGCATCCAGCACGCGCAGCACTTCTTTCACATTACGGCCTACATTCAGGTCGTACAGGGAAACCCAGCGTACAATACCTTCCTGGTCAACGATGAAGGTAGCACGGTAAGCTACTTTCTCATTAGCCTCCAGAATGCCCAGCTCTTCTGCCAGTGATTTGGAAGTATCAGCCAGCATCGGGAACTGCAGACCGCGCAGGTCATCATGATCCCTTCTCCAGGCAGCGTGTACAAATTCGCTGTCGGTTGATGCGCCGATCAGAACAGCATCACGGTCAGCAAAATCCTGGTAGTGTTTGTTAAATTCAGCAATCTCAGTAGGGCACACGAAGGTAAAGTCCTTGGGCCACCAGAACATTACCATCCATTTACCGGAATTCCGGATCTCTTCAGATGAAATGTCATAAAATTCTTTGCCTTTCTCGATGGATACTACAGCCGTTTTTTTGAACTCGGGGAACTTTGAGCCTACGGACAGGATAACATTTTTCATGTGTATTACTGTTTATTTAGTTTAGTGATTCTTTTGCCTCTCTTTGCGTAAGTGCTACGCATTTAAAAACAGGTGCAAAGGTCATTGTCCGCGTATTAAAAATCAAATCGATTTTGGAAATGTGGTATTGATATTATCTATACTTACCGTCCCCTTCCATAAATACAGCCTATGGCACCCCGCCAGCCTGCGATCCGGCGCGGACATGGCCTAACGAGCCTTTGGCGCTGCCCGGTTTGGTTGCCCAAACTGTAACAATTTGGCACGTTATTTAGTTATACATACATGAACTTGAAAAAATAATAAAATGGCAAGTATGAAGCTAAAGCATGTACTCTTGGTGATTATTACGGTGGGCCTTGCATTGATCCCGTTTATTAAAAACGCCATCAACAGACAGGATGAATTTGACGCTACACAAGATCTGTTCATCTAATTTGCCCAGCGGGTACCATATCCGTTCCTTCTATCAAAACTGCCCCACGCCGGGGTCAGGAACCCGTTTGTCCTTACCTTCGTAATAGTTCCATATAGTCCTGGCCACCTGCCGTAACAGCTGCCAGGCTTCGTTATCCCGCTCCCAGCTTTGATCCAGGTTATTTTTAGTATAAATGCTGTAGACAAAGTCCCCATGTGCTGCGTTCACCATTACCACTTCTGAGCGCGATCCATCCACTGCGCCATTCTTGGAAGCTGTTCTTACCTGCTTCGGAAATTCCAGCAACCCTTCCTGATCCCAGTAGTTACGGGTAAGATTGCGGTACATACGCTCACTGGCAGCAGCGTTCACCACCTCTCCCTTATAGATCATTTCCATTAAACGGGCCATTTCCCGGGGCGATGTTTGGCCCCAGCCCAATGCAGTGCGGTTGGCTTCCCGGCCCGGCGTACGGCTGTTCACCCGCGTATTTACAAAACCATGGGCTTCCAGCCAGGCATTGATCTGCTGCCCCCCTCCTGCCAGGGATTGCAGCCACAGGCTGGCGGTATTATCGCTCATGGTCAGCATCAGCATCATTACCTTATCCAGCGTTATCTGCTCCCCGTTCTTAAAAGAGCCCAGTATGTCCTCCCCGGCATATAACAGGGAATCTTTATACACAAGCGGCTGATGGTACTGCAGCTCCCCTTTGGCTATTTTATCAAATATGCCCGCCATAATGGTCATTTTAATGGTGCTGGCCGTAGGGAACAGCGTATCGGCATTAATTGCCACATACCGGTCCTTTTTCAGGTGGTGTACGTAAATGCCGGCCACGCCATGGTGCTTTTCAAGATAAGGGCGCAGCAGGGCGGTTAGCTGTTTATCTTCTTTTTGGGCAAAGGCGGTAGCGCCGGTAAGTATTAGCAATAAAGTGCAGGAAACCAGGTATTTCATATAAGCAAAATACGGGTTCCGGGATAGATAACATAACGGAAGCAGGGAAAGGATATTCCAATAGTAACGTAATAGTATTCCGGAAGTAAGCTATAGATAAGCCCCCTCTTATAAGGGTGGGCTTATAGGGAGCTCACAGGGGGAGTATAGGGAGCTTATAGGGGGCTTATCCCTTTGCTGCAACCGTTTGTCTTAGTACAGAAAAACCTTACAGTCGACGTATTGAATGCAGAATTGGCTTTACAGGTTGGAGATTGTGTATTAGTGCGGTAGTAAAGCCCGGCAGTTATCCCGGGCAAAAAAAAGACCTGGCAGCTGCCAGGTCCGGGTATTATTAAGGTGTAAGATGGGATCAGGTTACTTCGTTGATCAGGTCTGCAAAGTTGCGGATGCCGATTGCTTTGGCGCTGGTATACCCTTCCGCATACTCAACCCCTACCATTTTACCCAGCATGCGGCAGCGGTGTATTACGCTGTCGAAAAAGCCGGGGGATGAGATGTAGGTTTGCAGTGAATCATCCTGGGGTGCCAGGAACTGGGTTTTAAAAGCACGGATGGCTTCCAGCTTGCGCTCCATTACCGGGGTAATATCCACCACCAGGTCGGGCTTATAATAGCGGTCCTGTATAAAGTGATATACCTGCTTGGGGCGCCAGGCTTGCTGGGGTTGCCCGTTATCAAAGGTTTCTACTTTACGCAGGCCGGCCAGGAAACAGCTGTCGGCTATTAAGCGGGCTGCCCTTCCATGATCGGGGTGACGGTCGTCTATAGCATTGGCCAGCACAATATCCGGCTGGTATCTTCGTATAGCCGTTACTACTGCCAGCTGATCTTCTTTTGTGTTCTGGAAAAATCCGTCGGCCAGGCCAAGGTTATCACGTACCTGCAGGCCCATTACTGCGGCGGCGGCCTGTGCTTCTGCTGCTCTTGTTTCAGGTGTGCCCCGGGTGCCTAGTTCTCCTCTTGTAAGATCGGCCACCCCTACTTTCATTCCCTGTGCGGCATGTACCATTAAGGTGCCTGCGCAGGATAGCTCCACATCGTCCGGATGGGCGGCTATAGCCAGTATATCCAATTTCATGGGTGCAAAGGAACATAAAAAAATGAAGTTTTTCCGGGGCCTGTTTAAAGTATGACTATAA
Source organism: Chitinophaga sp. (assembly GCF_036569125.1). Lineage (GTDB taxonomy): Bacteria > Bacteroidota > Bacteroidia > Chitinophagales > Chitinophagaceae > Chitinophaga. The sequence continues at coordinate 19,590 of NZ_DATCRF010000063.1, read as the reverse complement.
GATGTCATATAGCAGTGTTTATTCGTATATTAGGCGCCTAAAAAAATCCCCTCATTATGCCACTATCCAAAACCCTTGTTTACCCGGGTTACACCAAAACACATGTGCCGGCAACATCAAATGACCATGTAAAAAAACATTCCGCCGGCTGGCTAAGCCTGGCCGCCCTTGCCCTGTGCTTGCTGGGCAGCGCCTGCAGCAGGGAAAAGCAGCAGGAGGTACAGCAGCTGCCCGACCCACAGCCCAATGAAAACGGCAACCAGCCCAACGCCGCCAAAACAGGCCCTAAGAATGTAGTGTACATTGAAGTAAATAACAACCACATGGCCAATGCAGGTTGTTATACCATGAAAGGCAACGGCCAGCCCTTCTTTGACATAGCCATTATTTTTGCGGCCAACATCAACTATGATACGCAGGCCAAAAAAGCAGTATTGTACAACAACCCGAATGTGACCAATGTGCTGAACAACAAGGCCACCTTTATTAAGCCCCTGCAGGACAAAGGCATTAAAGTGCTGCTGTCAATACTGGGTAACCACCAGGGCGCAGGCTTTGCCAACTTTACCAGCCGTACAGCAGCCAAAGCTTTTGCGCAGCAGCTTAGCAGCGCAGTTACCACCTACGGGCTGGATGGTATTGACTTTGATGATGAGTATGCGGAGTATGGCAAGAACGGGCTGCCACAGCCTAACGACAGCTCTTTTGTATTTTTGCTGGACGAGCTGCGCAAGCTGATACCCGATAAGCTCATTACCCTGTATAACATTGGCCCTGCTGCTGCAAGGCCCAGCTACGGCGGTAAAAAAATAGGCGACTTCGTGAACTATGCCTGGAACCCTTACTACGGCACTTATGCTGCGCCTAACTTTGCCGGCATGGCCAAGAGCCAGTTAGGCCCCGCTGCCATCTGGATCAACCATACCAGCGTAACCGCTGCCAAATCACTGGTTACAAGAACTATGAATGATAGTTACGGCGTGGTATTGTATTATGATCTGAACCAAACCAACAATCAAAGTTATTTCAACACACTGGGTTTGGTTACGCAGAAAGACAGTGTACGGCTAAGTTCCGGCTGCCTGCGTGCGCTGAACTAATAACCAGCAGGCATATATTATCTTGTGGGGTAGATGTTTTAATAACAGGCAAAAGTCTGTATATTACCATCTACCCCATTTTTATGAATAGAGTATCCCTTAAAGACGTTGCTAAAAAAGCCGGAGTAGCACCTTCAACTGTATCACTGGTACTAAACGGTAAGGCTAAACAAAGGCGCATCAGCGATACGCTGGCGGCTAAGATACAAAGCGTGGCCAAAGCCGCCGGGTACCAGCCGCACCCCGTAGCCGTGCACCTGCGCACCGGCCAGTCCAAAATACTGGGGTTGATCGTAGAAAGCATTTCCGGCAGCTTCTTCGCGGCCCTTGCCCGCACCATAGAGCAGGAAGCAGAAAAATACGGTTATAAGGTTTTGTATTGCAGCACGGAGAACAATCCGCTCAAAGGCCGCGAGCTTATTCAAATGATGCTTAAATACCAGGTAGATGGTTATTTAATTACCCCTGCGCCAGGCATGGAAAAAGATATACAGCAGCTGGTGCAGGATGGTAAGCGCCTGGTATTAATGGATAGCTATTTTGAGCATATTGATACGCCATATGTGCTGATAGATAATTACAAAGGTATTTACACCTGCATGGATCACCTGCTGAAAAAAGGCTACCGCAAAATTGGTTTTGTTACGGTAGACCTGGAGCTGGTGCAGCTGCAGCAACGTTTACAGGCTTACCACAATGCCTGTAAAGCATACAAGATCCCTGCCGCTCAACAACCGGTATTAAAGATCCCTTACAACGAGCCCGCAAAAAATATCACCCGCCATATCAACAGCTTTTTAAGCAGGCATAAAACGCTGGATGCGGTTTTGTTTGCCACCAACTACCTGGGTGTAGCCGGCGTGGAAAGCTTTACCCACCTTGGTTTGCGCATACCGGACGATCTGGCGGTGGTATGTTTTGATGATCATGATGTGTTCCGCCTGTACCCTCCGGGCATCAGCGCGTTACAGCAACCTATAGCCGATATTGCCAAAGCAGCCATCTCATTACTTATGAAACAGCTGGGCGCCAGTAAAGGAAAAATAGGTAAGCAGCAGATCATTTTAGAAGGCAGGTTCATTCAGCGGAAGTCAACGTGAGAGAGTGGGCGGTTGGCAGTTGGCAGTTGGCAGTTGGCTATTAGCTATTAGCTGTTAGCTATTAGCGGTTAGCTATTAGCGGTTAGCTATTAGCTGCTGGCTATTAGAAGTTAGCAGTCATGGAAAGTTGAAATAGTGCTTAGCCGCGTACAGTAATTAAGTACTGTTGTCTGTTTGATGAATGTTAATGCCTGAATTATTTAATAATATCCAGCATCAACTGTATTTTATAAATTTATACCGCTGTATAATCAATCACCTGATCATTTACCAAACAATACAACCCGACTGAAAGTTACAAACGGCCAAGTATTTACTGCCCACTGCAAACTGCAAACTACCAACTGCCAACTGCCCACTGCAAACCGCCAACTGCTAACTTCTACCAGCCAGCAGCTAACAGCTAACAGCTAATAGCTAACTACCAACCGCCAACTGCAAACTGCCAACTATTTTATTTTAACAATGCTTTTGGATTCTTAAAAAGAATATTATTTTTACGTAGAACTTATTAGTGAACTAAAGTAGCATTCCACTTCATACTGTGGCTGAAACCAAGAAACCGTAGAAATCTATCACCTTTTAAAAAACTTGTTATTCGTAAACATGTAGTGTACTGGCATTGGTCCTGTAAGGGCTTTTTTTAATTCCAATGTGCTAAATCGATTTTGCTTGCGTGGAGGGACACCGCGTTATGGGGGTATCTTTTTTAATACCTATGGTAATTTAAACTTGTTCTCCGCCGTATAGCATATGCGGCCAGCTATTGCTATAGCTCTCCTTCCACTGATCTGCTGTGCTGTAAAAGCATACTGGCATTGCTTTGCTCATCTATTCTACTAATAAACAAAAAACCAAAGCGTATGAAGAAAACATCAACCTTTCTTATGCGAAGTGGCTTACTAAGCACGTTATGGCTCCTAACGTGTTTGTTAGGCTTTTCCCAGTCCCGCAAAATTACGGGGCGGGTTATTGACGCAAAAGACAACTCTCCCCTACCCGGTGTTACCGTGCAGGTAAAAGGTACTGCCACCGGTACCCAAACACAGACAGACGGCAGCTTTACGCTGGATGCTGCTGATGGCGCCACCCTCAGCTTTTCATTTGTAGGCTACATTGCACAGGAAAAAGCTATTGGCGCCGGCCCTGTAAATGTAGCATTAGCTCCCGATGTAAAATCACTGCAGGATGTAGTGGTGATCGGTTATGGTACACAAAAACGTTCCGACATTACCGGTGCAGTAGCTTCCATCAAAGCTGCACAGCTGGAAGAAAGGCCCTTACCTTCCGTGAACCAGGCCCTGGCAGGCCGTTTGCCGGGTGTGAACGTATCTGAGAACTCCGGCCGTCCCGGCGGTCAAACAAGGGTACGCATCCGCGGTTTCAGCTCTATTAACACCTCCAACAACCCGCTGTATATTATAGACGGGGTAATGTTGCCGGTAGGTACACAAACACAGAATTCCAACGCTATTGACTTCATTAATCCATCAGACATTGGTTCTGTGGAAGTGCTGAAAGATGCATCTGCCACAGCTATTTACGGTTCCAGGGGCGCTAACGGCGTAGTGCTGCTTACTACCAAACGTGGCTCTACCACCGGTGGTAAGATCACTTACGATGTAAACTTTGGCTTGCCCACCATTGGCCCCCACCGTGTAAAAATGCTGGATGCCAATGAATTCCTTTTTGTGGAAGAGCAGGCGTATAAAAATGCGCAAACCTACGACCCCGCAGGATGGGCGGCCGGCAAATATAAAGATCCTGTTGTAAAAAGAATGCAGTACCTGGAAGGTAATACGGCCGGCAAACCGGAGCTGTTCCGCTTAGATGCCAATGGTAAACCGGCGCCTATTTATAATACCGACTGGTTAAAAGAAGCTACCCAAAGCAAGCTGTCGCAGAACCACCAGGTATCTTTTACCAATGGCAATGAAAAAGGCTCCTATGGCGTGTTCATGGGTTACCTGAATGATAATGGCCTGCTGCTGAACTCTTACCTGAAACGCTACTCAGCCCGTTTTACATTTGATACGGAAATTAAACCCTGGTTAAGCGTAGGCGGTAACCTGAGCTACAATTACCAGAAAGAAAATGTGGTGGATATTGGCACCGGCGGTTTGAACTCTGTGCGTATGATCACCGAAGCGCTGCCCATACTGCCCATCAAGTATAAGAACGGCGCATGGGCCGGTAACTACCAGTATGAAGGTATGGAAGGCGGTGAAAACCCGGTGAACATTATGACGAACCGTTTTTATGAAATGGTAAGCCAGACCGTATTGGGTAATTTTTATGCGAACATTCACCTGGCTCCCGGGCTTGAGCTGCGCTCCGTATTAGGTACCTCTGTAGTGAACCGCGACCGCAGTGAATACAACGGCCGTAACCTGAACCAGATCTCTGCCGATCAGAAGGGCCGTGCCGTGCTGGATGATAACCGCGAAGGTTTTATCTCCACAGAAACGTACATGACCTACACTAAAAAGATCACAGAAGATCATTCCATCACCGCTATGGGAGGCGCCTCCTGGTACCTCACCAACATTAAAGGTTTCCAAACCATTGGTGAAGGTTTCCAGAGCGATTACCTGAAGTTCAACAGCGTGGGCGCTGCTACTACTTTCCCAACGCCCAGCTCCCGTGCAGCGCGTTTTGCATTTAACTCCTACTACAGCAGGATCAACTATGCGTTTAAGGACAAATACCTGTTAACGCTGACCGGCCGTGCGGATGGCGCCTCTAAATTCGGTGAATCCAATAAATATGCGTTCTTCCCATCAGCAGCAGTAGCCTGGAGAATTTCTGAAGAGCCTTTCCTGAAAGGCAATCCTACCATTTCCCATTTGAAATTGCGCACCAGCTATGGCGCTACCGGTAACTCAGAGATCAACACCTATGCATCCCTGCCATTACTGGGTAACTATACTTCCATTTTCAATGATGCACGTGCCGCAGGCATTGGCATTAGCCGCCTGGCTAACCCTGACCTGAAATGGGAAAGGACCAAACAGGCCGACATTGGTTTGGAAATAGGCCTGCTGCAGAACAGGATCTCCCTGGAAGTGGACGGTTATTACCGCAAAACCACCGACATGCTGCTCGAAGCGCCGCTGCCCTTCTCCACCGGCTATGCTACCATTATCCGTAACATAGGCAGCATGGAGAACAAGGGTATTGAAATTGGTATCAACACGGTGAACATCCAGACCAAGGACTTCACCTGGAGCACCAGCTTCAACGTATCCCGCAACAAGAACAAAGTATTATCACTGGCTACGCCCGCACCCCTTTTCAGCGGTAACCCGGGCTTTACCAACCCTACCGGTATCCTGAAAGTAGGCGCCTCTGTAGGCTCTTTCTGGGGCCTGGTGCGTGAAGGCACCTGGGCATCAAAAGACGCGGCAGAAGCGGCTAAATTTGCCAGCTACCGCAGCAGCCAGAAAATACTGCCCGGCGATATTAAATACCGCGATGTAAATGGCGATTACCAGATCAACGATGCCGACCGCATGATCATTGGGGATAACAACCCTGATGCGTATGGTTCACTGATCAACACTTTCCGTTACAAGAACGTTGAGCTGACCATAGACCTGCAATACTCTTACGGTGCAGATGTGCTGAACATGACGCACCACTCCGGCGAAGACCGTGTGGCTATTGCCAACAGCTTCAAATCCGTGCTGGATGCATGGACGCCTGAGCACCAGAACACATCTATTGCAGCGCTGCGCGATACCCGTGCCGGTTATGTAACGAATGTGGATACACGCTGGGTTGAGGATGGTTCTTTCCTCCGCGGCCGCAACCTGCTGCTGGCTTACACTTTCCCGACAGATGCGCTGAAAAGATGGTACCTGAACAAGCTGAGGATCTATGGATCTGTACAGAACTTTTTCCTGTGGACCAAGTTCTCCGGTAATGATCCGGAAGTAACCACCTATGGTGAAGCATTTGCGCAGGGACAAACCTTCTTTGACTATCCCAAACCTACCCGGTTCACCCTGGGATTGAATGTTGGTTTGTAATTCATTGTTGACAAAAAAGAGCTTACATTATGAAACTACTGAAGATAAAATATATAGCCCTGCTGCTTTCCGGCACTTTATTGCTGGGTGCAGGCTGTACCAAGTTCCTGGAAGAGCAGGACCCATCCAACCTTTCGCCGGACAGCTATTTTACGCTGCCCGAACATGCGGAAGCGTCTGTGAACGCCGTGTATGCCAACTTAAGGTTCCAGTCGGATGGTGCGGGCATTTTCTCCGCCAACTTCCAGCTGCTGGAAGCCATGACCGGCACCACCACTTCACAAACCGGCCAGAACTCTGACCTGAACAACCTGTTAAACCTGGCGTTTAACCCCGATAACGTGCACATACGCCAGTGGTGGCAGGCCCTGTACAGGGGTATTTCCAATGCCAACCTCTCCATCAAAAAAATACCGGACATTAACCCGATGGATGAAACCCTGCGTAAAAGGTATATTGGCGAAGCCAAGTTCCTGCGCGCGCTGCACTACTACTGGCTGGTAAGGCTGTGGGGCGATGTGCCTTTGCTTACAGAGCCTATTCAAAACGTAACTGCACCGGAAGTATACGCCGGCCGTACCTCACAGGACAGTGTGTACATGCAGATCGTAAAAGACCTCACAGAAGCAGAAGCATCCGGCCTGCCGAATACAGAAACCAGCGGCCGCGCCTCCCTGGGTGCAGTAAAATCACTGCTGGCCAGCGTATACCTGACCATGGCCGGGCAGCCGCTGAACAAAGGCGCCGCTTATTACAAGCTGGCTGCCGATAAAGCCAATGAAGTGATCACCAGCGGCTCTTACAGCCTGTTCACCCGCTACATGGATCTGCACAACCCATCTACCAAGAACCGTGGAGAGCACATTTTCATGGCGCAATATTCCGCATCTGTATCTGATGCGCGCAACGGTTTCCAGGGTATTCTGCTGCCTAACTTTGGCGGCATCTCTGCTTACGGAACACAGGTGGGCAGCACCGTACCTACTGTTTCTTTCTTTGATTCTTTTGAAGATGGCGACAAACGTACGGAAGAGCAGCAGTTCTTTTACACCAAGTATTATACAGATGGTAATGGCCCATTGAAAGACCTGAATGCACCCTACATTTACAAACACTTTGATACTACTGCTAACGGCACCTTTGGCATAAAAGGTACTGCGCAAAGTGGCTTGAACTGGCCGCTGCTGCGTTATGCAGAGGTATTGCTGATCTATGCCGAAGCACAGAATGAAGTAGGCGGCCCTACTGCTGCTACCATTGCTGCGCTGAAACAGATCCGCGACCGCGCTAAATTAACCACGCCTGCTACCTTTACACAGGCTGCTTTCCGCGAAGCCGTATGGCGCGAGCGCTGGCATGAGCTGTGCTATGAAGGTAAAAGCTGGTTTGATATGGTGCGCCTGCGTAAGGTGTATAATGAGAGCACACAGGGCTTTGATAACTTTGTGGGCCACAAGTTCAGCTACGGCCCTACCCTTGCTGAAAAACACCTGCTGGTGCCCCTGCCCACGCTGGAGTATAACAATAACCCCAGCCTGCGCCCGCAGAACCCGGGATATACTAATTGATGATGTTTTGAAGCAGTAAAATAAGGGGACTGACCAAAAGAATGTAAAATCATAAATGTAAAATTTAAAATGTAAAAGTAGAATGCCAGGATTCCAAGTATAGACTTATGTTCGCGGCATTTTACTTTTACATTTATGATTTAAAATTTTACATTTTACATTCTTTTTGGTCAGTCCCCTTCGTTTATATTATTACTTCATCTCCACAACTACCCCTATCTCCCGCTCCTTTATTCCGTATTGTTTTATCAGTACCGGGTCGGTTAATACCTGCACAGCTGCAATATCCTTTGGCTCTAATGCGGCGAGCTGTGATTCAAGATTGGTGGTGATAACACTATCGCCTATAATATAACGGAAGCTGCTGTCGCTGCCCAGCTTTTGCAGTGCGGCTGCATATGCGGGCGACAGGTTGCTGAATAAGCGGTTATAACGTTTACGGGCAAACGGTTTTGTTTCCAGGTAAAAAACGCCGTTAGCCGCCCGCTCTCCAAATTTTTCAATGGTCTTGCGGCCCCTTGCAATGGTGATCATGGCTATCTGGTCGGGGCCAATATTGTTTACGGCTGATGATTCTACTTCAACACTGTCTACCACATACACCTGCACTGCATCGTCGGCAGCTTCCTGTGCTTTAGCGCCTGCGCCCATCAATAGTAAACAGCAAATACCTGTAAATAGTTTCATCCGAATATCTTTTGTCTTTTTCATTGGCCGTATGGAACTCCGCTATGCATGCCCTTGTATAAAAAATGCATACCATGCTCCGTTTCATGCCCCTAAATTAGAGCATAATTCGTTAAAGTAATGTTAGTGTAAATGGGGGTTAATTATACGCGCGGTAGTAACGGTACATTTCTATTTCCTGTACAATGGCTTCAATATCACGGTCTTCTTCCGTATCATATTCGCTTTTAAGGTTGCCGCCAAAAAAGAAGGCTACGGTTTGCCACATGCGGGCATTAAAACCGCCTTTCAGCTCCTTAATGATCTCATAGCAGTTTTCGCCGCTTTCACGGTCAATGAGCTTCATTAATACCTTGCCCTGGTAAATGGACAGGTTTTCCAGCTTATCGCCAAATTCAGCCTTTAATTCCTTTTCCTTGCTGGCCAGGTAAGCCTTGCGGTCTTTTTTATTGGGCAGGGTAGCCAGGCGGCTGTTCACATCCTTCAGAATGCGGGCGGCAGATTTAGCGTATGGATAAGTTACATATACTGCATTGCGCAGGCGGGTCCAGCGTTCCCGCTCCTTACGGAGCTTGCGGGGCAGCTTTTCCGTTATTTCAAATATCTGCAGGGTAATAGAGGGAAGGGTATCTGTGCCAACGATCACCACCCTTGCGTGCACACCCTGTCCCCCGGCAGATTGTGCTGCCACATCTTTCCGGCATAGGATGCATAAGGCGAGTGTGAGAATAAATCCTACTGTTCTAAGACGGCACATTCAGGTGAAACGGGATTTTATCTACTAAAGTTACAATAAAAAGATTTGGGATTTCAGATTTTAGATTTACGATTTATTGTGCAACACTGCACCCTAAAATCTAAAATCGTAAATCTAAGATCGTAAATCTCATAACGGTTTCAATTTCAACACCTGTTCGGCAAAATTATTCATGGCATGCGTTACAGCGGGCAGATCGTGCGAGGTAAGGGAGCTGCCTAACACATGCACGCCAGCGCCCGGTATGGGTACGGCGGCTTTATGGGTGGCAGGCGTTCCCAGCGCTTTTTCCATATCCAGGATGGCGGCTACCCGCACGGTGGGATCCTGGTGGGTTTCATCTTTATAATAATAAAGATTTAACACGGGCTGGTGGATCTTTTCAAAGGTATTTTTAGTCATACCGCTTTCCAGCAGGTTTTCCAGCTGCACCACAGCTTCCAGCCGGTAAGTGGTGTTCCAGTAGCGCGCTACTGCGGGGTCGCCCTCTTTATTGGTATGGTTATAATTGCCCTTTTTTACCAGTCGCGCTACCTGCAGGCCCCAGGGATTATTGGCCAGGAAAGCCAGCGGATCATTAATGGCAATGTTGGGTGAAAGGTTCATTACTGCGTATACCTGCTTGGGGTACTGCGCAGCCAGCATCAGCGCCAGCGTGCCGCCGGTTGAGGTTCCGGCAATGATCACGGTATCGCCCAAAGCCATGCCTATGGCCAGGGCTTCCTTGGCATCGCGCCACAGGCCTTCTGCAGTCATGTTCAGTAAAGGTTCGGAAGTATCAATACCATGGCCGTCCAGGCGGGAAAGGTACAGGTTGCAGCCATAGCGGCGGGCAAAGTCCGGTATTACTGGATCGCCCTCTTTACGGCTGGCGGAAAAACCATGCAGGTATACAAGGCTATAGGGTGTTTTGCGGTGCAGGGAATCGTACCATACAATGCGGGCATCGTTATCCGGCTTCAGGTGATGCCGGCTTTCACGGAGGGCAATGTAGCCGGTTAAACCGGCTGAATCGGTGGGTACTGCAGGTAATGCGGGATCATACACCGGCGTGGCAGGGCTGGGGCCCAGTAAATAGACCACTACCAATACTACGGTCACCACCAAGGCTATACGCAGCCATTTGCGTTTCATGGGAGTTTTTTTGAGTCCATAGTCCATAGTCCATGGTCCATAGCCTGCTTCGGGCGTCAACTACTTCAAGATATAGGCTAGTCCATGGTATAGAGTGTAATTAAATTGCGCCGCATACACAACTTCATGGCATCACCACGTTATGCCTCAAAACGCACCATGCAATGGACCATGGACCATCGACCATGGACCAATTACACCTCCTGCAATGCCGTGGCCGGCCGTGCCCCGCGTACGGGGGTTTGCTTATTACCCTTTATGCGCTGGTACATACTCATCACAAAGCCGGCGATCATGATCAGCACACCGATCCACAACACATTGATAAAGGGGAAAATAAAGGCCTTCAGCACAATGTAATCATCAAAGGTGCCTGCTTCCTTCACTTCCAGCTCGATCTTGTTCTCTTTGGGCAGTATTTTGCTGAACCGCACATAAAGCGCTAAAGGCGATAAGGTATCCGGAATGCTGAACTGGTAAGTATTATCACGAATGAAATACACCGGCTGCAGCTTAAATTCTTCGTTATTCTTGGTATGCACCTCCAGCTGCGCACCTACCGCCAGGTCGCCGGGTTGCGGCTCATAATTGCGGTGTTTGGGCTGCGGCTGTAAAGCAGTAAAGATGATGTAACCGTTTGAGAAAAATATGGAATCGCCCTGCTTTACTTCGTGCGGGCTGTACTGCGCAGTATCATTGGCTTCATCCTTACGCGGCACAGCAGTTACATACGTGAAAATATCGCGGGTAAGGTAGTGGCGGCTGGATGGGTTGGGTGTTAATCCCTCCTGCCCTTTGGTATTAATGAAAGCATCCGGATAAAGCGTAAAATTCTCCAGCATGGCGCCATTGGCCGGATCTTTTTTCTCGTACCGTACTACGTAATATGTTTTAGGATCACCGGCAGCAGTGGAATCACCGGCATATGTTACGTGGTAGGCCCCCATCTGCACCGGGAAGTTGCGGGGCAGCATCAGGTTCTCGCGCGGATTCTCCTTGCTTTCCTTGCCAAAGAAACCGTTGTCCAGCATCTTCATACGGTCTATGGAGATGGTTTCTTTCTTGGAGGAGGAAATGAGCACGCCCAGTAAGATCAACCCAAAACCAACGTGCGCTACGGAAGCGCCGGCAGACTTTACCTTACCTTTCAAACCAGTGAAAATATAGCCGAAGTTGGCCACCACGGCATATACGCTGGCAAACAGCATTATGTAAATGGCTACCAGGAACCCGGCGCCGTAAGTATCAAAATTTATGTTGCCCAGCCAGCCTATGAGCGCGGTGGCTGCAATTGAAATAAGGGTAGGCCACATCAGCTTGGCGGTAAGCTGCTTGCGCGGCGTATCCTTATACTTCAGGTATTGTACCATAGCGGTAAGCAGGCCCAGTACAATAGCCACCCAGATCTGGATCTTGTTGTAGTGGAATACCGGCTCCAGCGGAGGCGCCAGCTGTTTGATATTAAACGCCTTGCGCAGGCCGGAAAGGTCCAGCAGTTTGTTCCAAACCGGTATAGAGGTGGTAAAGGTGATCTGTATGGCAGCTATCAGCAGCACCAGCGCGCCTACAAATAACCAGAACTCGCGGGAGTAAGAGCTTTCTTCCCTTTTAATATCCGGTATTTCTTTACGGCGTGCTATCAGCAGCCAGAAAGCAGGAATGGTAAATACGCCCATGTATACCAGCAGCTGCCCGCTCATACCCAGGTCGGTAAAGGAGTGTACGGAGGTATCGCCCAAAACGCCGCTACGGGTAAGGAAGGTAGCGTACAGTATTAATACAAAGGATATAAAGAAGAAAAAGAAGGTGGATTTAAGGGCATGCCCCGTGTGCCTGAAGGCCAGCAGGGTATGGATGCCGGCTACCATGGTTAGCCAGGGAACCAGGGAACCATTTTCTACCGGGTCCCAGGCCCAGTAACCGCCAAATGTAAGGGATTCGTAAGCCCAGGCAGCGCCCATCATTACGCCGGTGCCCAGGATCATCCCTGCAAACAGGGCCCAGGGCAGCGCGGGTTTGGTCCACTCCGTATACTGGCGGGTCCATAAGCCGCTTAAAGCATAGGCAAAAGGTATGATCATGGAAGCAAATCCCAGGAACAATACCGGCGGGTGTATCACCATCCAGTAGTTCTGCAGCAGCGGGTTAAGGCCATTACCATCTGTGATCATGCTCAGGTAATCTGGCCGGGATACCCAGGGCAGGTTTATATTCTCCTCGGCCTGCCTTAATAACAGGAAGGGGTTGCTGCCTACGCGGTAGCCCAGTATATAAATGCCCAGCAGCATGCTGGCCAGGCAAAGCTGTGCAAAGGAAAGTACGGTCATTACCGGCGCTTCCCATTTTTTAGCCCTGAACAGTAAAATGATGCCTAATACGCAGTGCCAGATGCTCCAGAGTAAAAAGCTGCCTTCCTGGTCGGCCCAGAAGCTGGAGAGCAGGTATTTTACTTCCAGGCTGCGCGATGAGTTGCGCCACACATATTTATACTCAAAAAAGTGGTTATACAGTACGTAATATAAAATGCCGAAAACGGCGAATACAGAAGCTATTTCTATTACAAAGGCTATGCGGGCCAGCTTTTTCCAGGAATCCTGCAGGGTGGTTTCTTTGGCCCTTGTTACGTTAAAGTAAGCGATGGTGGCTACCAGGGAGGCGATGAATGACAGTACAGCGAAAAAATGTCCAAACTGGCCGGGCAGCAGATGTTCCCCTATGTATTTAGTTTCCAAAATGTTGCATTAAAATCTTAACAATTTTAGATTTTAGATCTTAGATTTTAGATTTAAATGCAGTAGTGCCTCTTCAAATCGTAAATCGTAAATCTAAGATCGTAAATCCAATCACATTTGCTTGGTACTCATGGCTACCTGGTCATCCTTATACTTGGAAGGGCATTTCATCAGGATCTTATTGCAATGAAACTCCCCTTTTTCTATTTTACCGGTCAGCACCAGCTGTTCAGCCTTTTCAAAATCCGTAGGTTTGGTACCAAAAAAGATCACTTTACGGGTTTCGCCCACCTTATCCTTCATATAAAAGGTAAAGTAGTTGGCATCTTTTACCGGGTCGTATGAGAGGGCCTGCGCCTTATCCAGCGTGCCAATGACATGATATTCCTTTCCTTCTTTTTCCCGGGCTGTCGCAAAGGTTTCATAGGTGCTAAAATCTCCTACCATAGTCACAATAATGCCAATAGCTACGGCAATCACCACCAGTAAAACGATATTTGTTTTCTTCATAACTTATTTTTTCAGGCAAGCGTCCTTTTTCCAGCCGCAAAATTAACGCAAAAAGGAGTTAGGTGTTCTTAATTTTATATAAAAGGCGGGTGGATTTACGATTTTAGATTGTAGATCTTAGATTTTAGGGGGTATCCGGACCTCGAAATCGTAAATCGTAAATCTGAAATCTAAAATATTAGTTCCCTATCTTTGCGCCGAAATAAGAAATTGAATTTTCAATATCATGGCCGATCTGTCACAATTTGATCCTAATTCAGTAGGTATCCTTTCCAACAACATTTTTGGACTGCCTTTTAATGAAGAGGATGCAAAGCTGGTACTGTTGCCGGTTCCCTGGGAAGTAACCGTATCCTATTCCAATGGTACGGCCCGTGGCCCGGAACAGATCTTTAAAGCCTCCTTCCAGGTAGACCTCCTGGACCCGGACGTAAAGGATGGCTGGAAAAAGGGGTTTTTCATGCGGGAACCGGATAAGCACATGCTGCTGCGCAGCGATTACCTGCGTAAAGAGGCGGAGCTGTACATTAAATTCCTGACCGAAGGCGGTGATATTGGGGATAACCAGTTCCTGAAAAAGACCCTGGTGGATGTAAATACCGGCACCAGGGTAATGAACGAGTGGGTATACAACCAAACCCTGGCCCTGCTGAACAAAGGCAAGCTGGTAGGCTTAATTGGCGGTGACCACAGCACCCCCCTGGGCTATTATAAAGCCATCGGGGAAAAGAAAGGCGATTTTGGCATTTTACAGATAGATGCCCATTGCGACCTGCGGGATAGCTACGAAGGTTTCAAATACTCCCATGCCTCCATTATGTACAATGCCCTGAACGAAGTACCCCAGCTTAAAAAGCTGGTACAGGTGGGTATCCGTGACTATTGCGAGGAGGAGCTGGATTATATAGCCGATAATAAAGACCGTGTAACCACTTTCTTTGATAAAGATATTAAGGAAGCCCAGTTTGAAGGGGAGCAGTGGAAAGACATCTGCGACCGCATTATTGCCTCCCTGCCCCAGCAGGTGTATATCAGCTTTGATATAGACGGGCTGGATCCCAAGCTGTGCCCGCATACCGGTACCCCGGTGCCCGGCGGTTTTGAGGTAGCGCAGATCTTTTATTTATTCAAGCGCTTACTGGCCAGCGGCCGGCAGCTGATCGGCTTTGACCTGAACGAGGTAAGCACCTCTCACGATGAATGGGATGCCAATGTAGGCGCACGCGTGCTGTTTAAGCTGTGTAACCTTCTTGTAATGAATAATGAATAATTAAGAATTAATAATCATGAAAGCATGTTTACAAAGTAACACAGGCATTTCATGCACACTATCATTACGATTATTAATTATTCATTTTTAATTATTAATTAAAAATGTTCAAGATAAGGATATTGCATCCCAACACTATTACGCGCCTGCGTTTGCAGCCCGTAGTGCATGGCATGGCAGGCCTGTTGTTCTTCTTTAACGCCATCGGTATTTATAACAGCCGGCAGCCCAATGGGTTTATGACAGCATTCTTTCTGCTGCTGGGGTTGGCGAGTATTGTTTTCCCGTTCATTATGCGGCGTTTCCGCAATTTTTCCGGCGCTAACAGCCTGATGCGCCTGTTACAGGTATTTGCCTGTTTCAGCGGCTGCTTATATTTCCTTACGCATCTGCAGCCGCTTATTGGCGCCCTGCATTTGCTGGTAGGCATAGGCCTGGCCTATATCGGCTGGACGGAGCATAACATGCTGCAGCCCGTATACGTAGTGCTGGATACTATTGGCGTTACCATGCCTACCACCTTTTCCAAACAGGTAATAGGCTGGAACCAGCTCAATAACGTAATTTTGCGTAACGACCTGCTGACTATTGATTTTAAGAACAACAAGATCATTCAGCTGGAAGTGCTGGACAACATACCGGATATTAAAGCCGCTGAGATCAACGGTTTTGCCAAAAGCAGAATCGTCATATAGCAGAAAGCACAAAGCGGAAAGCATAAAGCTAAAAGCATAACACAATCAGCTTTATGCTTTAAGCTTTTAGCTTTTAGCTCTTAAACAAACACGATGCTTACACAAAGCCCATATATACTTTACTCCGACGGGAACGGAAATATTTTTGAGGATACTTCCCTGTACGCTACCGGCCGTAGCGCCTGGGACGCGCTGCCTATACCGGCAGAAGAGTGGATTGAGCTGCCCGAAGGAGGCCAGTTGTACGAGCTGCCCGGCCGCCGGGGTATTGGCATTAATGCCGGTACTGAAGAAATGGCCCTGTGCGATAAAGGCTGGGCCGTAGCTGCTTTTATACCGCCGGCACATACCGGTTTTTATTTGGCAGCCTATGAAACCCTGCCCGATGCCCCCACCCTGCCCCTGTTCTGCTATACAGCAGTAGGCTGGCTGGATGGTAAGTTCTATGTACCGGCTACCCGTATTGAGCAGGATATTCGCCAGGAGTGCGCCGGTTTTGATGATAAGCAGGTAAAACAAGGCGTAAAGAACTTATTGCAGGCATACCCGCATAACCGCCTGGTAAAACACCTGGCAGATAATTGCGCCTTAACCTATCACTGCCCTGCAGCCCGTAATTATTTTATGGGACGCTGGGAGTGCCCCATCCCCTCTTCCCCGGCCTGTAATGCCAACTGCGTAGGCTGTATATCTTTTCAGCCCCAGGAGGAGAACATTGTATCTACCCAGGAACGCCTTACATTCAAACCCTCTGCAGAAGAGATCGTAGAATATACCGTGCCCCACCTGGAAAGTGCGCCCTTCCCTATTGTTAGTTTTGGACAGGGTTGTGAAGGTGAGCCTTTGCTGATGTGGGAAACCATCCGTGAATCTATTTTAGAGATCCGCAAGCACACCTCCAAAGGCAGCATTAACATTAACACCAACGGCAGCAAGCCCGATGCAGTACGCGTGCTTTGTAAAGCAGGCCTTAACAGCATTCGCGTAAGCACCAACTCAGCCCAGGAAAGATGGTACACGCCCTATTACCGGCCCAATAACTACCGCTTTGAAGATATTGTGGAAAGCCTGAAAGTAGTGCGCGGCTTTGGCGGGTGGACCTCCATTAACTATTTCGTATTCCCGGGTATGACGGACAGTGAATCTGAATACGAAGCCCTGCGTAAGCTTATTAAGGATACAGACCTGTGCATGATACAATGGCGCAACTTTAACATTGACCCTGACTGGTACCTGGGTAAGCTGGGTATTACGGATACGGGCGATTGTTTGGGTATGGCGCAATTACTGGAACTCATACACGAAGAATTCCCTCACCTGAAATTCGGGTATTTTAACCCGCCCATGGAAAGGATCAAAGGGGATTATGCACGGGATTTTGCGCACTGAACTTACGCTGCAGCAACATAAAACCCAGGGAAGTTAACAGGCACCAGCCCGTTACTACGTACCACCAATCCCGGAAGCCCAGCCGCTCAACCAGGTATGCGCTTAATGAAGGCGCTACTATCTGCGCAACAGAATAGGCAATGGTATACAATGCAGCATACTGCCCGCGGTTATGCTCCTGGCTGCGGCTGATCCAGAAGGCATTCATAAAGGGCATGCTGAACATTTCACTGAAAGTAAAGAACAGGATGTACACCCAGGCAGCTATGCCCCAGGCAGGCAGCAGGTTAAAGCTCAGGTAAGCCAGCGCAGTTAGTAATATGCCCCGGGAAATAAAGGTGAGGTTAGGTTTGGTGCCTTCCAGCTTGTACACCAGTATCATTTCCAGCAGCGCAATTGTTAACCCGTTGGAGCCCAGCACTATCCCAATGTAAAACTCACTGAGGTGCAGCGCTGATTTAAAATACAGCGGCACAATGGATCCCAGCTGGAAAAAGCCCATTGCAAAAAAAGTTACCAATACCGCAAACAACAGGTACAGCACATCTTTGTAAGCCGATGGTCCTTTGGGGATAGCTTGCGCAGCAGCATTTGCCGGTGCGCCTTTTACTATTTTGCCCGGCGGCAAAAATACCCGCATCAGCAACGCTGCCAGGATACAGGTTAACCCATCTGCCCAGAACAAAAAATTATAGCTGATGCCTGCCAGCATACCTCCTATTGCCGGGCCAATGGAAAAGCCCAGGTTCACGGCCAAACGGTTTAAGGAATAGGAACGCACGCGGTTCTCCGGGCTGCTGTACCAGGCCGTGGCTGCGGCGTTGGCGGGGCGGAAAGCATCGCCCACCATGCTTAGTACAAACGTGCAGATGCTGATCTGCAGCATGGTTTGCATTTGCCCCAATATGATAAACAAAATGCCGTTCAGGAACAGGCTCCAGAACTGGATGGGGTAAAAACCTATTTTATCGGATAAGCGCCCGCCCAGCAATGCGCCGAAGATAGATCCCACACCGAAAATACCTACTACCAGCCCGGCCTGCGCTATGCTCATATGCATATGCTGGGTAAGGTAAATGGTAAGGAAAGGCAGCACCATGTTACCGCTGCGGTTAATGAGCAATACCAATGACAATAACCACGTAGACGGACTTAGTCCGGAAAAGGCTTTTTTGTATAATGAGAACAAGGGAGCTGGGTTTGGGAGCGCAAATGTAGTAAATAGTTGGCAATTGCCAGTTTGCAGTGGGCAGTGGGCAGTCTGTGGAAAGTTTACAAGGAAAGATGAGGGCTAAAAAAGTTTGCAATTGCTTTTAATACTTCAATTGCCGGGGCGTTTGCCAAACATACTTTACAGTGATTGAACATAAACATACAATCAATGAGATCGGCCAGCATATGAAGCAATAACCCAATTCCAATTATATTGAATGGTTTTGGCAGGAACAGCAACACAAAATAAACGGCTATAGCATAAACGGTATGCAGGTAGTGAAAACCCAGGCTGCAGCGGTTAGCCTGAAATACAGGAGTAGCCAGCAGGTGGTCTGCATCCACCAGCATAGTTGCAAGTAGTATTAAATAAACCTTTTTCCATTCCTTCCTGAAAAAGAGAAATGCAATAAAAAATGGGAAAACCAGGTGCAAAAAATAATGTAGAAATACCTGCAATTGTATTGGTTTGTTCTGTTGATCAGCCCCTTTTTGTAATTGACCGGATCTTAAAAATAGTAATACAAAAAACAATGGCCGCAAAATACTTACAAAAAATTACATCTTAAACAATGCCTCCCTGACTGCCCACTGCCTACTGCCAACTGCCAACTTTTTCACTACCTTTGCCCGCTATGACAACGGACCTGGTCCTGCTTTGCTGTTTTTCCCTATGTGCAGGATTTATTGATGCAATTGTTGGCGGTGGCGGATTAATTCAAACACCGGCCATCCTGTTCACCTTTCCGCAATACCCGGTAGCTACCCTGCTGGGCACTACCAAAATACCTTCGTTCTCCGGCACCAGTATGGCTGCCTGGCAGTATGCCAAACGGGTGCAGTTTAACAGGCCGCTGCTGCTGGTTACCGCCCTTACTGCTTTCTTTGCTGCGCTCTGCGGCTCATCGCTGGTGGCGTATTTACCCAATCATTTTTTAAAGCCGGTAATGCTGGTGCTGTTAATAGCGGTAGCCATTTATACTTACCTGAAAAAGGATTTCGGGCAGCAAACCCACCAACCTGCGGGGCAGGTGCGCAATACCTGGGCATGGGGGATCGTTATTGGAGGAGTATTAGGGTTTTATGACGGATTTTTTGGTCCGGGCACCGGCAGTTTCCTGATCCTGGCATTCATTAGCCTTATGGGCTTCGATTTTTTACATGCCAGCGCCCATGCGAAAGTGGTGAACCTGGCTACCAATGTGGCTTCCATCACTTATTTTGCATCACACGGGCATATTTTATGGCCGGTAACCATTTTAATGGCTGTGAGCAACTTAACCGGCTCTTTCTTTGGCGCACGCTTAGCCATTTTAAAAGGTAACAGCCTGGTACGCAGGTTCTTTTTGCTGGTAGTATGCGGTACTATATTACGGTTTGCGTACGAGTTGTGGAAGTAGCGGAC
>NZ_DATCRF010000062.1:0-4893 GCF_036569125.1 Chitinophaga sp. | reverse complement strand
TTGAACCAGATGGTAAGGTTATAATAAATACCCAGGAACATATTGGCCAGCAGCAACACCGGCACTATGCGCATACCCTGGTAGTAGAAGGGTTTGCGTAAAAATATCTTCCACACATTCAGGTACAGGCTTACAAACAGGAACATAAAGCAAAGCAGTATTACAAACAGCTTCATAATACGGGCATATACCCGTTGGGGATTTTCGCCTTCGGCCTGTTTAAAGAAATAAGGCTCTGCTCCTAACCGGAATGCCTGTATGAACATGGTAATGAGGATGGCCAGCTTGTAATTGGCGCTGTACAACCCTATGATCACCTTTTTAGCTTCCATATCATTACCCGGCAGGAATTGTGGCAGGAACCAGGCCCGGTCAAAGGTTTCATTTACCATACCGGCCATACCTACAATGATCAGCGGCAGCGCGTATTGTACCATCTGCTTCCACAGGGCGGCATCAAACTTCCACTCGATCTTTAAGATCTGGGGGAGGAACAACAATAAGGTTAAGCCGCTGCCCAGCATATTGCTCAGGTACACATACCCCAGCGGGTCTGCATTCACCTGCACATTGGGCGCCCAGTGGTGGCCTGCCTGGTAAAGCAGGGGGCACAGGTACAGGAAAAACACGTTAAAGAAAACAGTGGCCGCAATGCCGGCTATACGAATGGCCGCATAACGGATGGGCCGCCCCTCCAGCCGTAGCTGCGCAAAGGGAATAGCTGTTAGCGCATCAAACGCCATGATGAGTATTACATAATAGTAAAACCCGGGATGGGCCGTTAACCCCGCCAGGTTACCCGCATAGGAATGGGTTACCGGACCGCGTAATAAGAATAATATAAAGGTTACGCTTACCGTGGAGATGAGCAGGGAAATGGTTGCGCTGCTGAGCACCTGCTGCCGGTTATCCTTTTTGGCAAAGCGGAAAAAGGCCGTTTCCATCCCATAGGTAAGCACAATATTCATGAAGGGAATGTAGGCATACACGTTGTTCATCTCCCCAAAGTCGGCAGGGGACAGTATTCCCAGGTAAAAAGGCGTCAGGAAATAGTTGAGCAGCTTGCTCGCTATATTACTTAATCCGTAGTAAATGGTTTGTCCTGCCAGTGATTTAATGCTCAATGCCCTGAATTTTGATCAAAAGTAAGCGTTATTATTCCATCCCGCCCCGCCGCATCTGTTTTTTATCCGACAGGCGTTTTTTGAGCTGCAGCCGCTTTTCTATCATGGCTTTGCTAGGTTTGGATGCCTTTCGTTTTTTAGGAACAATTAAGGCCTTATGTACCAGCTCCTGCATTTTTTTAACTACCAGCTGTTTATTGGCCAGCTGGGTGCGGGCCTCCTGGGAGCGTACCTGCAGCACGCCTTCCGCATTAATACGGTTGGCCAGCTTTTCCTGTATTAAGGTTTTTTGTTCAGGGGTTAACAGGGCAGATTGCGTTACATTAAAATAACCTTCCACCATGGTTTCCACCTTGTTCACATTTTGTCCGCCCTTGCCGCCGCTGCGGGCGGTGCGGAAACTGATCTCACTGGAAATATCCGGTTGCATGTATGCAATTTATTAACTTCCGCACAAAATTATTGAATATGCGGGCAGTTATACAACGGGTAACACAGGCTTCTGTTACGGTAGATGGGAAAATTACCGGTGAAATAGGGCCGGGACTGCTGGTATTAGTGGGTATTGAGGATGCGGATGGCCAGGAAGACATTACCTGGCTGAGTAATAAAATAACAAACCTGCGCATTTTTGGCGATGAAGCCGGGGTCATGAACCTGTCCGTAAAAGAAACCGGCGGCGATATTTTGCTGGTAAGCCAGTTTACCCTGCATGCCAGCACTAAAAAAGGCAACCGCCCTTCGTATATACGCGCCAGTAAGCCGGATATTGCCATTCCCATGTATGAAAAAATGATTGCGCAGCTGGGGCAGGACCTGGGCAAACCCGTGCAAACCGGCATTTTCGGGGCTGATATGAAAGTAGCCCTGCTGAACGACGGGCCGGTGACCATTACCATAGATACCCAGGCAAGGGAGTAACCGGCCCTTCGTATATGCGTACCATTAAGGACAGGGAACTTTCACAAAAGGAACCGTATCAAACTTTATATTGGCCGGGTCTTTCTCAAAAACAGGTTCGCCCTGGTTATTAAAAGAAGCCGGTAAGCCTGCATACAGGCGCTCTCCATCCAGTTTAAACACCTCCTGGCGGGTGCTCATCATACCTTCGCTCATAAAGTGATATTGTACCCGGATGATGTTGCCCTGCACACTTCCTTTAATGTCTCCTTTATTGGAATCCTTTTCGTAACGGTGGTACTCCAGCTGCCCGCTAATGCTGTCGTTGGCTGCTTCCAGGTGCAGAAAGGCAGTATCTTTCCCTACCACCTGCGTAAAACATTGCAGCCCGGTGGCGAAAGGGCCGGTGCTGGCAGTTGTAGCCGTATCGCCTTGTGTAAGGGTGCTGTCACTGGTATGGTCCGTTGTAGTGCCGCTTTGCTGGCAGCTAACAGCCAGCATGGCGCCGGCTATTAATAAAAGGGAAAATGGTTTCATATGCATACAATAGGTTGCCGCTAATATAACGATATCCATGCCAATCCTTTATCTTTAAGGAAATAAAGCCATGAGCATGACCATACAGGAGGCCCAGGAAAAAATAGATCAATGGATCAATACCACTGGTGTGCGCTATTTCAGTGAGCTCACCAATATGGCCATTTTAACGGAAGAAGTAGGTGAGGTAGCCCGTATTATGGCCCGCCAGTATGGCGATCAATCCGCTAAAGAATCCGATAAAAAGAAAGACCTGGCCGATGAGCTGGCGGATGTGATGTGGGTGCTGCTTTGCATTGCCAACCAAACCGGCATTGATATGACGGTAGCCCTGGAAAAGAACTTTGATAAAAAGAACATCCGGGATGCTACCAGGCATCAGCAGAATGAAAAACTGAAATGATCCGCCAGGATCCTGAACATGGCTTACAGGTACGATTTTGGATCACCACATCCTGTCAGCCTGAAAAACTTTATATATGCAGCTCTCTACCCGGATAAAAGCTTACTGGACCATACTCAAACAAACCTTCAGCGATTTTATCGACGACAAAGTGCTGAAGCTAAGCGCCTCCCTGGCCTACTACACCATTTTCTCCGTAGCGCCCATGTTGATCGTGATCATCTTTTTCTGCGACCTGTTCCTGGGCCGGGACGCCATAGAAGGCACCCTGTACAGCCAGATCAAAGGGCTGGTGGGCAGTGAAGCCGCTATCCAGGTACAGCAAATGATCCGCAATGCCTCCCTTTCGCAGGATATGAGCTGGGCCACCATTGTAGGCTTTGTAACACTGTTCATTGGCGCCACTGGTGTGTTTGCAGAGATCCAGGATTCCATTAATACCATCTGGCGGCTAAAATCCAAGCCCAAAAAGGGTAAGGGCCTGGTGCGTATGATCATGAACCGCCTGCAGTCCTTTTCGCTGGTAATAAGCATGGGATTCATATTGCTGGTATCCCTGGTAGTGAATGGTATTATAGAGATCTTTAACAAGCACCTGGCCAACCTGTTCCCGCAGGTGGGCATGGTTGTTATATACCTGGTGAACTGGGCCATTACCTTTGCGGTGATCACCGCCCTGTTTGCCGTTATCTTTAAAGTATTGCCGGATGCCCGGATCCGCTGGCGCGATGTGATTGTGGGCTCTGTTGCCACAGCCATCCTGTTCATGCTGGGTAAATTTGCCATCGGGTTTTACCTGGGCGCCAGCAAGGTAGGCTCTACCTACGGAGCCGCCGGTTCCATTGTCATCATCCTCCTATGGGTATATTATTCGGCTGCCATCCTTTACTTTGGGGCAGAGTTTACCCGGGTATATGTACAGCATTTCGGGGCCCGCATTTACCCGAATGACTATGCCGTATGGATTAAGCAGGTGGAGGTGGAAGAGGAAACGATGAATTAATGTGCAGATCTGCTGATGTGCAAATATGCAAATGAATTCAGCAACTGGCTGGTCATCAATATATTAAAATAATTTTAATCCATCTGCACATCTGCATATCTGCACATTTGCACATTCTCACATTCCCCTTATCTTTGCGCCACTATGGCAACAGATCAGAACAAGTTCCAGGCGATCATATCGCATTGTAAAGAATACGGATTCGTTTTCCCATCCAGTGAAATATACGACGGGCTAAGCGCGGTATATGACTATGGTCAGTACGGCGCGGAGCTGAAAAAAAATATACGTGACTATTGGTGGAAGAGCATGACCCAGATGCATGAGAACATTGTGGGCATTGATGCCGCCATTTTCATGCACCCTACTACCTGGAAAGCCTCCGGCCACGTAGATAATTTCAGCGATCCCATGATCGATAACAAGGATAGCAAAAAACGCTACCGTGTAGATCACCTGCTGGAAGCGCATGCCGAAACCCTGACCCCGGAAGCCGGCGATGCCCTGTTGCAAAAAATGAACGACCTGCTGAAGGAGAACGACTACGCCGGCCTTAAACAGCTCATAGAATCCAACAATATAAAATGTACCGTAAGCGGCACCAATAACTGGACGGATGTACGCCAGTTCAACCTTATGTTCTCTACCCAGCTGGGTAGCGTAACAGACGAAGCCAGCGAAATATACCTGCGCCCGGAAACAGCCCAGGGTATTTTTGTGAACTTCCTGAACGTGCAAAAAACCGGCCGCATGAAAATCCCATTTGGTATTGCCCAGATAGGAAAGGCTTTCCGGAATGAGATCGTAGCCCGCCAGTTCATTTTCCGTATGCGCGAATTTGAGCAAATGGAAATGCAGTTCTTCATTCGCCCCGGCTCCCAGAAAGAATGGTATGCCTACTGGAAAGAGGAACGCATGAAATGGCA
>NZ_DATCRF010000061.1:0-17163 GCF_036569125.1 Chitinophaga sp. | reverse complement strand
TATGTTCACTGTTTTTACTCCCTATAAAAAGGATGGCGACCCTATGCAGCCCGGCGAAACCGCTTTTGAAGTGGAAGCAGCCGTACATACCCTGCTGATGGGCGAACGCCTGGTATTGAACTGCATGCAGCGCATGAGCGGTATTGCCACTCTTACCAGGCAGTATGTTGATAAGCTGCAGGGCTACCATACCCGCCTGCTGGATACGCGTAAAACCACCCCCAACTTCCGCCTGCTGGAAAAAGAGGCCGTGCGCATTGGCGGTGGCGTGAACCACCGCATGGGCCTGTATGATATGGTAATGCTGAAAGATAATCACATTGACTTTGCCGGCGGTATCACTGCTGCTGTAAATAAGACCATTGCCTACCTGCAGGAGAAAAAGCTGAACCTGCAGATAGAAGTGGAAACCCGTAGCCTGGATGATGTGAAGGAAGTGCTGGCCGTAGGCGGCATACACCGTATTATGCTGGACAATTTCAGCCCGGAGCAGATACCGGCCGCGCTGGACCTGATACAGGGGCGTTATGAAACAGAAGCCTCCGGCGGTATTAACCTTGCTAACGTAGAAGCCTATGCGAAAACAGGAGTTGATTTTGTTTCTGTGGGCGCTGTGATACACCACGCCGTTAGCCTGGATCTGAGCCTGAAAGCTGTAGAGTAAGTGTGCATTTGCACACGTTTTTGACTGGTAAAAAATAACATTTGAGAAAGATCCTTTTCATTATTAACCGTAAAGCAGGTACTGACCGGGAAAAACGCCTGGAAGATGTGATACACCAACACCTGCCGGCGCCGGAATTTTCAGTAAGCATAACCCACCTGGCGTACCTGGGGCATGGTACCCACCTGGCGCAGGAAGCAGTACAGCAGGGCGTGGATACGGTGGTGGCCGTGGGCGGCGATGGTTCCATTAACGAGATTGCA
Organism: Chitinophaga sp.; assembly: GCF_036569125.1. Classification (GTDB taxonomy): domain Bacteria; phylum Bacteroidota; class Bacteroidia; order Chitinophagales; family Chitinophagaceae; genus Chitinophaga. The sequence continues at coordinate 16,236 of NZ_DATCRF010000061.1, read as the reverse complement.
CAGGGCCTTATAGGCAGCCACACGGCGCTGGCGGTAATACCGCTGGGCAGCGGCAACGGGCTGGCCCGGGCTTTAAAAATACCGCTGAATGTACATAAGGCGCTGCAGGTAATAGTACAGAACAAACGCGGCCCTATTGATGCCGGCTATGCCAATGAGCACCTGTTCCTGAGCAATGCCGGTGTAGGCTTTGATGCAGTGGTGGCCGATAAGTTCCGCCATACCAAGAAACGCGGCTTGCAGGGCTATGCGAAGCTGGTAATAAAAACCTTCAGAGAATATAAAGGAGACAACTATACCATTAACATAGACGGCAAAACCCTTGACCGGCCCGCATTTTTGCTGAGCGTAGCCAATGGCAACCAGTTTGGCTATGAGTTTAAGCTGGCTCCCAATGCCAGCGTGTTCGACGGTTTGCTGGATGTTTGTATTGTGCCGCCCGTAAGCTTTTTAGGACTGCTGCCTTTGAGTATTTATTCCCTGCTGGGCACGGTGCACAAAACAAAGTATATGCAGCATCACACCGGGGAAAATATTACCGTAAGCAGTCCGCAGCTGGCTTACCTGCAGGTAGACGGAGATGCCGTACCTTTGAACAGTAAGGGAGAAGTGCAGTTTAAGGTAGTAAAAGCTGCGCTGCAGGTTATACTGAATAATTAATTTTAACGCTATGTCAAAGAAGAAGCATAACCCCGGCGGGATCGTTTATTCCACCAACCCGGATTTTTCTTTTGAGCCGGACCAGCCTTCTGAAGAAGCCACCCTGCCGCCTGCGCAGCAAAAGCTGAAAGTGAAGCTGGATACCAAACAGCGCGCCGGTAAAGTGGTAACCCTGGTAGATGGCTTTATTGGTACGCCTGCCGACCTGGAGCAGCTGGGCAAAGACCTGAAAACCAAATGCGGCACCGGCGGCAGCGCCAAAGACGGTCAAATACTGATACAGGGCGATTATAAAGATAAAGTGCTGAAGTGGCTGAAGGATTGGGGGTATAAAGCGGTGTAATTACGAATTATACAATTACGAATTAAGTAGTTCGGGTTTGAGTGTTGTTCGTAGAAATTCAATCATCCTGAATCTTATATCTTTGGCAACTTACTGCATTGGCAATTTAACCCCTTTGCTGCCTGCTATTCCATGCACTACCTCCTGCACGCAGTACTCAATTCGTAATTCGTAATTGAATAATTCGTAATTCTAATGGTTCACCATTTTCATCATATACTCCGGATACCGTGCACCTGCAACGGCAGTGGATTGCAGGATGCTGCGCAGCTCTTCCAGCTCAGATGGGCTAAGCGTAATATCGGCTGCAGCCGCATTTTCCTGTAGATATTTTCTGCGTTTAGTACCGGGAATGGGAATAATGTCCTGCCCCTGCGCCAGCAGCCAGGCCAGTGAAAGCTGTGCGGTGGTGCTGTTCTTTTCCTTAGCTAATGTTTCCAGCTTTTGTACCAATTGCATATTCTGCTGCAGCTCTTTTTCCTGGAAGCGGGGCAGTGAGCGGCGGAAATCACCTTCCGGCAGCTGGGAAAGGTCAGTAGTGCCGGCGCTTAACCCTCTGCCTAAAGGGCTAAAAGCAATGAGGGAGATCCCCAGTTCCCGGGTGGTGGCTAAAATATCCTGTTCCACTTCACGGGTCCAGATGGAGTATTCATTTTGCAATGCTGAAATAGGGTGCACAGCGTGCGCCTTGCGGATAGAGGCTACAGATGCTTCTGACAGGCCCAGGTACCGCACCTTGCCTTCCTTTACAAGGTTAGCCATGGCGCCAACAGTTTCCTCTACCGGCACATTCGGATCTACGCGGTGTGCATAATACAGGTCTATTACATCTGTTTTCAGGCGCCGCAGGCTGGCTTCACAGGCCTGCTTTACATAAGCGGGCGAACCGTCGAAAATGGTATTGCCATCCTTATCCAGCTTAAAGCCAAATTTAGTGGCCAGGAACACTTGTTTGCGTTTGGTAGCTAATACTTTTGATAACAGCGTTTCATTCTCGCCCTGCCCGTAAAAATCGGCTGTATCCCAAAAGTTCACCCCCAGCTCCAGGGCATATTCCAGGGTAGCTATAGATTCGCTCTCATTCCGTTCTTCGGCATTGCCATAGGCATGTGACATACCCATACAACCCAGGCCAATGGCGGATACCTGCTGTCCGGTGCTTCCTAATATTCTGTATTGCATAACATTGAAATTTTTGAGATCATAAAATTATAACGGCGCCCCTTTCCAAAATTGTGGGATGCAAAGGAATTATTGCAGGCAGCAAAGAAAGGGCCATGATCAACTGATGCGGAACAGGTGGGGCGACTGTCCGGTCTGGCTTTTAAAGAAATGAGTAAAGTTGCCCGGCTCTTCAAAGCCCAGGCTCCAGGCAATGGCAGCAATGTGCCAGTCGGTATGCAGCAGCAACAGCTTTGCTTCCAGCAATACGCGGTGGCGTATATGCTCGCTTACGGTACGGCCCGTAACCTGCTTTACAGTAGCGTTGAGGTGGTTGGGGTGTACGTTCAGCAATTGCGCATATTCACGGGCAGCACGTATGCTAAGCTGCTGCGCCGGTGTTTCTATGGGGAATTGTTTTTCCAGCATATCTGTAAAGCGCTGCGCCAGCATTTGACCGGCGTTTAAGGGAATATGCGTGTCACTCGCCTGCATGCCTATACGTTTTGCTTCCAGCAATAATAGCTGCAGGTATATCAGGATCGCTTCTTCCCGGTAGGCAGCGGTATCATTATACTCCCGCATCAGCTGCTGGAAAATAGTTTGCAGGGTATTTACCTGTGCATCGGTTAAAGGCAGCACAGCATCTGCACCTACCTGGAACAGCGGGTGGCGGGTCACCTCATCCCGGTAATGACGGTGTTTTTCAAACAGCTGCTGTGTGAATAAACAATTGTAGCCTTCCTGCGCTGTATCCGTTTCCCAGATCTTGGTTTCTATTGGATTAGTGAAGATGAGCACCGGGCTGTTAATAACATACTGCTTTGCGCCCAGCATTAAACGGCCGCTGCCTGCCGTTACCAGTGTTATCTTGTAATAATCGCGCCGGTTCGAGGCGCAATGTGTTTTGCAGGGCATATCATGGCGGGAGTGTATCACTACATTGCCCCGCTCAGGTATGAGGGGCGCATTTGGATACTGCATCAGCATATCGCCGCGAAAATTTTCCAGCTTTTCTGTTTTATAGATCGTTGTATTTTTTTGTGCAGGCATATACCAAAGTTAAGCATATGAAAAATGACAGAAATGATTTTCGGGCCAGGTGGCTACTATGTTTTTAGATAGGATGTTTATGTTTCATATCAGGATTTATACGGAAGCATGTACAGCAGGATTTGAAATAGCGTTGCAATTTTATTTTTGATTATTTAACAAAGAATTCACAAATTGATTTACCGTTATCAACCAAAATCTTGTTTTAAACAAGGTTAATCTTACCTGGAAAAAGCGTCCCGGGCATACTCCGCCGGGACGTTTTTTTTATTCATGCAACTTTCCATGTTACATGCTGCTTATTTCAGCTCCCTGCATGATGAATCATCAACATTTCCGTCTTGATATACACTGCTTTTTTACAGCTCCCTGCATGGCATGCAGGTAAAAACGGGTTATTGTGATTATATTGGGTACCACCTGTTATTCATTGCGTTTATGAACACAACCCTTGCAAACCGCCGAACGCCGCTTTATTTATTAGCTGGTTTTATGGTGCTGAAAATGGTATTGCATTACTGCATTATCAACCCTGTGTATGAGCTGCACCGGGATGAGTACCTGCACCTGGATATGGCTAATCATTTAACGGCGGGTTATTTATCCGTACCGCCTTTCACGGCCTTTACATCGCTGCTCATTAAATGGCTGGGTAATTCGGTGTTTTGGATAAAATTCTTTCCGGCCCTGTATGGCGCGCTTACACTGCTGCTTATATGGCGGCTGGTGGCGCTGCTGGAAGGGGGCTGGTATGCGCAGGTACTGGGGGCTACCGTATTTATTTTCTCCGCTTTTTTACGGTTAAATATGCTGTACCAGCCTAACTCCTTTGATGTGCTTTGCTGGACCTGGATCTTTTACCTGCTGGTTTGTTACCGGCAAACGGAAAAACATGCTTACCTGTTGTGGCTGGGAGTGGCCATGGGCATAGGTTTCCTGAATAAGTACAACATTCTTTTTTTAGTGGTGGGCTTAGTGCCTGCACTCTTATTATCGCCACAGCGCAAAATATTTCTGAACAAATACCTGTATATAAGCGCCGGTATTGCGCTGCTGATAGCTTTGCCCAACATCATCTGGCAAATACGCAGCGGCATGCCGGTGCTGCACCACATGAAGGAGCTTTCGGAAACGCAGCTGGTGAATGTGCACCGCATGGATTTCATAAAAACGCAGTTCATTTTCTTTTTTACAGGCGCTTTCCTGTTTGTAGCGGGCTTACTGGGCCTGCTGTTTTACCGGGCTTTCAGTCCTTACCGGTTTGTGGCGCTTACGTACCTGTTTGTGATGCTGCTGTTCACCTACCTGCGGGCCAAGGATTATTATGCGCTGGGCTTATATCCCGTACTGCTGGCCTTTGGCGCGGTGTACTGGGAGCTGCTGTTCAGGGCTAAATGGCTTAAATACCTGCGGGCAGTTTGGGTGTTGCTGGTGATAGTACCTTTCCTGTACATTCTTAACATTGCGTTCCCGGTGCTGAAACCGGCCACCATCCAGCAAAAGGCAGCCAAGTTCCAGGCCGCAGGTTTGCTGCGCTGGGAAGATGGTAAGAACCATGCCCTGCCCCAGGATTTTGCAGATATGCTGGGCTGGCAGGAGATGGCGGCCCTTTCCCGCAAGGCTTATGCACAGGTGCCGGACAGTGATAAACCCTACACGCTGATCATGTGCGGCAATTACGGGCAGGCCGGCGCTTTGAATTATTACAACCGGGGCCGCATACCGCTGGCATGCGCTTTTAGTGCAGATTATGTTTTCTGGTTCCCGCATATGGATACCATCCGCTGTATTGTGCTGCTGGATGATGAGCCGGATGAGCGTGCGCACCAGGTATCCAAAGAGATCATTGAGGTGGGTAGGGTGCAAAACCCTTTTGCCCGCGAATATGGTACAGGCGTGTTTTTGCTGAAAGGTGTTTCGCCGGAGCTGTCAGCGAAGTTTTGGGAATGGCGGCAGGCAGCGGTGAAAAAGTACAGGAGCTATTAATACGAGGCTGTATCAAAAATAAAAGAAGGGCCTGAGAATCGCTTAAACGACGATCTACCTCCATCAGGTACCCGAGTAAAAAGAGGCTGCATCCTACTTTTGATACAGCCTCACTCGGCTGCAATTCGGCTGCAATTCGGCTGCTATTCGGCTGCAACCCGTGCGCTATTCGGGTCGGGGTTTTGGGTTAAACCTTACAGGAATAAACCGGGTGGTAAAACGGGTAGGGTTTTATGTAGGGGGGTAGAATGTCACTAGGGTTGCATACGAATAAAAGGGCTGTTTTAGGAGGGAAGCATACCAATAGCACCCGAATGGAGCAGCCATTAACAAGTCCTACTCCACTCCGCAAAACGCCATGGACCATCGACCATGGACTATTTCGCAATCACAAACTCCACGTCGCCAAAATCAAACTGCAGCAGTGCGCCGTCTTTTTCCAGGCATAGCTTACCATCAGGCAGCACATCGCGGATTATGCCCTGGAAATACTCATCCTTTACAGGATCTAAGGCCTGCATACCATCCCGCGGAATTTTAGCATTAAAATACTCTTCCCTTATGCGGTATAAACCAGGTTCATTGAGGCGGAACAGGCGGCTTTTGTAAGTTGCCAGCAGCTCATTGTAGTGGGCCGGGTGCAGCTGTTTTAACCAGGGCTCCAGGCAGGCGCACAGCTCCTTTGCCAGCGCTACGGCATCCCAGCTTTTGCCGGTTATTTGCCGCAGGGATACCGGGTTGGGTAAATGCTCGGGGAATTTAGTTTGGTTAATGTTAATACCCATGCCTGTTATGGCATATTGCCATGTATTGCCACGCAGCACATTTTCGATGAGTATGCCTCCTGCCTTTCTGTCACGCCAGTAAATATCATTGCTCCATTTAATACCTGTTTCATCACCGGCGTATTTAGCAAAGAAATCTGCCGCGCCCAGGGCCACTGCCACGCTTAGCATAAACTGCCTGGAAAGCGGCAGCCCATTGGGTTGCAGGGCCAGGGTAAGCATTATATTCTCTCCCGGAGGCGATAGCCATTGTTTGCCACGCTGTCCTTTTCCGGCAGTTTGCTCCATGGCAAACCAGGCTGTACCAGGCGTTATCTGCCCTGTATTTACCTGCTCCATGGCATAGTTATTGGTGCTGTCTATTCTGTCTAAAATGTAAAATGGCTGTCCAATCACGGGAAAATTCTTATTTGAATATTTTCAGCAAAACAAGGCACAACGCAAGGTTCCGGCTGATTTCTCAGGAATAAAACAATAACGGCCGAAAAGTAGTGCATTTTATTGTTTTCTTAACATTTGGACAGGGCCGGCGGGTTACTTAATAAGCGTGAATTTCCCGCTTCTTTAGTAATTTTGATAATTAAAGTTTATTTTTAACAAAAACAAGAATTTATTGGCACCCTTAACCGTTCTGAGTACGAGAAAAAAAGCGCCAACGCGCTTGAGCAGAGACAGTGAGATTTTTACCACCATCATTAAGGCCATACAGGATAAAAAGGGGGAGAATGTAGTATCTCTGGACCTTCGCCAGATCCCGGAAGCTGTGGCCGATTTCTTTATCATATGCGAAGCAAATTCCAACACACAGGTAAGGGCGATTGCAGACTTTGTGGAAGAGCAGGTACAGCTGGCAACCGCTGAGCAACCTTATAAACACGAAGGGTTTACTGCACAGCAATGGATCCTGGTAGATTATGTGAATGTGGTGGTGCACGTTTTTCAGCCGGAAACCCGCAAGTTCTATAACCTGGAAGAAATGTGGAGCGACGCGGAGAGGCTGGAACACCTCGATTAAAATGGAAATGTATTGGACTAAAGTCCTGTCGAAAAGTTAACTATTAAGAAATAATAGTTGACGATAAAAAAAATACGAGATACATTGCAATAAACATCCGTTAAGGAGCGACTAGATTATTATGGAAAGAGGCAACAATTTTATGAAAGGTTCGGACAAATCGCCTAAGAAAGGACCCAAGTTCAATATATACTGGGTATATGCCTTTATTGGCATAGCCCTGCTGGCTATGAACTTCCTCGATTTTCGTTCACAGCCGCAAGAGATCAGCTTTCAGCAGTTCCAGCTGGATTATTTACAGCCTGGAGATGTAGACAAGCTGGTTGTAGTGAACAAGAAGTATGTAGAGGTATACATCAAGAAAGAAAAGCTGAACGAACCCAAATACGAAAAAGTAGCAAAAGGCCGTTTTGGAGCATCCAATCCCGGCCCGCATTTTCAGTTTAGCATAGGCAGCGAGGAAAGCTTTAAAGCTGACCTGGATAAAGCGCAAACAGCCGTGAAAACAGAAGACCGTGTAAACGTGTATTACGTGGACCGGCAAAGCTGGTTTGAACCGGTGTTCCAGCTGCTGTTACCCATTATCCTGATCATTGGCCTGTGGATATTGCTGATGCGTAAAATGGGCGGCCCTGCAGGCAGCAGCGGTGGCCCCGGCGGTATCTTCAACATCGGTAAATCCAAAGCTACCCTGTTCGATAAAGGTACCCGCGTAAATATCACCTTCAATGATGTGGCAGGACTGGATGAGGCAAAGGTAGAGGTGATGGAGATCGTAGACTTCCTGAAGCAGCCTAAAAAATATACATCCCTGGGTGGTAAAATACCCAAGGGCGCCTTACTGGTAGGCCCTCCGGGCACCGGTAAAACCCTGCTGGCAAAAGCCATGGCAGGTGAGGCGCAGGTGCCTTTCTTCTCTATGTCAGGTTCCGACTTTGTGGAGCTGTTCGTAGGGGTAGGCGCCAGCCGTGTACGCGACCTGTTTAAACAGGCCCGTGAAAAAGCACCCTGTATCATTTTCATCGATGAAATTGATGCCATTGGCCGCGCAAGGGGTAAGAACGTGATGATGAGCAATGATGAGCGTGAGAACACCCTGAACCAGCTGCTGGTGGAAATGGATGGTTTTGGTACAGACAGCGGCATCATTATCCTGGCAGCTACCAACCGCCCGGATGTGCTGGACAGCGCCCTGCTGCGCCCCGGCCGTTTTGACCGCCAGATCTCCATCGACAAACCGGACCTGGTAGGCCGCGAAGCCATTTTTGAGGTGCACCTGAAACCCATCAAGAAATCTCCCAACTTAGATATCAGAAGGTTAGCCGCACAAACCCCCGGGTTTGCCGGCGCCGATATTGCCAACGTATGTAACGAGGCTGCTTTGATAGCTGCCCGTAAAGGCAAGAACGAAGTGGAAATGGAGGACTTTAACGATGCAGTAGACCGTGTAATAGGTGGTTTGGAGAAGAAGAACAAGATCATTTCCCCGGAAGAAAAAGAAGTAATTGCCTACCACGAAGCCGGCCACGCTATTTGCGGCTGGTACCTGGAGCATGCCAACCCGCTGGTAAAAGTTACCATTGTACCGCGTGGTGTAGCTGCGCTGGGTTATGCGCAATACCTGCCTAAAGAACAGTACCTGTACAATACCGAACAGCTGATGGACGATATTTGCATGACCCTGGGCGGCCGTGCAGTGGAAGACATTGTTTTCGGCAAAGTATCTACCGGTGCGCAGAATGACCTGCAGGTAATTACCCGCATGGCCTATGCAATGGTAACCGTGTACGGTATGAACGATAAGGTGGGTAATGTTTCCTTCTACGATCCTAACAGCGACCAGGCTTTCACCAAGCCTTACTCTGAGGAAACGGCTAAAATGATCGACGAAGAAGTACGTCAGCTGATAGATAAAGCATATCAAAGAACCAAAGCCCTGCTTACAGAGCGCCTGGAAAATGTGAAAGTGCTGGCGCAGGAGCTGTTGAAGAAAGAGGTGTTATACCAGGCAGACCTGGAAAGGCTGATCGGTAAACGCCCTTATGATACGCATAAAGAGCATATCATCAACAAAGAAGGTATGACTACAGACGGAGTACATCCTGCAGATATCATCAACCCTTCTCCCACACCTGTTAATGCGTAATGGGATATGAAGATCTCCCCTGCTAAAGAGAATATTCTTAAACGGGTACGGAATGCATTAAGTCAATCGGTACAGTTGCCTTTCCCTAATTCGGAAGGCAACAATTCCGTTTTTAAAACGGAGAACGAAGGGCTGGAGCTGAAGTTTGCAGAGGAATTTGCCCGTTTGCAGGGTAAGTTTATTTACTGCACCAGCAAACAGGAGCTGGTAGAGAACCTGCAGGCGCTGGCCGAACATAAAGAGTGGAGCCAGGTATATTGCCAAACGCCGGCGTTACTAAAAGCCTTTAAGCTGGGGCAGCTGCCCTTTATTAATAAGGGCGATATGCATAGCGCCGAAGCAGCCATTACCGACTGTGAATATTTAATAGCCCGCACCGGTACCATGGTGCTGAGCGCGGCACAGCCATCAGGCCGGGCATTGCCGGTATATACGCCGGTACACCTGGTAATAGCTTATACGCACCAGCTGGTGTTTGACCTGAAAGATGCCATTAACCGCTTAAAGGATCGTTATAACGGGGAGCTGCCTTCGGCCATTTCCTTTGCAACAGGTCCCAGCCGTACGGCAGATATTGAAAAAACACTGGTAGTAGGGGTACATGGCCCCAAGGAAGTATATGTGTTCCTGGTGGATGAATAGGATAGAACATATTTAAGTAATCATACAACAGCGTCCTGATAGCTTATCGGGGCGCTGTTCTGTTAAGCATATTATCGATCTATGACGAAGGTCCTCATTGCGGCAGCCATCCTTTTTTCCCTGTTTTCGTGTAATACAGGGGGCGGCGCAGACAGCAGCGAAACGGGCATGCTGGAAATCAAAGAACGCTGCGCCGTATTTTATACGCCCGGCCCGGGTAAGCAGCGCCAGCTGAAGAACGATTTTGGCGCGAAGGATTTTGATGGTATTGCTGCCACCAACCAGCAGTACATGAACGAGGCCAGGCAGTTCATCACCCAACAGAAGGTAAAGATCATACCTACCAGCCAGTATAAGCTGAACTTTGTAAAACACAATGGCGAAATATTTTCCATTGACCTGAACAAATCCAAGTATGCCTGGGAAGTATTTTTATTCAATGGTTTTGACGACCCGGTGAAGATTGATGTTACCAACATTCAGGAGGAGTATCAAAACGCCAACATGCGTTAATTAATAATGAAGAATTAATAACTAATAATTCCGGCGGCATGTACTGCATAAAATATAACTTGCGAACTTCAGCTACTGATTATTGATCATTCACTATTCATAATCCGGTGGTATTGCGCTACCTGATATAACCTGAACAACTTCATCCATTGATTATTAATTATTAACTATTAATTATTAATTTTTCGTGCATCACATATTGCTGCCAATTAATAAAAAGATCTACTTCGCATCGGACTTTCACCTGGGAGCGCCGGATATGGCTGCCAGCCGGGAACGGGAGCGGATCATTGTAAAATGGCTGGATGAAATAGCAGAAGATGCGCAGCATATTTTTTTAGTAGGCGACCTGTTTGATTTCTGGTTTGAATATAAGCAGGTGATCCCTAAAGGATACACACGGCTGTTAGGCAAGCTGGCAGAATTATCTGATAAAGGCATTGGTATTTCCGTATTCATTGGTAACCATGATATGTGGATGGATGGTTATTTTGAAGATGAGCTGAACATTCCCGTTTATTTTGAGCCGCAAACCTATACTTTAGGCAGTAAACGTTTTTATATTGGCCATGGCGATGGCTTAGGCCCTGGCGACCATGGTTATAAGTTCCTGAAAAAAGTATTCCGTAACCCCGTATGCCGCTGGTTGTTTTCCGTGCTGCACCCTTCCTGGGGTATTGGGCTGGCCAATTACTTTAGCCGTAAAAGCCGCGCTGCTACCGGTGGAGAGCTGGAAAAATTCTTAGGCGAGGAAAATGAATGGCTGGCCATTTACAGCAAAGAGATCTTACAAAAAGAGCATTTCGATTACTTCATTTACGGGCACCGCCACCTGCCGCTGGACCTGAAAGTAGGCCCCAACAGCCGCTATATTAACCTGGGCGACTGGATCAACTACTTTACCTACGCCGTGTTTGACGGGGAAACAACAGCGCTGAAGAAATACGAGAGATGAGAAATAGCTATTAGCCTTTAGCTGTTAGCTTTTAGTGCCTGATTTTTGTTGTTAAGTGTTGTTTGTATGGGTTACTTATATAGCGCAATACAGCTAAGAGCCAAAAGCTAACACCTAACAGCTTTTCTCATGCCTCCAGGATCTCGTGCAGTATAGAAGGCGAATGCAGCTCTGTAAAATCAGGCATGTGCAGCTTTAAAAAATCCAGGTAGGAATATAATAGCTTTCTTCTCCGTTCCTTGGTCATGGCGATGGCGCCCAGCGCCTGCAGCTCCTGGCAGTGGAACAGCATGTCGGTAAGCTCACTGCTGGCATGATCCAGGTGGTTAATGTGGTGCGGGGGCAGATCTACAAACGTGCCTTCCTGCAGATCCAGGTAAGGTGTATACTCCGTACAGCGGCCATTGAGCCGGAACCCCAGCATTTCCGCCAGCTTCAGCGTAAAAAATAATGGCAGGTTAGCCGCAACAGGCGGCTCGCTGCTATCTAACAGCTGCAAAGTATGTTCTGCCAAATAATAAAGCTCCAGCTGTTGTTCCGGTTGTTTAAGGCAGCGCTGCAGCAGCTCTATTATGTACAGTGCCACCGTGTTCTTTACCACGTTAAAATGCAGGGCGGTATAAATGTAGCCGGATTTAAATTCTGAAATGCGCTGCAGGTTCTTTTGCTCCTGGTGGTATACCACCAGCTCCAGTATATTACCGGGCTGCAGCAGGTTACCTTTGGCTGCCCGGGGTTTGGAGCTGCGCACGCCATTCACCATATAGGATTGAATGCCGAAAAGCTCTGTGAAAATATTTGCGATCACGCTGGTATCACCATACTTCACTACTCTTAATACTATGCCGCGTGTTTTGTGTAACATTTTTTAAGCTATTAGCTGTTAGCCGTTAGCTTTTAGCTGCGGGCCACATAGCGCTAAATTTAACATAAATATACATAGCTAACCGCTAACCGCTAAAGGCTAAAAGCTAACCGCTAGTTTATAAACGCAATCTTCGTTACCAGGTGCTCAACACTGTTATCGTCTGTTGCAAATACCAGGTAAATACCGCTTTGCGGGCGGTGGCCGGTGTAGTCCTGCCCATTCCATACTGCCTGCCCGCCCTGGGCGCGGGTTTCAAATACCAGCCTGCCGCTGATGTCTGTGATCTTTACCCGCGCATTTTGTACCAGTCCCCGAATGGCAATGGTGCCGCTGTACTGGCTGGGCACGGGATTAGGAAATACCAGCACACTATCTTTTTGCATACCGGGCGCGCCTTCTGTAGCATTGGCCCGGTAAGATACCAGGCCTAAGCGGGTGGCAAAAAACACTTCGCCGGTACCAGGGTTAATAGCAATTTTATTCACGGCATTATCCGGCAGGGGACTGTTATCTGTACTAAAATGCAGGAGTATTTTTTCGCCGGTAGGGTTAATCAGCCATACGCCGTTCTGCGTGGCTACCCACTTCTGGTTAGCGCCATCAACAGCAATGGCGTTCACCTGCTCATCGCGGAACAGGTAGCCGGCAAAATTATCCTGCTGCACAATGGGCAGGTAAGCGCTGCAGCCGGTGCTGAATACATTTTGTGCGCAGGGGAAAATGGCAATGCCCTGCGAGGTGCCTACCCAGATCCAGCCATCCTTATCTTTTGCCAGGCAGCGTACATCATTCGTGGGCAGGTTGCCCTGCGCCGCACCGCTGCGGTAAAACATCCAGTGGTCATCTGCCGTATTTGCCAGGTCGCTGCCGTGGTTAAATACAAACAGCCCGTTCTCCTGCGGGGAAATGATCCACTTCTGGTCGTAATCATCGATCAATATATCACTTACCGCATTGGCGGTATGCGCATAGGGAATGCGGAAGCTACTCCAGGTATTATCCGGTTTTTTTACCAGCACATCATTATACGCGCCGTAAACACTTAGCCAAAGGTTGCCGTTCAGGTCCGTTGCCAGCCCGCTAACGCGGCAGGCCAGCGGATCGTCCAGTGCGCCGGGCAGGGTAGGTTGTTGGATGATGGAATGGCTGCCGGCGGCATCCAGCGCCAGCAGGCCTTTGCCAAAGGAGCCTATGTAACGGTTGCCGGCAGCATCGGCCGCAATGGGCAGCAGATCCGTAAGGCCGGCCAGGTAAGGCTGTGTGCTGTAATTATAATTATGCCATTCCTCATTTTCAAATACAAAATAACCGTTACGATTACCCGTAGCGGCCCAGCTGCTGCTTACCGCGCCGGCAGTGGCCCACAGGCTGTTGTTAATGAATAGCAGGTTACCGCCGGCAATGGCTGCGGGCGCATTGGGCGTAAGGCGGGTAAAAGCATTACCATCATAGAGCAGCAGCCCGTTTTGGGCATCTGCAATCCATATATCTGTACCCAGCGCAGTAGCCTGTGCCGGCGTTTTGATCAGCTCATTTTGTAAGGTAGCGGTAATGGCGGCATTGCCATCCAGGCTTAGTACGCGGGCAGCCTGGGTGGCGGGCTGTAATTCGCAGAGCAGCAGCTGGCTGCCGTTCAGGCTCAGGTTCTTCAGCTGCCATCCGTCGGTATACCAGGGCGCCCAGGTGTTTTGCTGCCATTGGAAAAGGCTGTCGCCCTGCCGGCAAATAAGGCGGTTTTGCAGGTACACTATTTCCTGCACGGCTGTGCTGCGCAGGCCCTGCATCAGCGGCTCCCAGTTCCGGTAATTGGCTAAATTGCTGCCGCTAACCGGCGCGCGTTTAATGCCGCCGGCAGTAGCCGCGTAAAAATAGGTACCGTCTGTGGCTACGGCATAGATAGCGGTGTAAGCGCCGTTGTCGCCAATAATGTAGGTATCTGCAATTTCCTGTTTAGCGGTGTTTACCAGCACTATTCCAAAGCCGGTACATAACCAGGCCAGGCCTTTGTTAAAGAAAACACGGTGAATGGTTTTATCGCCCTGTATGTTCTTACGCAAAATGTCGGGGATGTTAAAGATCTGCTCATGCTGCAGCAGGTCCACATTCCCATTTTGATAAGCAATGATCACCAGGTCCTCATTGGCGCCGAGGGCGCTGATCCCCGCATCGTGCAGGCCATTTAGTTTAGTATAGCGGGTAATGTCATGATCTTCAGCGCTTACGGAAAACAGGTTATAAGGGGTGGCGCAAAATACCTTATCAGTACCGCTTACCACCATATGCGCCTGCATATAGGGCAAATGTTCCCGCCAATGCCCTATGGGCACGGGTTGTGCCTGGCAAGGGTGCAGGCATAGCAATAAGAGAATGAGTAAAAGAACAGGGCGCATTATAATGTGCGGATTTGCAAATGTGCGAATGTGCAAATGTAAGCCTGATGACGTTATCATTAGCCAATTTGCAACACGGTCACACCAACAAATTAGTAAATTATTTATTTACCTTTACGCCATTTACAAAAATGAAAAATTCCTTATGTGGCAACGCTTAGCAGGTTGGGTGTTAAAGTTCCGCTTACCTTTATTGTTATTATTATTTGCCGGCACCGCAGTTATGGCGTATTATGCCAGCAAAGTACAGCTATCCTATGAATACGGCAGCGCCATACCAAGGGATAATCCTGAATTTATTACATACCAGCATTTTCATGAGCAGTTTGGCGAAGATGGCAACATGATGGTGTTGGGCGTGCAGAACAAAGACTTTTTTACACCGCAGTTCTTTAATGATTATTTACAGCTGAACAGGGATATTAAAAAAGTTACTGCAGTGGAGAACATACTAAGTGTACCCGCTGCCGTTAACCTGGTGAAGAACGACAGTACGCACAAGCTCATGGTGGTACAGGCCTTCCCGGATCATGTGGATGCCGCTGATATGGATAGCCTTTCAAACGTGTTCCGGTCCTTGCCTTTTTACCAGGGGCTGTTATATAATCCCGATACGCATGCTTACCTGATGGCCATCCGCATTAATAAGGATGTGATGAACTCCGCCAAACGTATAGGCGTGGTAAGTGAGATCATGAAAACAGCCGATGAATTTGGCAAAAAGCATAACACGCAGGTACGCCTGAGCGGCTTACCGCTTATCCGCACCATTATGGCCACCAAGGTGGCCGATGAAATGCGGCTGTTCCTGAAGCTTTCCTTTATACTTACGGCGCTGATATTACTGGTGTTCTTCCGCTCTTTCAGCGCAGTGGTAATGTCCATGATAGTAGTGGCTATTGGCGTAATATGGTCGGTAGCTACCATTGAATTATGCGGTTATAAGATCACGCTGCTAACGGCCCTGATCCCGCCTTTGATCGTGGTAATTGGGATTCCTAACTGTGTGTACTTTTTGAATAAGTACCATACGGAGTACGCGAAGAATAATAATAAAACAGAGGCCCTGGTGCGCATGATCCAGCGCATGGGTATTGTGACCTTATTCACCAACATCACGGCGGCTATTGGCTTTGGCGTGTTTTACTTTACCAAAAGCCCGCTGCTGAAAGAGTTTGGCGTGGTAGCAGGATCGAACATTATGTTCATTTTCCTGATCTCCTTTATTTTCCTGCCGGCAGTACTCAGCTATTTACCGCCGCCTAAAACCAAGCATACCAGCTACCTGGAGAACCGCTCCTTTAAAGCGGTGCTGAACCTGTTAAATACCCTGGTGTTCAAATACCGCCCCTGGGTGTACCTGGTGACCCTGGTAATGGTGGTAATGGCGGTATTGGGCATGCTGCGCCTGCGGCCGGAAGCTTACATGCTGGATGATATTCCCAAGAGCGACCGTTTATATACCGACCTCAAATTCTTTGAGCAGAATTTCCGCGGAGTTATGCCGCTGGAAATTACCGTAGATACCAAAAAGAAGAACGGCGTAATAGGGCTGCAAACGCTGAACAAGCTGGATGAGCTGACGCAGCTGGTGGCCGCCCAGCCGGATTTTGCCCGCCCCCTGAGCGTGGCGGAAGGTATTAAATTCGCCAAGCAGGCCTATTATAACGGGGATAGCACCAATTACCGCATTCCTAACCAGTTCGACATTGGTTTCCT
>NZ_DATCRF010000060.1:0-10335 GCF_036569125.1 Chitinophaga sp. | reverse complement strand
GGTTATACATCTGCTGCTTTTGAATGCCTTTGTGTGCATTGGCAATTGTTGGAACTTTCAATGGTATTCAATTGCTGCATCCCATTGGTAATTCGTAATTAATAATTCTCTAAAAATTGGCTTTTCGCAGTACATAATTCGTAATTCGTAATTGAATAATTCGTAATTGAACCGGATATGTCCTTTGTAACCTACAACGGTGTAAAACAAACAACCGTGAACAGCTGCGGCGCTTTCTCTCTGGCAGCTGCCTTCAGCCATTTTGGACTGGCACAAATGCCGTATGTGCTGGATACCGCCAACCTTTCACAGGGATATACCCTCCCGGGGCCGGAGG
Organism: Chitinophaga sp.; assembly: GCF_036569125.1. Classification (GTDB taxonomy): domain Bacteria; phylum Bacteroidota; class Bacteroidia; order Chitinophagales; family Chitinophagaceae; genus Chitinophaga. The sequence goes on along the minus strand of NZ_DATCRF010000060.1, from coordinate 9,998 downwards.
CCTTTGCACAACGCATTTACCAGATCACCGGCAACCTTTCACTGGATATTATGCAGCGCACGGCTACTTACCGGTATGGCAACCCGGTGAGCGATTTCAATTCATTCTCGTCCTTAACCTACGTGGCTAATTTGTTTGGGATGGAGATGCAACGGTTACGGGTACACTATAATGAAAATGCGGAGAGTGCGCTAAACCTGCTGCAGGTAAGCAATTACAGCAGGTCCGGTAAAACAGCCAACTTACTACAAACAGAAATTGATCTGATCACCGGCCCGGCTTATGCCAACGTCACAGGCCCGGCCGGTTATACACAGCTTCCCTTGTCAAATGCCGTGCACCTGCTGGTGGTAGACCAGTTTATGCACTCTGTTGTGATCAACGCCCATGAATGTTATGACCCTGCTACCGGGTATGTGGGGCCTTACAGCACCAATGCTATTACGTCCCTGACCCCGCTTACGCAAATAACTTACCGGCACCAGGGCATGAACTGCCATATGGCTTTCAGCGGGCTTTGGTTACAAATGAATTGAGCACTACAACTGGTCTACACAACGCGCTGTTGATGCACGGCGTAATAGGCGGCTCCCCAAAGGGCCGCCTTATCATTGCTGATAACATGGATGGGAACAGAAGCCAGCAGCTCTATGAGCCGGTCGCCCTGCAGGTAGTGATGGTAAAAGGTATTATCCTGCAACAAAGGGGTAATACGGGGCGGAATACCGCCGCCCAGGAACAAACCGCCGGTGGCTTTCATTTTAAATACCAGGTTGGCGGCTTCCCGCGCCAGGTAACGTACAAACAGCTCCATCGTTTTTATGCACACGGAAACTTTCTGCTCTATGGCCTGACCGCTGATCACTGCTGCGGGATCTTTTTTCAGCAGGTCTTCTTCCAGCCAGTCCGGTACATGCATGTGGCGTATATCGCGCAGGAATTTAAAGGTATCATAAATACCGGGGCCGGATACCAGGCGTTCCCAGCTTACGATCTGGTACTTTTCCTGTAAATATTGCAGCAGCTCCATATCCAGCTCATTACGCGGTGCAAAATCACAGTGCCCGCCCTCGGTGGCAAAGGGGGTATACAGCTCGCCATCCCAGAACAGTCCGGCCTCTCCCAGCCCGGTACCCGGGGCTATAATGGCCATGTTACCGCCGTTATCGCCTGCGCCGCTGTGCAGCGTAAGCAGGCTCTCGTTCTGCAGGGTGGCCAGCCCGTAGGCGGTAGCTTCCAGGTCGTTGATCAGGGAGGTCTCCGCTATACCGGTAGCCTGCTGGATATCCGTTACATTCAGCTCGCGGGAAAGATTGGTGAGCTCCACTTTCCCTTTGATCACCGGCCCGGCAACGCCAATGCATATACGTTGCGGCTCGCGGCCGGCCTGCTTGCCGATAAATCCTTTTACAACATCAGGGAAAGAAGTATACTCACGGGAGGCAAACACCTGCTCGTCCAGCACCTGCAGCCGGCCTTCGGAAGCCTCGAAAAGCGCCAGCCTGGTTTTGGTGCCGCCCAGGTCGCCGGCCAGCACGTGCAATGGCGCGTTGCCCAGCTGGCGGGTCATACGTGCAAAACGCGGCAGGAACTGTTGAACATTGGTGGTTTGCATGTTATAAAAATACGGGAAAAAAGCAGAAAGCCGAAAGCATAAAGCGGAAAGCTAAAAGCATAAGGCATAAAGGATAAAGCAAAAAGGTATTGACGGGGATGGGTATGCATTTGCTCCCAAAACCGCGGCATTAAGCTTTCTGCTTTCTGCTTTGCGCTTTCAGCTAAAGGCGTTGCCTGCGATGGGATACATTGGGTGCCAAACCGCGGCATTAAGCTTTCTGCTTTATCCTTTCAGCTTTTCGCTTTCTGGAACAGCTTTTGATACTAAATGAACAATTTAACTAGCACGGACGTAAAGCATTTATAACTAGCTGCATGGAAAGACATACGTACCAGACCGGGATAATCGGCAATTGTGCCTACATAGCACATATTCACCGGAATACTAATGTAGAATGGCTTTGCTGGCCGCGGATGGACAGCACCTTTATATTCGGCGGCATGCTGGATAAAGATAAGGGCGGCCAGTTCTCCATTCTGCCCGAAGGGGAATACACCTCCCGCCAGTATTACATGGAAAATACCAATGTACTGTGCACGGAGATCACCTGCAACAATGGTAAATACCTGATCACCGATGTAGCGCCCCGCTTTTTCCAGTACGAACGTTACTTTAAGCCTTTAACACTGGTACGTAAAATAGAGCCCCTGGAAGGCAATCCGCGTATATGCGTAAGATGTAAGCCGGTAACCGATTACGGCGCACAGCCCCTGCACCCGCAGCCGGGCAGCAACCACGTAGAATTTTTAGGCGCCGGCGAGCGCCTGCGCCTTACCACCAATATTCCTGTTAACTATTTGCTGGATGAGCAGCATTTTGTGCTGAATGATACCCGCTACCTGCTGCTAAGCTATGGCAGCCCGCTGGAAGCGCCGCTGGTAAGCACTGCAGAATCGTTCCTACGGGAAACGGTCAGCTACTGGCGCACCTGGATCAAACATTCCAACATCGCCAATTTTTACCAGCCTTACGTGATCCGCTCGGCCCTTACCCTCAAGATCCACCAGTATGAGGATACCGGCGCTATCATTGCCGCCAGCACCACCAGCCTGCCGGAGTTTCCCAACAGCGGCCGTAACTGGGATTACCGGTACTGCTGGCTGCGGGATACCTATTACGTAATTACCGCCTTAAACCATATTGGCCACTTTGAGGAAATGGAACGTTATTTTAACTATGTAACGGATATTTCCCTTTCCGGCGACTACCGCTATCAGCCGCTGTACGGCATTACCGGGCAAAAGCTGCTCACAGAACAGATCCTGCCGGAGCTTTCCGGCTATATGGGCAACCAGCCCGTGCGCATAGGTAACCAGGCCTATGAGCATATACAGAATGATATTTACGGACAGGTGCTTATTTCCATGCTGCCCTTGTATACAGATCACCGTTTTGTTTTCTCTGAAAGAAAAGATTCGGCCTGGTGGATAGAATACCTGCTGGGAAAAATAGAGCGTACCATTGATGAAAAAGATGCCGGCATATGGGAGTTCAGGAACATGGCCAACACCCACTGCTACTCCAACCTGTTCCAGTGGACAGGCTGCTGCGCAGCGGAAAAAATGGCCCGCACCATTGGCCACCAGCAGCTGGTAGAAAAGGCCATTGCCCTGAAGCAGCGTGCTGCTGCGCATATTGAGAACTGTTATGATCCTGTACGTAAAGTATATGCCCATGCAGTTGGCAGCACACACCTGGATGCCAGCACCCTGCAGCTGATCATGATGAACTACCTGGACCCCTCTTCCCAAAAAGCAAAAGACCACCTGGAAGGACTGGAAAAGGAATTAAAAACGCCGCAGGGATTATTTTACCGCTACCTGCATGCAGATGATTTTGGCAAGCCCAAAACCACTTTCCTGGTATGCGCCTTCTGGTACGTGGAAGCGCTGGCCTGCGTAGGCCGGCTGGATGATGCGATCCGCGAGTTTGAGAACCTGCTGCAGTACTCCAACCACCTGCTGCTGTTCAGCGAAGATGTGGATGAAGATAATGGCAGCCAGTGGGGCAATTTCCCGCAGGCGTATAGCCATGTGGGTTTGATGAATGCAGCGTACAGGATTGCGATGAAGCTGGATGTGCCGATATTTCTTTGATAGTCCATGGTCCATAGTCGATGGTCCATGGCATACTTCAACTTGACGTTACTGCGAGAAAATAAAAATGGCCTATGCATGTAAAATCTGTTTTACGTGCATAGGCCATCGACTATGGACCATCGGCCATGGACCGCGAAGCTACACCAATGTCGCCAAAAACTGCCTTACCTCATGAAAGTTGCGCAGGTAGTAGCGCGCAGCAGATACCTGGCTGCCTACTTTAATGGAAATAGTATCTTCCGGCAGGGCTTTAAAAATATCTTCGTCGGTATGATCATCGCCAATAGCCATTACAAAATCATAATGGCGGTCCTGCAGCCAGTTAATGGCGGCGCGGCCTTTATTGATCTCAACATTCTTTACCTCAATCACTTTATCACCGGGCAAAACCTGCAGCCCTTTATCATTGGTATAATAACGTAAAGTATTGGTTAGCTCATTGGCGCGCAGCTCACCCAACCCCTCTTCTACCTTACGGTAGTGCCACACCAGCGAATAACTTTTCTCTTCAATAAAAGCACCGGGCGTACGGTCGGTATAAGTGTCCAGGGTTGTGTAAATATCCTGTTTCCACTGGTCTGTTAAGCCCGGGATCTTTTTCCAGCGTGCGCCCTGCTTCTTGGTCCAGGCGCCATGTTCGGCAATCAGGTCCATATTCATATTGCCCAGCCACTCTGATAAGGTCTCATGTTTGCGGCCGCTGATCATGATCACCTCATTACGCGGATCGGCGGTTAAGTGCTGTAACAGCTTATACAGCTCCTGGTCTGGTGAGGCCAGGTCAATGTTCACATTAAATCCTACCAGGGTGCCGTCATAATCTAAAAATATAGCGCGTTTTTCGGCTTTCCTGTATTGTTGCTGTACCTGATGCTGCATATCGGGGCTCAGGCGGCGTGCCAGCATGGATTGCTGGATCTGTTTTACTTCCTGTAAACGTGTCATAAAAAGTTTTACCCAGTGTGCAATATTAAATTTCGATACTACCTGCCGCATTTGTTTCATACGGCGGTATTGTTCCGGCTTGGGCATTACCAGCGCTTCTTCTATAGCACGGGTAATAGCGCCTATGTTATTTGGATTTACGATCAGCGCATCAATTAATTCGCGGGATGCGCCGGCCATTTCACTTAAGATCAAAACGCCGTCATTATTAGTGCGGCTGGCCACATACTCCTTACTTACCAGGTTCATGCCATCCCGCATGGGCGTTACCAGGCCAATGTCGGCAAAGTGGTATAAAGCAGATAATGTTTCAATGGGAAAAGAGCGGTAAAAATAATGCACCGGGTGCCAGTTAATAGTGCGGAAACGTGCATTAATGCCGCCTACCAGCTTATCTATTTCATCGCGCAGGTCTTTATACTGCGGCACATTATCCCGCGAGGGCACCACGATCATATACAGCACTATTTTTTCGGTATACTCCGGGTGCAGCTGCAGGAACAGTTCATAGGCCTGCAGGCGCTGCAGAATGCCTTTGCTGTAATCCAGCCTGTCAATAGACAGGATCATTTTTATATCATTGAAGTTATCTCTTAACTGTTTCAGCTGGTCCTGCACATCCGGGTTATTGACCATAGAACCGTACCGCTCATAGTCAATACCCATTGGAAATGGCTCTGCAATCACGGCGCGGTCATTCACCATTAATACGTTGGATGATGCATTGATAGGCAGCAAACGGGTTACGGCATTAATGAAATGACGGCTGTCATCAAAAGTATGAAAGCCCAGCAGATCTGCGCCCAGCATACCATCCAGCAGTTCTGCACGCCAGGGCAGCAGGCGGAAAAGCTCAAAGGACGGGAATGGGATGTGCAGGAAAAAACCAATGGAAATATCCGGCAGCGCAGCGCGTATCATACCGGGTAATAATAACAGCTGGTAATCATGGATCCAGATAATGTCGCCCGGTTCTGCGGTTTCCAGTATCACATCCCGGAACTTTTCATTTACGCGGTAATAACAATCCCAGTACGACTGCTCATAGCGTGCATAAGTGGCCATATAATGGAATACGGGCCATAAGGTTTCATTGGAAAATCCTTCGTAATAATTATTGATCTCATCCTGTGTTAAATATACCGGCTTCAGGTTCATGGTGGCCAGCTCCCGCTGAATACGGTGCTGGTCTTTCTCTTCTGTTACTTCCAGTCCGGGCCAGCCGATCCATACATTATGTCCGTCCCTGTAAATGGACCCCAAACCGGTAGCCAATCCTCCTTCACTTGGAGCCAATACATACTCTCCATCTTTTTCTGTTGTTCTTACGGGCAATCTGTTTGATACAATAATGGTCTTACTCATAGTACGTTAAATGTCGTTTGTCTAACAAAATCTGTTCCTTGCTAAAAAAATATTTATCCTGCAGGAATCACCTGCCGGCAATTATGCGTTCGCATTAAATTTTTTTGTTCAAACCTCCCAACCGGCTGCTATGATTGGCGTTCCCCTGGGCCAAGGCGGATAATGGATTATACTGATATGTACGTAAGCAGCACGCAGCGGCCCGCAAAATAGTAATAATTTAAAATATAGCCGTCTCCGTTAGTTATGATCATTTATCATATTCCTTTCATTAGTAATAGGTTTGCGTAGAGAACGCTGCATTTTTAGCTGAGCATGAGGACAATATCCCCAATTTCTGCCGGGGCTGCTTACAGGTGTATTAGTGGGTTTAATTTATGCTGGTACCTTTTTTGTGGGAAATATTAGATCAAAATTAATATAAGATGGAAAAACGGAAACTGGGCAGGTCTGAGCTCACAGTGGCGCCACTGGCATTTGGCGGTAATGTATTTGGATGGACCATTGATGAACCTAATTCATTTAAATTGCTGGATGCCTTTACCGGCGCAGGGTTTAACCTGATAGATACGGCAGATGTATATTCCAAATGGGTAAGCGGTAACAAAGGCGGTGAATCGGAAACCATTATTGGTAACTGGTTAAAACAAAGTGGTAAACGGGAGCAGGTGATCATAGCCACTAAAGTAGGCGGTGAAATGGGGCCGCAGCAGAAAGGCACCTCCAAAGCATATATTACCAAAGCAGTGGAAGATTCCCTGCGCCGTTTGCAAACAGATTATATAGATCTTTACCAAACACATTTTGATGAAGAAACCACGCCGGTAGAAGAAACGCTGGCTACCTATGCGGAGCTGATAAGAGCCGGCAAAGTGCGCGTGATAGGCACTTCCAACATGAGCCCGGAAAGGCTCACCTTATCCCTGCACAACAGTGAAAATTATGGTTACCCGCGATATGAAACCTTACAGCCGGAGTACAACCTGTACGACCGTCAGAAGTTCGAAACTTCGTATATGCCTATTTGCGAGGAACATGGTTTAAGCGTAATACCTTACTACGCGCTGGCCAGCGGTTTCCTGAGCGGTAAATACCGTTCCAAAGCAGATGTTTCCAAAAGCCCGCGCGGACAAAAAGCGCTGAGCTATCTGAATGATCGCGGAATGAAGATCCTGGCTGCGTTGGATGAAGTAGCCGCGCGTTATAAAACCAATCCTGCCAGCGTGGCTATTGCCTGGCTGGCGCAGCGCCCGGGCATTGCAGCGCCTATTGCCAGCGCTACCAGTGTGGAACAATTAGAAGAGCTGATGATGGCTTCCAAACTGGGATTGGACCAGGCGGCGATGGAGCAGCTGAACGGCGCAAGCGCCTTTTAATTAATAATGAAGAATGAATAATTAATAATCGTAGCGCAGTTATATCGCAGTACGGATAATTGCACAAAAAAAGGAATGGCGCTACAGAGCACCATTCCTCTTTATTTTGCTTATCACTTCGGAGAAGCAGCGTTTGCCTGAACTAACATTCTCCGGTATTATTAATTCTTAATTATTCATTATTAATTAACAATTATTCCATCGTAATAATTGTTTTCCCCGTGGCGTGTCCGGTGCGGCTTTGCGCAATGGCAGCGGCTACTTCCTGTAACGTGATGGTGTTGCCTACAGGTATCTGCAGCTTACCGTCATCAATCAATTGAGTAAGCTGATCCAGCGAGGTAAGATTGCCTTTTGTTTCAAAATTACCACCGCGTAAGTTCCGCTCTTTCAGCAAAGCATCATCTGCTACAAAAGCTGTAGTAAGGGCTACGCCTCCGTACTTTACCAGCGCTGTGTTTGCAGCAAAAGCATCTTTCTTGCTCATCAGGTCTATCAGTCCATCAATACCATCCGGATAGGTTTGTTTTACCAGTTGTTCAATGGAGCCTGTTTTGTAATTAACAGTGGTAACGGCGCCCAGCTGCAGCATACGTTCTGCAGCGGCCTCGTTACTTACCGTGGCAATTACCTGTATACCCTGCAGGGCTGCCAGCTGCGTGGCAAAAGAGCCTACGCCGCCCGTGGCGCCTATTATCAACAGTGTTTGTCCTCTTTTTAAGCCGGCGGCCTCCAACAGCTGCAATGCAGTCATGCCGGCATTGGGCACAGCAGCAGCTGCAGCAAGGTTAATAGACTTTGGCGCTATGCTGATGGCATTGTTCTCCGGCACAATTGCATATTCCGCATACGCCCCTTCACCAATAGGGCTGTGTATGAATTGCCCGTACACCTTATCCCCTTCCTTAAAACGGGTAACGCCCTCTCCTACGGCTACTACAGTGCCTGCGCCTTCTACGCCCATGATCAGCGGAAACTGGTGCGGCATGTGGCCATCCATTATACCATCCACCATTTTCCAGTCAAAGGGGTTCATACCGGCAGCGGCTACACGTATTAATATCATACCCGCGCGTAACTCAGGCTGGGGTAATTCCATTACCTGTGGTATATCGCGGAATTTTAAAACAGCAACGGCTTTCATACAATTAAAATTTTTGAGTGACTAAAGATAGTTACTTTTATACTATGCAGATAGCGCCGCCTGCTATATTAACGTCACTGGTAAAACATTTCCTGGTACTGGAAAATGATAGTCCTGCCCTGCAGCATCACCGGCTTTCGCCGGACGGGCATGCGGGTATGGTGTTCTATTACAAAGCGCGGTTCTCTGCCTTCTCCAATACCGGGCCGGTACATCCTCGCAGTTTTGTGTACGGACAGATCAGCCAGTTCCACGACCTGGCTTCCGGCGGCGCCATTGGTATGCTGGTAGTGGTGTTGCAGCCTTATGCCCTGCAAACATTAACCGGTGTGCCTGCGCATACTTTTACCGACCAGCTCATTAGCCTGCCGGATATTTTTGGCGCAGCCGGCCAGCAGCTGGAAGAAAGCATAGTGCTGGCTGAAAATGATCAGCAGCGTTTACAGCTCGTTCAACATTTCCTTATTCAGAAATTGCAGCAGCATCCTGCGGCCGGCCGGCTGTTAACCGCTGCCATGGCGCATATACAGCAGCAGCATGGCCTTATGCAGGTGGGGCAGCTCACCCAAACCCTGCACATTTCGGAAAGACAGCTGGAGCGGCAGTTCCGCGCGCATGTGGGTTTAACCCCCAAACAATTCCTGCGCACCATGCGCTTTCAGCATTTATTAAAATGCATACAGCAAGCACCGGAGGCCTCTCTTACGCAGCTGGCTTATGAAACCGGTTATTACGACCAGGCGCATTTTATACATGAATTTAAGCAGCTGGCAGGCATTACCCCTACGCAATACCTCACCCAAACCCGTTTGCTGGCCATTAATTTTATGCAGCTGCCTGCTTAATGTCGGGTTTTTACAATTCCACTTCCAGGGACCGTACTACCTTGCCATGGTAAATAACTGCACATGTTACCTATAAAAATTGCTACTGCACAATTTGAGCACCGCAGCGGGGATAAAGCCTATAACCTGCAGATCATTCGTCAGCTGGCCTTACAGGCCGCACAGGCAGGCGCGCAGGTGATTGCTTTTCATGAATGTTCTGTTACGGGCTACACCTTTGCCCGGCATTTATCAAAAGAGCAAATGCTGCAGCTGGCCGAGCACATTCCGGATGGGCCCAGCATACAAGCCTTAACAGCTATTGCCGCGGAAACCGGTATTACCCTGCTGGCTGGTTTGTTTGAAAAAGATGCTGGCGGCAGCTTGTACAAAGCCTATGTATGCGTGGATAAGAACGGGCTGGTAGCCAAATACCGGAAGCTGCATCCCTTCATTAACCCGCACCTTACACCTGGCGATCAATACGTAGTGTTTGACCTGTTTGGCTGGAAGTGCGGGATCCTGATCTGTTACGATAATAATATCATTGAAAATGTACGTGCCACTACCCTGCTGGGCGCGGATATTATTTTTATGCCGCATGTTACTATGTGCACACCCTCAACC
>NZ_DATCRF010000059.1:0-16474 GCF_036569125.1 Chitinophaga sp. | reverse complement strand
GTCAGGCGAGGAGGAATCCGTAACTGAATAGAAATCATTTTTTTACATATACCCGGGGTCGCTCATTACGAAGACTTTATCCACAGTAATCAAAATCAGTTAAAATTATTTTGATATTTGTAAAACAATAGTATATTTGTTGCTTATTGAATATTGATAAATTGGATTGATTCGTTAACACTTAAATCTATCAACTGTGGCGTACGAAAACAACAATCAACAGGAAAGAAACAACGATAGCATCTTTTCTAAACGATTGAAAGCGGGTAAAAGAAGAACTTACTTCTTTGATGTAAAGACCACTCGGGGAAACGACTACTTTCTGACAATTACAGAAAGCAAAAAACGTTTCAATGACAACGGTTACGACAGGCACAAAGTATTCCTGTACAAAGAAGACTTCAACAAATTCCTGAATGCATTAACCGAAACCATCAATTATGTAAAAACCGAATTGATGCCTGATTTCGATTTTGATGCTTACAACCACGACTACGTGAGAGAAGATGGTGAAGACGACGGTAACGATGTAGTTGCAGAAGCCACTGCTGCTGCCGCTGCGCCCACCGCTTCATCTGTTGAAGTAGCTGAGCCGGCCATTGTGCCCGCCGCTGCTGCCGCCTCTCACAGCGATGATGTAGACAAATGGTAAGATTTTTACTCTTATTCAAGAATATGACCTCCGGACTTTTCCGGAGGTTTTTTTTTGTGAAATATGAATCAGGTTCAATTACGAATAATTCAATTACGACACTGCAAAACGGTGCATGAATGCTATTGAAAGTATTTATGATATGAATAATTACGAAATGGGTTTGAGTTAGGAAAGCAGAACGCAGAACGCAAAATAGACTATCAGTTATATCATATATTTTCTAAAAGAGAATTTTATCGTAATCTGATGGTGTGCGGCCAAAGAAAAACCCCAGGTTTTCCGTTACCGTAGTAACATCAAACCCGGGGTTTATAATCTTATCTTTTCAATATAATATTATTCTACGGCAGGCCGTGAGCTGTATTCCACGCTTCACAAGTCCCGCGCTCAATACAATGGACCATGGACCATCGACCATGGACTACTTCATCTTCTTCCACGCATTGATCAGCCCATTGGTGCTGGAATCATGGCCGGTAACAACCTCGTTGCTTTCCAGCTCCGGTAATATTTTATTAGCTAATTGCTTACCCAGCTCAACACCCCACTGATCAAAAGTGTAAATGTTCCAGATAACACCCTGTACAAAGATCTTATGTTCGTATAGGGCTATGAGTGAGCCCAGGGAACGCGGTGTAATTTCTTTCACCAGGAACGAGTTGGATGGCCGGTTGCCTGTAAATACTTTATACGGCAGCAGCTTAGCCAGTGCATCGCCCGTCATGCCGGACTTTTCCAGCTCGGCTTTTACTTCATCGGCTGTTTTGCCATTCATCAGCGCCTCCGTTTGTGCGAAGAAGTTAGACAGCAGCTTTACATGATGATCGCCCAGCGGGTTATGGCTGATGGCCGGCGCAATAAAGTCGCAGGGGATGAGCTTAGTGCCCTGGTGAATGAGCTGGTAAAATGCGTGCTGTCCGTTGGTGCCCGGCTCGCCCCAAACAATGGGGCCGGTCTGGTAAGGAACAGGCTGCCCGTTACGGTCCACATACTTACCGTTGCTTTCCATATTCCCCTGCTGGAAATAAGCTGCAAAGCGGTGCATGTACTGGTCGTACGGTAATATTGCTTCGGAATCCGCATCAAAGAAATTGCCATACCATAAACCTACCAAGGCCATTATAGCGGGTATGTTCTTTTCAAACGGGGTAGTGGTAAAATGTTCATCCACAGCATGGGCGCCTTCCAGCAGGGCTTTGAAGTTGCCAAAGCCAATGGTTAAGGCTATGCTTAGGCCAATGGCGGACCATAAGGAATAACGGCCGCCTACCCAGTCCCAGAACTCGAACATATTCACCGGGTCTATACCAAAAGCCTTTACTGCTTTCTCGTTGGTGGAAAGCGCTGCAAAGTGCAGGGCAATATGTTTTTCATCCTTTGCGTGCTGCAGGAACCATTCGCGGGCCGTGTTGGCATTGGTCATGGTTTCCTGTGTGGTAAAGGTTTTGGAAGCTACCAGGAAAAGTGTTTCTTCCGGGGTTACTTTCTTCAGGGTTTCGGCAATATGGGTACCGTCTACATTCGATACAAAGTAGGGCTGAATGCCTTTTACCCAATATGGTTTCAGCGCTTCGGTAACCATTACCGGGCCCAGGTCGGAGCCGCCAATGCCAATATTCACAATATAACGTATAGGCTTACCAGTGTAACCCTTTTGTGCGCCGGAATGGATCTGCTGGCAGTAGTGCTCCATTTTCTGCAGCACTTTATTCACATCATCCATTACATTCTGCCCATCCAGCATCACGGGTTTATTGGAGGTGTTGCGCAGCGCGGTATGCAGCACTGCACGGCCTTCGGTAGCATTGATCTTTTCTGCGCCAAACATTGCTTTAATAGCTGCCTCTACCTGGCATTCTTTTGCCAGCTCCAGCAGCTTGGTGCGCGTTTCCTCTGTTACCAGGTTCTTGGAATAATCAAACAGTATATCTTCAAACCGCAGGGAGAATTTTTCAAAACGCTGTGCGTCTTCAGCAAAGAGCTGGCGCATATGTACCTGCTTCATGCTGGCGGCGTGCTGCTGCAGCTGTTGCCAGGCTTTCGTCGTAGTCGGATTCGTCGATGGAAACATAGTGAAGTGATTTGAGCCTAAAAGTAATAGTTATTTTAGATTTACGATTTTAGATTTACGATTTGATTGGAGCGACGGTCAGCAGCCCATCCTACGTCATTAAATCTAAAATCCTAAATCTAAGATCGTAAATCGGTTTTCCGTTTGTAGAAGTACCAGCCAATAGTGCCGGCTATCAGCACAATGGCAATATAACAGGCGGTGGTAAGGGCCGGTACGGGCAGCCCTTCTGCAGTTTTTCGTTTAATAATAATACCGGTTAGCGCCCAGATAGTTACCAGGCCATATATTATATTATGGTGTTGTAAAACCATGTAAGCGCCAAAACCTGCCAGCAGGCCTACCATCAATACTGTCCAGGTAACCATACCAATCAGCTGCCCGTTCCAGCCCCAGTACACCATCAGCGTTTCAATATTTGTCAGGGTGGAAAAGCTGATCCAGCCCAGGTACAGGCTAAAGGGAAATTGCAGCAGCAGCTTTTCACGTTTGGAAACGTGCATATGACCAATGGAAAAATTGTAGTGAATGGCAATAAGGGATACCAGCAACAGCAGCTTCAGTAAAAGGGAAAACGGCAGCAGCTCATAATGCCAGGCAAAGAACCAGCCGGCATTAGCCATACAGCTGATCAGCCACCAGTGGCGCATATGCGTCATCAGCCTGGTTAGCTCCTGTGGATGATCTCCCCAGAAAGCCAGCCACAGCTGGTATACAATAAATGCAAACAGCGCCAGGTAAATAGCGCCCCAAATATCCAGCGTTATCGTTGCCGGCAGCAACAGATGCATGTATTTTTCTGCAATCTCGCCCGTTCGCATGCCATTGATCGGCATCTGTACTGCCAGGAAATTAACGCCTATGACCAGTATAAACCCAATAGCATGAAAGATCGATTGGTTCTTATAATGCAGGGTTTCATCGGCTGCCATAGCATAGTTAGGTTTTCGAACATCAGAAGGAAACAGTGTTAAAAAATATACAAATATTATGCTAAAGCTAATATACAACACGCTTCCCACATTCACACTTTTTGCTTACATTTGCGACCTTATGACAGCAGAGCAACTTAAAGCTATGAGGGACCGTCTCCACGTCCTGGGAGGTTTTCTTTAACGTCCCGGACCGCATAGCCAAAATAGAAAATGATAAACAGCTTACCCTGGCGCCCGGCTTTTGGGACGACAATGCCCGGGCAACTTCCATTCTCAAAGAAATTAAGGTCAATAAATTCTGGGTAGACCTCTATGACAAGGTGCAAACCGCTATAGAGGACAGCAGTGTATTGAATGATTTCCAGAAAGAAGGGGAGGCCAAAGAAGAAGAAGTACAGGAAGCCTATCAGAAGGCCCTTGCTGACCTGGATGAGCTGGAATTTAAATCCACCCTGAACCAGCCGGAAGATGAGATGCCGGCAGTATTAACCATCAACTCCGGCGCCGGTGGAACCGAAAGCCAGGATTGGGCGGAAATGCTGTTGCGTATGTACCGTATGTACGGCGAAAAGCAGGGCTGGAAAGTATCTGAAATTGATGTGCAGTACGGCGATGGCGCCGGCATTAAATCTGCTACCCTGGAGTTTGACGGGGACTTTGCTTACGGACAGCTGAAAGCAGAAAGCGGCGTGCACCGGCTGGTGCGCATCTCGCCCTTTGATGCCAATGCCCGCAGGCATACCTCCTTTGCATCTGTTTTCGTATATCCGTTGGTGGATGATACGATAGAGATAGCTGTAAACCCCGCTGACCTGGAATGGGAATTTTACCGTTCAGGAGGTAAGGGTGGTCAGAACGTGAACAAGGTAGAAACAGCGGTACGTTTAAAGCACATACCCTCCGGCATTATTATAGAATGCCAGCAGGCGCGTACACAAGGGGAGAACCGCGAAAAGGCCCTCACCATGTTAAGGTCACGCCTGTACGAAGAGGAGATCCGCAAGCGTGAAGAGCTGAAGAACGCCGCCAACGCCAACAAACGTAAAATAGAATGGGGATCGCAGATCCGCTCCTATGTATTCCATCCGTATAAAATGATCAAGGACCACCGCACCGATTTTGAAGTTGGTAACGTGCAGCCGGTGATGGATGGAGAGCTGGGCGGATTTATTAAAGCGTACCTGATGATGGCGAAGGAGGAAGCTTAATTAATGTGCTAATGTGTTAATATGCTGATGTGCTGGTGGATAGCAGGGAACTGATACTGCCGGAACATAAGTATGATAGCATTATTGGCACATTAGCAATTGATAACTGATGTAGTAATGTGTTGATGGAAAACAGCATGCATTGCATGAACCAGCACATTAGCATATTAGCACATCAGCACATTAACATTATTACAACAAACTAAATCTTTTTAGGATGCATAACGCCTATTTTCAATTTGCAGCACCCCATAATGAACCGGTATATAATTATGCACCCGGTTCTCCCGAAAGGGCCGCATTAAAAAAGCAGCTGGCTGCATTCAAAGCTGCACCTGCAGATATTCCCATGTATATTAACGGCCAGGAAGTACGTACCGGTAAAACGGTAGACGTACGCCCGCCGCATGAAATAAAACATAAGCTGGGCCAGTTCCACCAGGGCGAAGCCAGCCACGTGCAATCCGCTATAGACGCCGCTTTGGCTGCACGTACCCAATGGGCTGATACTCCCTGGGAACAACGCGCTGCCATTTTCCTGCGCGCTGCAGAGCTGATTGCCACGAAGTACCGCTATCATATGAATGGCGCTACCATGCTGGGACAAAGCAAAAACGCCTACCAGGCAGAAATAGACAGCGCCTGTGAGCTCATAGACTTCCTGCGTTTTAATGTACACTACTTAAGCGAAATATATAAACAGCAACCGGTAAGCTCCGCAGGTGTGCATAACAGAACAGAGTACCGCCCGCTGGAAG
This sequence comes from Chitinophaga sp., assembly GCF_036569125.1. Classification (GTDB taxonomy): domain Bacteria; phylum Bacteroidota; class Bacteroidia; order Chitinophagales; family Chitinophagaceae; genus Chitinophaga. The sequence goes on along the minus strand of NZ_DATCRF010000059.1, from coordinate 10,847 downwards.
GTTTTGTGCTGGCCGTAACGCCGTTCAACTTTACCGCTATTGCCGGTAACCTGCCATCTGTAGCTGCTATGTGCGGCAATGTGGTGGTATGGAAACCTGCAGATACGCAGGTATTTGCATCCAGCGTGTTTATGCAGATCTTAATAGAAGCCGGCTTACCTGCCGGTGTTATTAACCTGGTGTATGTGGATGGCCCTGTGTTGGGAGAAGTATGTTTTAACCACCGCGATTTTGCAGGTATACACTTCACCGGATCTACCGGCGTGTTCCAGCAAATGTGGAAGACCATCGGCACCAACATTCATAAATACCGCGCTTACCCGCGCATAGTAGGGGAAACCGGTGGTAAGGATTTTGTGCTGGCCCATAAATCAGCATTGGTGGATGTGGTAGTAACTGCACTGGCACGCGGCGCTTTTGAATACCAGGGACAAAAATGTTCCGCTGCTTCCCGCGCCTACCTGCCTTCCAACATCTCGGAAGAAGTGCAGCAAAAGCTGGCCGCTATGTTAAGCACCATGAAAATGGGTACGGTAGAGGATTTCGGCAACTTCATCAACGCAGTGATCGACGAGCGTTCCTTTGATAAGATCGCAGCTTATATAGATAATGCAAAGAAAGATCCTAAAGTAAAGATCATTGCCGGCGGCAATTACAGCAAGGCAGAAGGTTATTTTATTGAGCCTACTGTGATCGTAACCACTGATCCCAAATACAGAACTATGTGCGAGGAGATCTTTGGTCCTGTGTTAACCATCTACACTTACGATGCTGATAAATTTGAAGAAACATTAACCTTAGTTGATACTACTTCCGATTATGCGCTCACCGGTTCCATTATTGCGCAGGACCGTTATGCAATAGACCTGGCCACCAAAAAGCTGGTGAACAGCGCAGGCAACTTTTACATTAACGATAAACCCACCGGCGCAGTAGTAGGGCAGCAGCCTTTTGGCGGCGCCAGGGCTTCCGGCACCAATGATAAAGCCGGCTCCATGCTAAACCTGTACCGCTGGTTAAGCGCCCGTACTATTAAGGAAACTATGGTACCACCTGTAGACTATAAGTACCCTTTTTTACAGAGTGACGGCGCTGGCTCCTGATAACGGTCCTGGTTACAAACCAGCCCAGTGAAGCGCCTATCCATACATCGCTGCTCCAGTGGCGGTTCTGGTACATGCGTGTAGCGCCGGTTAAAGTAGCCAGGCCATAGGCCGCCCAGGGCACCCAGGGATAATCTTTTCCATAGATCTCAGCAAAAGCGGTAGCCACCGAAGTTACCGTAAGCATATGCCCGGAAGGGAAGGAGGTGAAACGTTTATCGCCATTAAAAGGTGCGCTGTAGCTGAACGGATCGTTGGTGGTGGTAGGCCGCTGCCTGCGGATAAAGATCTTGGCGGTAGTATATAATGCTGTTGAGATCAGCAGGGATTTGGCCGCCATCAGCGATGCATGCTCCAGGTTACGGTTCTTGGCCACCACGCCGGTGAGGTACAGCACACCAATGAGGTAGGGCGAGTAGGCGTTACCGAAGGGTTCTATCTGGTCCGTAACTTTAGTAAGCCCGCTGCTGCGGTTGCGTTGAATGAATTGTTTAACCTCATAATCACCCACCATCAGTAAACCTGCGGTACCCATTACTACACCAAACTTTGCAAAGTCGCGTCCCTGCCAGTGAAAAGGCCTGCTGGCCGTATAGCCCAGGTCCTGGATAATGCTTTTCAGGTAAGTGCCGTTCACGCGGTAGCGGATCACACTGTCCTGGCCAACATTGCTGGCAGTATCCAGCTTCGGGGTGTTGCCAAACGCCGGTAAGCTGTCCTTAGCAACTTTTGTGCTGTCTTTATCTTGTGCCAGCAGGCTGCAGGGGGCCAGCAAAAGCAGGGCACAATAAAGAAAATAATGGGAAGTACGCAAAATGCTATGTTAATTTTGTGCAAATATATACCTGTTACCCATACGTTATACCTGTTAGCTTAAAAGAGCCATCAAAAAACCGGTAAATTAAATAACTTGTAACCCTTAAATAAAAAGATATGAAACCACGACTGGTAGTGCTTTCCGGCGCCGGCATAAGCGCGGAAAGCGGGATTAAGACCTTCCGGGACAGCAATGGCCTGTGGGAAGAATATGATATTTATGAAGTGGCATCCCCGCAGGGCTGGCAAAAGAACCCGGCCCTGGTGCTGGAGTTTTATAACCTGCGCCGTAAAGATGTAAGCAACGCGCAGCCTAATGCGGCCCACCTTGGCCTGGCGCAGCTGCAGGAGAAATATGATGTACGCATAATAACCCAGAATATTGACGACCTGCATGAGCGGGCCGGCTCCAAACAGGTGCTGCACCTGCACGGGCAGATCTTCCAGATGCGCAGCGTGCTGGATGAGGAGCGCATTTATCCCATTACAGAAGATATAAAGCTGGGCGACCTGGCTGCTGACGGCGGACAGCTACGCCCGCACATTGTATGGTTTGGCGAAGCAGTGCCCATGATAGAGGTGGCGCTGAAAGAGGTGCTGCAGGCAGATATTTTTGTGGTGGTGGGTACCTCCCTGAACGTATACCCGGCAGCGGGTTTGCTGGATTATGTAGGGCCCAATGTTCCTAAATATGTGATCGATAAAAGCATACCGGTTGTAAGCAATATCCAGGAGCTGCATTGTATTGAGAAGCCGGCTACAGAAGGGGTAGCGGAACTGATGAGGATCTTAGATTGACGATTTTAGATTTTAGATTTGATTGGGAGCAGTTAGTAATGTGCTTTATTAAAAGGCGTTCTTTCAATAAAGTTGATATCATGTTCGCCCTCCGTTACTGTATGGGTCGCCTTTGCTGTGGCGATGGCTGCGGTGGCGGAAGCGGAATATGATTTGTTGGATGATACCCTTATAATTACATCCGGTGCGGCAACCGCCACATTCGTTCCGGCAACGGCAGCCGTCAGCCTTGCAGTGACCCTGGCCTTCCAGTCGGAAGTGGTAAAAAAGGTGTTCAGGGAAGCGTGGCACTGTTCGCATACTGTGTTGGGATTAGAATACATGTCGAGCACTAAAGCTACTATGCGAACGTTTTTAGCTGCCAGGGTGGCCAGCTGCGCATCAAATACATCCAGGTGTTTGCTCAGGTACACGATCATGGCTTGCTCGCTATGCGAATGTTTGCCATCGTCATATTCACTCACATCACCAATTTGCCCGCTGTTGACCAGCATGGTGGCTATTTCATCGGCATTGCTATGTTTCTCAGCAGCAGCGCCGGTGGTTTTCCCGCTACCGAAGAACAGTTTACCGCCGGGCGCCAGTTTTAATGCCCCTTTTTCCAGGTACACCAGGCTAAAACGGGCATTAATACCATTCCCATGCAAGCCTTCCCGCTCATATAATTTGTTGCTATGTACGTGTTCTCCCCGCAGGGGTAAAAGCTCAGCGCCATCACCGGCCGGCTGATAGTTAATATCCATGGTCTTTATCATGGTCCTGTTACGGGCGGTGCCTTTGATACTAAGTGCCGGCTGGCCCCAGGCTACCGCATATTTCTCATCATCCAGCTGCGCCGGTCTGTAGGTTTTTATGCCGGTGGCTTTGTCTGCCGTATGTTTTGCCACTGCTTCCCTGGCATAATCCTGTAAGGCAATGATGTCTTCTGTTATTGATTTTGGTATTGTTCTGCTTACGGCGCTACCATTGATCATAGTTACGACTACGCCGAATGCGTCAAACTGCTCTTTAAATACCTTTGACGCGGGGCCATAGTCTTGAACAGGTTTTACATAAGTTGCTTTTTGTCCGGGCACTAATTTCTCTTTAATGGCAGCTACATTCATAATGCCGTATTCATAGCCACCGCCAGCTTTTACCCACCATTTTTTACCGGGCCTGTCATAAGAGAGTTTACCGTTAGCTGTTTTATTACTCCATTCAACATCCGGCCCCGCTGCTTTCTTCTTTTTCTCGTCCCCGCTGTCAACGGCTGTTGCTGCCGCAGATTTCCTACCGGCTTTAACCGGCCTTATAGCATCGTCGTCTTCATCGGAAGATCCGTCTTTAGCCGCAGCTTTTTTGCTGGCTTTAACAGGCCTTTCTGCATCTTCGTCTTCATCAGAAGATCCGGCTTTCTCTTTTGCTTTTATTGTTGTTTTTTTTGGGGGGCTTTTTTTCTTTTTGCTTTTACTCCTGCTTCTTTTTTTGCCTCTTTTTGCAGTCCGTTCTGCTGCTGCATCCTCTTCATCGGATACTGCTGCTTTGCCGTCGTCATCGTCTGCTTCTTCTACGGCTGCCGGCTGGGCCAAAAAGGCGGCCATACGATGATCCCATTCACTGGCAGCAGGGGCCGCCATCTGGACAATAATCTCCTGTATCCTCTCTGGTGTATATTTTGCTTTGTCGCGCAGGGCGTTAAAGAACATAATATCATCCTCTTCGGCGCTGCCGGGCACCACTCTTCGCGGTCTTTTAGGATCAAAAGTGACATAAACAGCAGTACGCTGTACAATACCGGCGCTTGCGGCACTCCGGTTGGCGGCTGTCTGTAATTGGGCCTGTGCCTGTACACGCCGGCTGTTATCAGCCATTTGCTGGTAAGCCTGTAGCTGTTTCACATTAGGAGGCTGTTCAAGCGCCCCGGTAGCAGTTGTATGGGCTACGGCCTGTGTAGTGGAGGGTGTTTTATTAATACCGGTCTTCATTTGAGGGCATAGGGATCTTGAGCCTAAAGTACTGAAATTATATAAAATAAAAAGTCCCGCCTTTCGGCAGGACTTCATTATCAAACGGAGAGTTCATCATAGGAAAAAAAGACTTTCTATCTATTCAAAACTCTCTTCAAAACGGATATCGAATTCTTCGAGTTCTTTTAGTACCGGGTTGTAAACTTCGGGCATCGTGGGGATCTGGAGGCCCGTAACGGTGATCTTTTCCTGCAGCATCAGCTTAGCCATAATACCCAGGGGTAATCCTACCGTTTTTGCCATGGCCGTTCGTAAGCTATCTTCGCCCTGCACAATCATATAGCTGTGCATCCGCGTGGCCATGTTGCGCCGTTCAAATTCTATTTCATGCATCATCACTATCATATCTTTATCACTGGGCTGCATGATGAGGCGCGCTTCCATAATGTGCTGCAAGATAGCTGCATTCGTTTGTTCTCCCAAATTTATTACGTCGCCATTCAGTAATCCCAGGTATTTCAGCTGCCGTATGATCTTGGATTTACTGCTTACATTCAGGTACTGCGCCATGTTCTCCTCATTGCTTAGCTGCTTGTCTACTTTCACATGCTGGGTGGCCCATTTGAAATAAGTGAGATGATCTGTTTGCAGCTTGCGGGTATCGTCTGTAAGGCCCAGCTTTATCACGGCGCTCCAGCCTTCGCAAAAATCGGGATAGCGCAGCGTGGCCCGCATAAAAGTAGGAATGTTCTCCAGGTGGTAGGAGGACATGTAGGCCAGCGAATCCCTGTTAGGATAATATGCCAGCTTACCCAGGCCGGGGATCTGTATGGTTTTGGACTGATCAAAAAGCTGTTCGTGGCTTAGCTCCTTCACTTTGCCTTTATCGCGGTAGGTAGCCCCGGCCTGGCCCGCCAGCACTATGTTACGGGCGTTCCAGGATATTTTGTACTGCCAGGCGTTATCATTGCTTTCCGGGGAAATGAGCCCGCCGCAGTAAGAGCGGAAGGAATAAATAAGCCCGCCTTTCTTTTCAATGGAATGGATCACCTTCATGGCCGACATATGATCAATGCCGGGATCTAAGCCCATCTCGTACATGAACAGCAGGCCGGCCTGCTCAATTTCTTTTTCCAGCTTGCGTACTTCCGGATCAATATAGGATGCGGTGAGCAGATGCTTTTTAAACTGAAGACAATCGCGGGCTACCAGTATGTGCAGGGCAGGGGGCAGCAGGGAAATTACCAGGTCGGCTTCCGCGATCAGCGGCTGGCGTGCATCCTGGTCTTTTACATCAATAGCTGCGGGCGTAACGTAATAGGATTTCCCGGTTTTGGCTTTTATTAACATTAAGTCATGGTCCACTACCGTTACATGCCATTTCTGCCTGGGTGCGTTATTTACCAAATAATCGATCAGGCAGGTGGCAGATTTTCCGGCGCCAAACAACAGAATGTTTCTCATAGTTCTTCTTTAAGCTTTATCATGGTTACAGAATCAGGGGAAATAACAGCAGTGATCTTACATATGTTCGGAATTTTTAGAAGATCCGATTTCAAAGGTGTCGAATTTATTTTTTCCGCGCTGTTTAATATCTGATTATCATATCATTAAAAACAAATAGTTTGCCAATATTTTTTTTATTCTATATAGGAATATTTGAATATATTATCAGCTTACTGCATTGGAGATGCGTGGGGGAGTCCATGGTCGATGGTCGATAGTCCATGGCATATATCAGGAAAAAATATTGTTCAGGCTATGGCAGAATGGCGGTTATGTGAAAGATTTTTTTAATAAAATGCCGTGAAAAATACGCCATTGGAACCCTGCATTTTCGTGCAAATTTGTTGTTTTGATACAGGCAATGGACTATCGACCATCGACCATGGACCATTTATGCACAACCTTTCCCACAGCGGCTGAATACCGGCCTAAAAAGCGTATATTTGCACCGCTGCTTTCCGAAGCAGAAAAAACTGTAAACCAATAATTAACGATGTACAACTTATGATTTTACATAGCGCCATTTTGCCATGTAAGGTCAAACAGTTAAAATCAACATTCTGATATGGCAGAAAATACCGAAAACCAGGAAAATCAGGAAAGCAGGATTATCCAGATCAACATCGAGGAGCAAATGAAAACGGCTTACATAGATTACTCTATGTCTGTGATCGTAGGCCGCGCCTTACCGGATGTAAGAGATGGTATGAAGCCGGTGCACCGCCGCGTTTTATTCGGCATGAATGAGCTGGGCAATAACTCCAACAAACCTTACAAGAAATCAGCCCGTGTGGTGGGGGAAGTAATGGGTAAATTTCACCCGCACGGTGATAAGGCCATTTACGACACCATTGCCCGCCTGGTACAGCCCTGGACCATGCGCTACCCGCTGGTTGACGGTCAGGGTAACTTTGGATCGGTGGATGGGGATGATCCGGCAGCCATGCGTTATACGGAGGTGCGTATGCAAAAGATCGCAGAGGCCATGCTGGAAGATATTGAAAAGGAAACGGTAGACTTTACCCTGAACTTTGACGATACCCTGGAAGAGCCTACGGTATTGCCTACACGTATTCCCAACCTGCTGGTGAACGGCGCCTCCGGCATTGCCGTAGGTATGGCCACCAACATTATGCCCCACAACCTCAGCGAAGTGATAGATGGGTTGGTTGCGTATATTGATAACCGTGAGATCTCTATCGAAGACCTCATTAAACATGTTAAGGCGCCTGATTTCCCTACCGGTGGTATCATTTACGGGTACGAAGGCGTGAAGCAGGGTTTTGAAACAGGCCGTGGCAGGGTGGTAGTGCGTGGTAAGATCAACGTGGAAACCACGAAAGCCGGCCGTGAAAGGCTGGTGATCTATGAGCTGCCCTACCAGATCAACAAAGCTGTATTACACCAGAAAATAGCCCAGCTGGCAGACGATAAGATCATTGAAGGCATTTCCGAAGTGCGCGATGAAAGCGACCGGGAAGGCATGCGCCTGGTAATAGACCTGAAGCGCGAAGCCATTGCCAACGTGGTAGTGAACCAGCTGTATAAATACTCTGAGCTGCAAACCTCTTACGGTATCAATAACGTGGCGCTGGTAAAAGGCCGTCCGCGCATCCTGAACCTGAAAGACCTGCTGGTAGAGTTTGTAGAGTTCCGTCATGAAGTGGTGCTGCGCAGAACGCGTTATGATCTGCGTAAGGCAGAAGAAAAAGCCCACATCCTGGCCGGTTACCTGATAGCGCTGGACCACCTGGATGAGGTGATAGCCCTGATCCGCGCTTCCCGCACACCGGAAGTGGCCAAGGAAGGGTTAATGAGCCAGTTCGGCCTTTCTGAGATCCAGTCAAAAGCCATCCTGGAGCTGCGTTTACAACGCTTAACCGGCATGGAACGCGATAAGATCAAGGAAGAATATGATGAAGTAATGAAACTGATCGCTTACCTGAAAGATGTGCTGGGCGATGAAGCGCTGCGCTTCCGCATTATTAAGGACGAGCTGCTGGATGTGAAGAAGAAATTCGGCGATGAGCGTAAAACAGAGATCCAGTACCTGGCCAGCGAAATGCGCATTGAAGATATTATTGCCGAAGAAGATGTGGTGATCACCATTTCACACCTGGGCTATATCAAGCGTACCTCTGCCTACGATTACCGCCAGCAGAAACGCGGCGGCCGTGGCGCCATAGGCGGTAAAACCCGTGACGAGGATTATATAGAGCACCTGTTCGTAGCCTCTACCCACCATACCATGCTGTTCTTCACGGAAAAGGGCCGCTGCTTCTGGTTAAAGGTGTACGAAATTCCGGAAGGCGAAAAACAAAGCAAGGGCCGCGCCATCCAGAACCTCATTACCCTGCCTACGGACGATAAGATCCGCGCTATTATAGATATCAAGGACCTGGGCGATAAGGACTTTATTAATAGTCATTATATAGTGCTGTGCACCAAGAACGGTATTATTAAAAAGACCCTGCTGGAAGAATTCTCCCGTCCGCGCCAGAACGGTGTGAACGCCATTACCATCAATGAAGGCGATCAGCTGCTGGAAGCTAAGCTTACCAATGGCAACAGCGAAATGATGATGGCCATCCAGAGCGGCCGCGCCATCCGCTTCCCCGAAAATACCGTGCGTGATACCGGCCGTGGCGCCATTGGCGTACGCGGTATTGAAGTGGATAATGAGAACGATGAAGTGGTTGGTATGATTTGTGTTAATAAGGAGGATGAGTCCCGTACGATCCTGGTGGTATCTGAAAAAGGCTTTGGTAAACGTACCAGCATTGAAGAATACCGTATCACGAATCGCGGGGGCAAGGGGGTTAAAACCATTAATATCACGGAAAAAACCGGCAACCTGATCGCAGTGTTGGACGTTACGGAAAAAGACGACCTGATGATCACCTGTAAATCCGGCATTACCATCCGTATGGCAGTAGCCGACATCCGCGAAGCCGGCAGGGCTACCCAGGGGGTACGCCTCATACGTTTGGACGATAGCGATGAAATAGCCGCTGTGGCCAGGCTGGATGAGCAGGAAGTGATCGAAGATATAACGGAAGAAAACGGCGAGATCACTGAAGGCGGGGAAAACACAGGGAGCACGGAAACAACGGATACCGCGGACACACAACCTACCGAATAGTTTTAATTTGAAATAATTGATAATACGATTGTGGACTTAGTGGACAATTTTGCCATTAGGTTCATAATCGTTGTCATTATTTGAAATTAATCACAGATATTTACGATCCTGAAAATGGAAATGTAATCTAAAAACAGACCATACTTATATTGTTATCAGCAACTAAAAATTGAGCTCATGAAAAAACTATTGGTATCTTTTCTTTTTTGCAGTGCCGGACTTGCAGCCGTTGCGCAAAAGGGTAAGGTTAACAGCGCGGAAGACGCACTGAAGAACCAGGACCTGGCAAAGGCTAAAGCGGACATTGACGAAGCCCTGCAAAACGAAAAAACTAAAGATGATGCCAAAACATGGTATGTAAAGGGCAAAGTAATGGAAGCCATGGCCACTAAAGATAAGAGTGTGCCGGAAGCGCTGGAAGCATTTGATGCTTACCAGAAAGCCCTGGACAAAAATGCAAAGATGCCCGAGGCGCTGCTGGAAATTAACCAGCGTATGTTTAACCTGTATGCTACCGTTGGTAACGCAGGTTATGCTAACCTGAACGACCAGAAATGGGATTCAGCCTACCTGCACTTCCATAAGGCATTTGATATTGCAAGGTATTACAATGGTAAGAACCTGAGCGGCACCATTCCTACGGATACTTCAATGACCTTTTACCTGGGTTATGCCGCACAGCAGGCCAGCCAGAAAGATGCAACCTTAAAGGATACAGCGCTGGCTTACCTGCAGAAAGCCGTAGACCTGCAGTTTAAAGGTGAACCCGCCCCGTATGTGATACTGGCGCAGGCTTATGAAGAAAAAGGCGATAACGCCAACTGGTTAAAAACCATTGAAGAAGGTAAGAAAGCTTATCCGAAAGACAAGCGCTTTAACGACATGGAAATGATCTATTACTCCAAAACAGGTAAAACTGCGGAGTTAATGACCATGCTGGAAAAGAAGGTGCAGGAAAATCCCAACGATTTTCAGACCCAGCTGGATTATGCTATCCGCGTGGATAACATGGCCAACCCCCGGGATGAAAAAGGTGAGGACCAGCCTAAACCCGCCAACTACGATGAGCTGATGGGCAAAGCGGAAGCCGGTTACAAGAAAGCCCTGGAGCTGAATGCCGCCGACCCTACCGCTAACTTCCAGTTAGGCGCCCTGTTCTTTAACCGCGCAGTAGGTTTTAATAAAGAGCTGAACGGCTTAAGCAGCAAAGAGCAAAGCTCTCCCAAAGCAAAAGAGCTGCAAGGTAAAGTAGAAGAGCTGATGAACACTGCGCTGCCTTACTTTGAGAAAGCAGATGCCAGCTTTGCCGCCAAAGGCAACCTGGAAGCCGGCGACAAGCAGACCTACGAAAGCTGCCTGTACGCGCTGCAAAAGATCTACGCTATCAAGAACCAGACTGCTAAGGTAGAAGAAGTGAAGAAGAAGCTGGATGGACTGAAATAATTAAGAATTAATAATTAATAATTAATAATCGTGGACGAGGTACTTCCGGTACCGGCCATAAGCACATCATTATAATCATTGAGTTACCTG
>NZ_DATCRF010000058.1:0-20974 GCF_036569125.1 Chitinophaga sp. | reverse complement strand
GGCGGACTGAATGGCGCCCTTACAGCCTTAGGTTTTACGCCTTTTGCATACAGCCCTAACTATAAGCTCGTAAATGCCCAGCTGGTGCAAAGCTGCAAAGAAAAAGATATTAAGCTCATCCCCTGGACACCCGATACTGCTGAAGAAATTGCCCAGCTGAAAGCCTTAGGGGTAGATGGCATTATTACAGACTACCCGGACCTGTTTTAATTACGGATTATTCAATTACGAATTACGAATGGGGTATTTCGTGTGAACAGTGCAACACTAACCCACGCAGCATCCCATTCGTAATTCGTAATTGATCAATTCGTAATTAACTTCACTTTCTCCGCCATCGGCTTCAGCCGCCGGCCTTCAGGCAGCGCCTGGTCTGTATAACCCAGGTAAAAGAAGCCCAGCACTTTATCCTGGTCGCGCAGGCCCAGGTAATCCTGCATGGCAGGGGTATACGTCATACCGCCGGATCCCCAGTAAGCAGCTATTCCTTCTGCAGCAGCGCCTAACCACATATTCTGCACCGCGCAGGATACCGCCGCTATTTCCTCTATTTCGGGGATCTTGGGATTATCGCCCCGTTTCATGCAAATGGCAATAATATGAGAAGCCAGGTCGCCCTGGTGCTGTAATTTTTCGTAATTACCCGGAATGTACTGCGCAGCAGGAGTGTGGGTTTTATACAGCTCTGCATGATCAGTGCAGAAACGTTTTACGCCTTCACCGCTATACACTACAAAATACCAGGGCTCTGTATAACCATGGGTAGGGGCCCAGTTGGCAAGCTCCAGTAATTGCTGAATGGTTTCATCCGGTACTTTTTTGCCGTTCATGGCAGCCGGTTTAACGGTTCTTCTGTCCTTAATAAGTGTTGCTAATTGCTGATCCATGTTCATCGTTCGTTTAATGCTTAATTCAATAGTTCTTTCCAGGCTGCAGATAGGCGGGTTACCTTGCGTTGCGTATAATCAAAACATACCATGCCGGTTTTGCCTTCGGCTATTAAAATGCGGGCATCCTTACGCAGGGCGGTAATACGGTAATACAGGTCAAAGCCGGTGGCGCTGTGCTCTGCAGCAGCTACTTCAACTTCCAGCACATCGCCATGAAAGCTTTCGCCCTTATAGGCGATGGCTACATCGGCCATAATAAGGCCGGTGCCGGCTTCATCCAGCTCCTTCAGATCACGGGCCTGCAGGTACTGGATGCGGGCTTCATGCATAATGGATAAGATGGCGTCATTGCCAACATGTTTGCCATAGTTCAGGTCCTGTATACGGATGGGAATGCTTGTGCTGAAGTTAAACTGTGCTGGTAACTCTAATTTTACGCGTGCCATTATGGTTTTATTCGAATAGTTGCTGTTGTATTGTTGTCGTTCAAAGGCTCACTTTATTGTAAGTGGCTCCCATTATTATTTTTTGCACTCTGCAAAAATGCCACCAGTTTGGCAAAGGCCCGGGCCCGGTGGCTGTACTGGTTTTTCTCGGAAAGCTCCATTTCAGCAAAGCTGCGGGTAGCGCCTTCCGGTACAAATACCGGGTCGTAGCCAAATCCTTTGCTGCCTTTTCTTTCCAGTAAGATATTACCGGGGCAAACACCTTCAAACTGGTGCTCTGTTCCGTTAAGGATCAGGGAAATAACCGTGCGGAACTGTGCGCTGCGGTTGGTTTGCCCCTGCAGCTCCTGCAGCATTTTGGCAATATTATCATCCGCAGATTTTTGCTCCCCGGCATATCGGGCAGAGAGTACGCCCGGCGCACCGTTCAGGGCAAATACTTCCAGGCCGGTATCTTCTGAAAAGGAGTTTTGCCCCGTCATTTTATAAATGGTCTCGGATTTTTCCCGGGCATTTGCTTCCAGGGTATCGTGCGGTTCAGGAATGTCTATATCAATACCCGCTTCCTGCAGGGTAATAATTTCAAAAACATCACCCAGCATGGAGCGGATCTCTTTTATCTTGTTATCGTTATTAGTGGCAAATACCAGTTTCATCCGTTGCGTTTGATTTAATTCCGTAAAAAATGATCCGCGCAGTGATTAAGCGATGACCAAAAATTTATTGCTGATCAGCTGATTATAAAAAAAGTTGTTTTAAGCCGTTCCATAATTTGCCCTTCAATACCTTGTCAGTTGCAATTAATTCCAGGGCGTCGGAGAAAAGCAGCTGCACACCGCCTGCAGTCTGTATCTGGTACGCAGGCAGCGGCTCCAGACCCAGGCTGGCCGGAGGGATACCGAACACCACACATTGCTTCATACTCACAGCCTGCTGCCACGCTGTTAAGGGTACTGCAGGGAAGCCTGCTATATTTACCAATGCAACATCCTGCATGCCCAGTTTACATGCATTTAATATATTAGTGAGCAGGTTAAACAATTCATCGTTTAAATACGCACCGCTTTCGTTTTGTATGACGAGTACGATGTTTTTTTGATTTTCTCCTAAAAATTTCACTTTAGGCAAGGGCTTTTGCTCCGCCGCAACAGGGGTGCTTTTCCCGGGAATGATAGGCTGGGTATATATTTTAGCCAGAAAGTATGGGTCCAGTTGCAATTGATCAAAAGACATAGATATTGATTTTAGTAATCACATGATCGTTCCTGCTGGGGAAAAATCAGTTTATTTGTGTAAAAATATCGAGATAAAATTGATAAACCATGATGGTAGTAGATTATCCAGGCGTAAATGCAACAGTAATGGAACAGGCATTAAAGCAGATCAAGGTCAGTAAAGCCACTAACAGCCGTATTAACGAAGTGGATTTTAATAACCTGGTGTTTGGGAAAAAGTATGCAGACCATATGCTGGTAGCTGATTTTGATGGTGAACAGTGGCATAGCGCGGAGATCCTGCCCTTTCAACATATTTCTGTAAGTCCTTCCAATGCTGCCTGGCATTATGGGCAGGCGATCTTTGAAGGTATTAAAGCTTATAAAGACCAGGAAGGTCATCCCATGATCTTCCGTCCATACGATAATTACGAGCGCTTTAACATCTCTGCAGAAAGAATGGGCATGCCGGCTGTACCGGAATGGCTTTTCATCGGGGGGATGGCTATGCTCATTGACCTGGACCGTAACTGGGTGCCAACCGGTGAAGGATGTTCTTTATACCTGCGTCCTTTCATGATCGCTGCCGATGAATTTATTGGCGTGCGCCCTTCTGATACCTATAAGTTTGTGATAATCAATTCTCCTTCCGGAGCATATTTTAATAAACCCATTAAGCTGCTGGTGCAGGATAAATATATCCGTGCTTTTCCCGGTGGGGTAGGGTATGCCAAGGCTGCCGGTAACTACGGCGGGGCTATGTACCCTACCATGCAGGCCCGCAAGCAGGGGTACGATCAGATCCTTTGGGTAGATGGTATGGAGCACAAATACCTGCAGGAATGCGGCACTATGAACGTATTTGCCATCATTGGCAATAAAGCGCTGACCCCGGATCTGAATCAGGGCACTATTTTGGCAGGGGTAACCCGCGCCAGTGTAATGACGCTGCTGGAAGAGATGGGCCTTACCCTGGAAGAAAGACCGGTATCTATTGACGAGATCGTGGCAGCCTGGAAAGCAGGCACCCTGCGCGAGGTATTTGGCACTGGCACCGCCTCCAGCGTAGCTTATGTAGAGCAGCTGGATTATAAGGACCATCATATTAAGCTGGATACTACTAAATATGAAGTAGGTGCGGAAGTGATCCGCCGCCTGGATGCCATCCGTACCGGAAAGGTAGCGGATGAAAAAGGATGGAACTACCGTATTGATAAATAATTAGTTTTAGTTGTGTTATGTTCACAGGCTGTTTCTTAGTGGAACGGCCTGCTTTTTTATAGACCATTCTTGTTAACAGGGGCGGCATTCTCAAACAAATCCTGTATTTTTGCCCTCCGCTTTTTTAAACACTTGTGCCATGACCTTAGACGCTTTTATTGCCTCATTGAGCCAGGCAGCGCCGCCCGCAGGGCTGAGCGGGCCTTTACAGGCACTTTGGTGGGATGGTAAGGGCGACTGGGAACAGGCGCATAACGTGGCGCAGGATATTGATAACAGCACCGGCTCCTGGATCCATGCCTACCTGCACCGTAAGGAAGGCGACCGGTCCAATGCCGCCTACTGGTACACCCGGGCAGGTAAAAGCATGCCGTTCAGCACCCTGGAAGAGGAGTGGAGGGATATTACCGCTGCGCTGTTATAATAGGTAGCCTTGCCACTCTCAGGAGGCAATTTCCTGCTTTTTTAGCGCTGGCGCGAGTTTTTTTGGAATTTGGAAGTAAGTAATTTGGAATTTATCATAGTTCGTTTTACCTTTGCCCTCCCAAAATCCTTTACTGGACTTTGGAATGTCATTGTAAACCGACAGCAAAAAAAATTAGGTAAAGAATGCCTACTATACAACAATTAGTAAGAAAAGGAAGAGAAATTATCCGGGCTAAATCCAAGTCCAGAGCTCTTGATAGCTGCCCCCAGCGCCGGGGTGTATGTACCCGCGTGTACACTACTACGCCTAAAAAGCCTAACTCCGCGCTGCGTAAAGTAGCTAAAGTGAAGCTGACCAATAAAATAGAGGTGATCGCTTATATCCCTGGTGAAGGGCATAACCTGCAGGAGCACTCTATCGTGTTGATCCGTGGTGGTAGGGTAAAGGATCTGCCGGGTGTGCGTTATCACATTGTACGTGGTTCCCTGGATACTGCCGGTGTGAAAGACCGTAAACAGAGCCGTTCCAAGTATGGTACCAAAAAGGAAAAGGCTAAGAAATAATCTTAATACTCAAGAGAAATTTTTCAGATAAATGAGAAAGCAAGCTGCTAAAAAATTACCATTGGCTCCGGACCCCCGGTTTAATGATAAGCTGGTGACCCGTTTCGTGAATAACGTAATGGAGCAGGGAAAGAAGAGCATTGCCTATAAAATATTCTACGATGCCGTAGATAAAGTAAGCCAGATGACCGGTGATAATGGTTACGAGGTATGGAGAAAGGCTTTGAATAACGTAACACCTGCTGTAGAAGTTAGAAGCCGCCGTATCGGTGGTGCTACCTTCCAGATCCCTTCAGAGGTACGCCCCGACAGGAAAGTATCTTTGAGCATCAAATGGCTGGTACGTTACGCTGGTGAAAGAAATGGTAAAAGCATGGCTGAGAAACTGGCAAACGAGATCGTAGCTGCCAGCAAAGGTGAAGGCGCCGCTTTTAAAAAGAAGGAAGATACACACCGTATGGCTGAAGCCAACAAGGCTTTCTCCCACTTCCGCATCTAATCAGAAGCAGAACGCTCAGGATATATAGCAAAAAGCTGATCATAACGGAAACGTTGTGGTCAGCTTTTCGCATTTGGCAGCAAGCGGTAGGGAGGGAGCAGGCGATAGGGAGCAGGGGTTAATTCCATCGTAGTCAGCAGCGCCACTTCATCAAAGCCCGCAGGCAATGTTTTTTAATGCCCTGCACTTCAAGGCTAACCCTGCCCCCAGGCCATTATAGCGCTCTGGCTTCCGGAAACAGCATTTAACTTAACACATAATATAATAAAACAAACAAAAAAGCCCGGAGCATACACCCCGGGCTTTAAGCGTTCAGCGTTCCGCATTAAGCATTCCGCCTTCTTGCTTATTTCACATTCACCAATACTTTGATCTTACCGGTGCCGTTACCATCAAAGGCTTCCAGGGCTTTACCGATCACCTGCCCGGGTTTAACCTTGTCCGGGTCTGCCTTCATCGCATAGCCGCGAAGGCTGGAGGTTACCAGCATATCGCCCCGTCGTACAGGGCCGTTCTCGCCGCATACTTTGGTAGGAATTACACCTACCACGCCCATAGGCACCTTATCAGAAATATCTGTATCTATGCCTTCTTCAGTCAGCAGTACGCCCGGTTTGGTAGCATACACACCCACTACCAGGGTAGAGTAGGCACTGTTTGATTTTTCAACGGTCCGGTCAGCATCCGTAGCAATTACCAGCACATCACCCGGCTCATAAGCCTGTATATTACCGGTTACGTCAAAAACCTCTGCCACATCAGCGCCGCTGTTCTGGGTACCGCCGTTAAAGAATCCCCTTCCTGCTGAGTTGATCCTGGCAACATTTACAGTACCCGGATTACCGCTCTTAAACACGGCAATACTGCCGTTGCTGTGTTGTTCTACTGTCAGCACCGGATTGGTGTTAGCGGTATTGAAATTTACGAAGCGTCCTGCCCTGCCCTGCCCGAAGTTCGGGATCCAGGCAAAAAGGGCAGCGCCGGTACCGTCGGCAGTAGTTTCTACACCGTCGCCGGTATTGCTGGCGTTAGCGGTAATACCGTTGCCATTACCATCGGCAATGGCTATCAGGGCCGGCCCGTTGCCGGCAGGGTTAGAGGCGTGGAATAGCCCGGCATAACCACCGGTACCGGATGATATGCCATAAATACCGGCAGTACCGAAGTTGGCGAACTGGGAGTTTACCTCGCCTCTTACAGCAGGAGAGGTGCCGGTTACCTTATCTACCTTGAAGTTGCCGGCAATACCATTACCTATAGTGGTTACGGTTATTGCATCGCTGGTATTATTCTCGTTGAAAATATTAAACCTGCCGGCCCGGCCTGTCGCAAAGGAGGGCACCCAGGCATACAGGGCGTTACCGCCACCATCAATATTGGCTTCTACAGCATTGCCATCCTTACTGGCATTCGCAGTAATAGCATTGCCATTACCATCCGTGATGGCTACCAGCGCTGGGCCATTACCACTAGGGTTAGAAGCATGGAACAGGCCTGCAAAGCCGCCTGTACCTGAAGAGATCCCGAATATCCCGGCTGCGCCGAAGTTGCCGAAGATGGTTTTTACCTCGCTTCTTACACCAGCTGCCACGCTGTTGGTATTATTCACCAGGAAAGAGGCTGCGTTACCCTGTGTATTATCAGGGATATTACCATTGCCATTGGTTTCTGCTTCCAGGGTATTGCCGGTGGTGTTGGTATTATTAAAGTTCTCGAAACGGCCGGCCCTGCCTGTACTGTTATTCAGGCCTACCTGCCCATATACGCCAATGGCAGTGCCGCTGGTGTTGGTGGCTACAAAACCACGTACGCCATAACCGCCGCCATCATTCCGGCCTACTACCGCGCCGGCAATATCACTGGTGGTACGGCCCACTACCGCTTCCCCTCCGCCATTATTATCGCCTACCACACCGGCAGAAGTTTGTGCGCTGGTAATGCCATGCACGCCAAAACCGCTGCTGGTGGAGCTTCGCACGCCCGCGCCATTGCCGCTGGTGGTTACATTAACAACAGTACCATTACCAACACTGTTAACATTTAATGCACTGTTGTTATTGGCATTATTGAAAATGGAAATACTGGCCGGAATACCATTATTACTGGTAGCAGTAAGGCCGGTGCCCGTATTACTGTTGGCATATACCCCGGTGCCGTTTGCGCTGGCATTACCGTACACACCTAAACCATTGGGCGTAACGCCATACACACCCCAGCCGCTGCCGTTCTGCGAGCCATACACACCTACACCCAAACCACCGGTGCCATTATTAATACCGCGTACCCCGCTGGAAAAACCACCGGGAGAAGCAGAGCTCACAATACCCCTGATAGCGCTGATGTTAGATGTAGCGGTGTTGTTCACTCCCTCCAGCGAAGTACCGTCACCGGCATTGGTGATGGAAAAGAGGGTAGCTGCATTATTCTCTGCCGCGCTGTAAGGCAAGGTTAGCCCGCCGCCACCGGCATTATCTGCACTGGGCAGCCAGTTGGTGCCATCAAATTTTAATACCTGGCCGGCTATGGGCGCAGTGGCAGATACCGGTTTGGTTTGTATTGCTGCCACTACCGGGTTAGGGTAAGTACCGCTTAGGTCGCCGCCTGCAGGTGCGCTGTTAATGCTGCCGGCCGGTCCTGCAGGGCCTATAGGTCCTACGGGGCCAGCGGGTCCTACGGGTCCGGCAGGCCCAACCGGCCCGGCTGGTCCGGCAGGTCCGTTACCACCAATAGGGCCAGCAGGTCCTGCAGGTCCGGCGGGCCCCACAGGTCCGGCTACACCGGGAGGGCCTTTTACACCCTGTGGTCCATCAGGCCCAGCAGGCCCCGCAGGTCCAACTGGTCCGGCAGGTCCTACAGGTCCTGTAGCGCCCGGATCACCTTTTACGCCTTGAGGGCCGGCATCGCCCTTAGGCCCGGCTGGTCCGGTTGCACCGGCTGGTCCTGCCGGTCCCGCGGGGCCCTGGGGGCCAGGGGTAGTATTGGCCGCGTGCAAAGCAAAAGGCACGCTTTTGAACGGGGTAGTGCCCAGCGTTTCAAAGCTGCCATTGCCAATAGCTGTTTCTACTTTCAGGTATTGGTTGGCATTAGCCCAGGGAACAGCAGCAAAGGTGCCGGTAACCGGGGTGCCGTTACCTATTTGCAGGGTAAACAGCCCCAGTGTATTGGTAGTAACATCATGTGTTTCCTGGTATTGTACCGGGCCATTGGCAGCCCCGCCTAATATGGAAATGCGTACCGTCATGGCCTGGTTAGCCAGCATTACGCCATTATTATTACGGGCCACCGCCTGGTAATTAATACCGGTAAGCCCGCTCTGCGCCTGTAAAGCGCCTGTTAAGGCTATTAATATCAGTAGGGTGAGTAAAGTTCGCTTTTGCATGTATAGCTGATTTTATTGTTGTTGTTGAATAGGGGTCTTTTCTATTTTCACCGGTTTAATGGCCCTGAGGGCTTCGGCCGCAGATATATCAGAAGGCTGGGGCTTGCCACTAGCGCTTACCGGGCGCCGGTTTAGCTGGCTGCTGTTATTGCTGCTGCGGGACTGCTGATAATTGGTAAAGATCAGGCTGCGGGTGGAGGTGGCCGTTTTACGCGGGTCGGCCGCAGCGGCAGCTGTATGCTGCTTAGCAATATCTTTCTGGAAATCGGGGAACAGCTGGTCACGGGTGCGTTGCTGCGCGTGGGCAGTAACGGTTGCAGCCGTTATCATAAACAGGAGTAAGTACAATGCTTTCATTATTTATATGTTTTGTGTTATTAACAAAGGATTATTGTTTAGCAGCAGGCCGGGTATAGATCACGGAGAACTGCAGGCTGGCCCGTTGCAGCACCCCGGTGGTAGGCATGCGGTAGGCCGCATCCAGCTGAAGGGAATGAATGCGCAACCCCACACCGGCGCTGAAGTGTTGCCGGTAGCCTTTATTGGGATGCTCGTAGAAGTAGCCGGCACGGGCAAAGAACTGGTGCTGGTAGTTGTATTCCAGCCCGCCGCCTGCAGTAAATTCCCGCAGCTCTTCCTGGAAACCGCCGGGTGCGTCCCATAAAGAGGTGAACATAGCGGAAACCACTCCCCGGTTAGGATCTTTACCTTTCAGGATCACATTGGTGGGCTGTCCGTTAGCATCCAGCTGGTATTCAGGCGGCGTGGGCACCAGCAGCTTGTTGATGTCGGCCAGTATGGTGAATTGATGGTCGGCCGTATTTACAAAAGTGAATCCGCCGCCGATGCGCAGGTTCATGGGCAAAAAGGTGCGGCGGTTATTATCATCGGTATAAGACAGCTTGGAACCTATATTGGTGAAGCTAATACCCCAGCAGTACCGGTTGCCGTAATCCAGTATATCAGAGTAGTTCTGGTAATACAATCCCACATCGCCTGCGCCGGCAGATGCCGGCTTTTGCTGCAGGCCGTTATAGCTGCCCTGGCCCAGCTGGCTGCGGATGTACCGCAAGGATACCGCCAGTGATAAATGCTGGCCCAGCTTGCGGGCATAAGTGGCATCCAGGGCATATTCTATAGCATGGTACTGCTGCAGCATCATACCATTATTATCCCGGAAGGTGATATCCCCGTGATTAAAATATTTGAGGGATGCGCCCACTCCCTCCAGCTCATTAAAGTTCTTAAAGGCGGCAATATGGCCCATATGTGTTTTGCGGTCGTTCACTTCCCACATCCAGGGTGAGTAGGAGGCGCTTACGCCCCAGTCGCCGGCAAATACAATTTTTGCCGCATTGCCAAACAGGTCGTTCACATTGGGTTCAAGGCCGGTAACAGCATCGCCTACGGAGCCGCTGCGGGCATCGGGGTTAACCAGCAGAAAGGCAGCGCCCGCATTCACCGGTACCTGTACTTTTTGCGCGGCTAAGGGCAGCGCCGCCAGCAACAGGCAGGCAGAGAATAGAGTAAAACGGTATTGCATAAACGTAGATTTTTATTGGATGACCAGTTTATCAAAGAAGAGTTTCCCGTTTACGTTCAGGATCACGGAATAAATGCCGGCAGCAAAGCGGCTTACCGTAACAGGTATTACCACCTGTCCCGGCCCATAGTGCTGGAACTGCTGGTACACCTGCTGCCCGGCGCTGTTAAGGATGCGGATCAGCACACCGGCGCCGGCAAGCAGCTCAAATTGCGCTTTAGCAGTGCTGAAGGCTGGGTTGGGGTAGAGGATAAAATTCCGGATGGGATCTGCTCCCGGGGTCAGGGGAGGGTATTCCGGCTGCTGGAACCCCTGGGTAAGCATGGTAGCGCCGCCTGTAAAAGTAGCCACTACCGGTTCGCCTATGGTGTACTGGATAAATACATTGCCCACCAGGCCGCTGCCACCGCTGCTGGCCACCACCTGCCGCTGTGTACTTTGCGCCCGGGCCGGGCTGCTTAACAAACCCATCAACAGTAAAGGCAAAAAAAGTGTGTAGATAAATTTCATGGAGCAACATTTAGTAATGAGAATATTTATCCGCATTGCCCGTAAAGGCAATAACAGAACATCAGGCGCCGGTATGGCAGCCTGACAGGGAGTTAAATAATAGGTGTTGAAACCGGTGTTATTCGGTTAAAACGTCACATATCAAGACGTTACATTAATAATCAGGGTATTCATTCAGCGTGCGTTGAGGTTGACTAAAAATCTAATTCCAATCTTTGGGATTTGCTACCAGGCGCCAGGGCAGCCTGTACATTCAACTGACAGACCTTCAAAACAATAACACAAAAATTAGGTAAATGGGTAGGATAAACAACAGGCACTTTTTTTTCGGTTAAATTCTGCCGGTAGCTGGCAGCCTGCGCGCTGTAGATGGTTTTTTTACCCGGTTATTTATATGAGGGTCGCCGGGATATCATTGTTTTACTATTAAATAACATTTTGGCAATACATCCTGGTTTTATTTATTCCTAAAAAAGGATTACCTTTGCCCCCCAAATTGCATTTAAAATACAGTCATTACTAATATTATGGCAGACTTAAGATTTCAAAGGAACTTTGGTATTGCAGCGCACATTGATGCGGGTAAAACCACTACCACAGAGCGTATCCTGTACTATACAGGTAAAACCCACAAGATAGGTGAGGTGCATGAAGGTGCTGCCACCATGGACTGGATGGCACAGGAGCAGGAAAGAGGTATTACCATTACATCTGCTGCTACTACCTGTTTCTGGAACTTCCCGACCCTGCAGGGCCAGGTTCAGCCTGATACCAAACAATATAAATTCAACATCATTGATACTCCGGGTCACGTGGACTTTACCGTAGAGGTGGAGCGCTCCCTGCGTGTACTGGATGGCCTGGTAGCACTGTTCTGCGCCGTATCCGGTGTAGAACCCCAGTCTGAAACCGTATGGCGCCAGGCTAACCGCTACCGTGTACCCCGTATCGGTTTCGTAAATAAAATGGACCGTTCCGGCGCCGACTTCCTGAACGTGGTAAAACAGGTGAAGGAAATGCTGGGCGCTAACCCCGTTCCCCTGATGCTGCCTATCGGCGCTGAAGATACCTTCAAAGGCGTGGTTGACCTGATCACCATGAAAGGTATTATCTGGGACGAAGAAGGTAAAGGCGCTACTTACCAGGAGATCGAGATCCCGGCTGATATGAAGGACGAAGCTGATGAGTGGAGAGCTAAGCTGGTAGAAGCTGTTGCTGAATACGACGACAAGCTGATGGAGAAATTCTTCGAAGATCCGAATTCTATTTCTGAAGCGGAAATTCACGAAGCTATCCGTAAGGCTACTATTGATATCGCTATCATTCCCATGCTGTGCGGTTCTTCTTTCAAGAACAAAGGCGTACAGAAAATGCTGGATGCCGTTTGCCGTTACCTGCCTTCTCCGGTAGATATCGAAGCGGTAAAAGGTACCAACCCCGACAACGGTGAAGAAATTGAGCGTAAACCGGATGCAAAAGAACCTTTCGCAGCCCTGGCGTTCAAGATCGCAACCGATCCGTTCGTAGGCCGTCTGGCATTCTTCCGGGCTTATTCCGGCCGTCTGGATGCAGGTTCTTATGTATTGAACACCCGTACCGGCAAGAACGAGCGTATCAGCCGTATCATGCAGATGCACGCTAACAAGCAGAACCCCATCGACTTCATCGAAGCAGGTGATATTGGTGCTGCGGTTGGTTTTAAAGATATCAAAACAGGGGATACGCTTTGTAATGAGAACAACCCCATTGTGCTGGAATCTATGACCTTCCCCGAGCCGGTGATCCACATTGCCATTGAGCCTAAAACACAGGCCGACGTGGACAAGATGGGTATGGCCATTGCCAAGCTGGTAGAGGAAGATCCGACCCTGCGCGCAAAAACAGACGAAGATACCGGCCAGACCATTCTGAGCGGTATGGGTGAGCTTCACCTGGAGATCATCGTGGACCGTATGAAACGTGAGTTCAAGGTAGAAGTTAACCAGGGTGCGCCTCAGGTAGCTTATAAAGAAGCATTCACCGCTACTATAGAGCACCGCGAAGTGTATAAGAAACAAACCGGTGGTCGTGGTAAGTTCGCCGACATCCAGATCGAGATCGGCCCTGCTGATGCAGAATGGCTGAAAGAGAACGATGGCAAGCATTACCAGTTCGTGAACGATATCTTTGGTGGTGCAATTCCTAAGGAATTCATCCCCGCGGTTCAGAAAGGTTTTGAACAATCTATGAACCAGGGCGTACTGGCTAACTACCCGCTGGATAACCTGAAGATCCGTTTGTTCGATGGTTCTTTCCACGCAGTGGATTCTGACGCTATGTCATTTGAGCTTTGCGCCAAATCTGCTTTCCGTGAAGCCGGCCGTAAATGTAAACCAGTACTGCTGGAGCCTATCATGAAAGTGGAAGTAACTACCCCTGATCAATACATGGGTGATGTTACCGGTGACCTGAACCGTCGCCGTGGTATGCTGGAAGGTATGGAATCAAGAGCAGGTGCCCAGGTTATTAAAGCCAAAGTACCGCTGAGCGAAATGTTCGGTTACGTAACCCAGCTGCGCTCTCTGTCCTCCGGCCGTGCTACCTCTATCATGGAGTTCTCTCACTACTCACCTGCGCCTAACAACATCGCTGCAGAAGTGATGGCTAAGGTAAAAGGTAAAGTGAACGCTGATTGATTATAAGCTTAAAGCAGAAAGCTTAAAGCGAAAAGCATAAAAAGATCCCCGGTGCATGTATTTGCACCGGGGATCTCTGTTTTAAGACCTTTCTGGTTCACATTACAGCTCATAAACGCGTGCACAAACGTTCCGGGCCAAGGCTTCAGCCTTCTGCATTCAGCATTCAGCGTTAAGCCTTCGGCGTCACAACCCGCTGATCTCGATCACCTTATCATTATTCCCGCCATTGCTGGTGCACAGGTATACCCGCCCGGCCGGCGACACGCAAACATCCCGCAGGCGGCCAAAGGCATTCACAAACCAGGTACGGCTGCCGCTAACCTGCTTTCCATCTGCCGACAGCTTTAGCTGGTACAGCCGCTGTGATTTTAAAGTGGCCACCAACAGGGAATTACTCCATTCCGGTATACGGCTGTTATTATAATACTCCATCCCGGAAGTAGCCACTGTGCTGCTGCCGGATGACCAGATGGGCGCCGGTACATTGTTCGTGGTGCAAAAATTCTGCTCACCCCCCTGGTCGCAGGGGCCCTCTACCGCCGGCCAGCCGTAGTTGCGTTGCTTTTCTATAATATTCACCTCATCCTCAATATTAGCCCCGTGTTCCGCAGTATACAGCCGGTCATGGCCCCACACCAGTCCCTGAGGGTTGCGGTGGCCATAGCTCCATACCGGGTTATTGGCAAACGGATTATCTGCAGGGATGCTGCCATCCAGGTTAATGCGCAGCACCTTGCCATTGGGAATGCCTGTATTTTGCGCATTGGCGCTGTTACCGGCATCGCCGGTGGTGATCCACAGCTTGTTATCAGGGCTTATCAGCAGGCGCGCGCCGTTATGGATACCGCCCGCCTGAATGTTGCTCAGCAGTACCTGCGGGCTGTTAAGGGTGTTGTTAGTGTAGCTGTACCGCACCACTTTTTCGCGGTAATTCCCGCTTTGATCATAATTGTACACTACATACAGGTAAGGTTGTTGCGGAAAACCGGGGTGCAGGGTCATGCCTAACAGGCCGCCTTCCCCATCCGTTTTCACATCATTGATAGTTAGCAAGGCCTGTACAGCGCCGGTTTTAGGCTCAATGCGGCTAATGCGCCCGCCCCTTTCCGTCATCCAGATATAATTGTCAGGTCCCCAAAGTATTTCCCAGGGAAAATTCAGCTGCTGGGCCACGGTGCGTACACTGTCGCTGGGCCAGTCATCACCTTCAGGCTGGGGAGTAGTGGACTTTTTTTTACAGGTTATACTGAGCAGGCTAAGGGTTATAATGCCCAGGATCAATACTACAGGAGGTTTCATTGAATGCAGGTTTAGTTTTTCAATACGGTGAAAGGCCGGTTTATAGTCACATTACTGGGTAAAGCGGCTGTATATATAACGTAACCCGGGCCGCTTTAGATATATGCATGCTACCTGGGGATGCTGCAATGCTGTGTAATGATTATTCTTCCCTGGAATATTTAGGCACGTTTCATGCTATATGATTCATTTTCAGTAGTTTTGCGGCATTACGCCCCCATGATCCCATTATTCCTTACCCCGTTCCCATTTTCTCTATACCCTGTTGTTCATGTGTATCAGCGGTAGTTAACACCGCATTTCTATAGTTTTTTTTGATGGCAAGTATTATTAACCAAAACAAAAATTCCGGACATGAAGAGGATCTTTAAACTGACGCTGGCTGCTGTGGCTGTATTTTGTAGCTCCGTTGCTGTAGCGCAAACCCAACAAGGCAACATCATGGTAGGTGGTGACATCTCCAATTTTAACCTCAATTTCCTGGGCGGGGGAGGCGGTACTGCCTTCCAGATGGACCTCACACCCAAAGTAGCCTATTTCATTAAGGACGGACTGGCCTTAGGCGGGTATGGCCGTTTAAGCCTGGTTACCGCTAAAGATGCCGGCACGGCAACCACTTATGGCATTGGCGCCCTGGGCCGCTATTTTGTGGAAGACAAAAACGTGCGGAAGCTGGAGTTCTCCAAAAGAAGCCGCTTTTTTGTAGAAGCAAATGCCGGTTTCGGCGGGTCCAGTAATTCTAAAACATCTGCCAGCACTACAGGCCTGGATCTGGGAGTTGGCCCCGGTATCGCGTACTTTATTACACCTAACGTATCACTGGAAGCGCTGTTAAAGTATGAGTTAACGGTCGGTTTCGGCAGCGCTACCACCTCTAACCGCTTAAACCTGGGTATCGGTTTCCAGGTATACCTGCCTTCCGCCAGAGCCCGTCAGCTTATGAAGGAAGAAACCGGCAAATAAGCACGGAACTATACAAAAAGTATTTCAGGTCCCTGTTTCGCCATAAATGTGGTGGAACAGGGACCTTTTCCTTTTAAGCGTATCCGGAACAACCCGGCTGCCTACTCTTTTTAGTAGAATTGAATAACTAGTTGTATCTGATTGATAATGAATGTACTGAATAGAAGGGTGCAAAGGGATTGCTGTATTTTGCACATCTGCAAGGCCAACGCCAGCAGGTGGGATTGCCGAAAACCAGTAACAGAGTAGGCGGAACAAATAAAGGAACATGTATATGAACGACTTGCTGAGTAACCTGTTAAAGGCCCTGTGGGACTTTTTGAACGGGCTGGTGGGAACGCTGTAATAAAGTAGTCCCCCTTTAGCTATTTTACCTCCGGGCCAGGCTGCCCGGAGGTTTTATTTTCCGGCTGGCGCTGATGCTCACCCCTGTAATTAAGAAAGTATGACCCCATAAGAGGAGATCCGCCTGCAATGTTTTTTGGGGAGCTGCGTTCTTTTCTGTGCAGTTGCCTCAAACCTTTACCGGTTGGGCTACCCAGCCGCTATTACCCGCTCATTTCGTTGATTTTGCGCGCTTTGAGGAGGTTTCACCCGGCCCTGGCCTTGCCGGTATTGGGGCAGGACCTTAATTTTGTATGGTTTTTTTTCCGGAATAATTTGTCATTTGATAAAAAACAAATTACCTTTGCCCTCCCAAATTGTACGGGTAAAACAGAAGTAGTTCATTGCATATGTCTCAGAGAATAAGAATCAAGCTGAAGTCCTACGATCATAACCTGGTAGACAAATCTGCTGAGAAGATCGTAAAAACCGTGCGTAACACGGGCGCTGTGGTAACTGGTCCAATTCCGTTACCTACTGAAAAGAAAATCTTTACAGTACTGCGTTCTCCGCACGTTAACAAGAAAGCAAGGGAGCAATTCCAGCTGTGTACACACAAGCGCTTGCTGGATATCTATACCTCCTCTTCCAGGACGGTAGATGCCCTGAGCAAGTTGGATCTGCCCTCCGGTGTAGAAGTGGAAATTAAAGCGTAGGACATCGGCAAGGTGGCAAAAGGCCTCCCTGCTTAGATTGATACAACGGGTAAAAAGGTGAAATGGTCATACAACCGTATGACGGTTTATGCACACCTGTCCCGGCAATAAAACACTTAAAATACAGGTCACGCCTTCTGGGTGGCCGCCCAATAAATGTATATAAACCGCCCATCCTGGGGAAAGCTAGAACACCCCCAGGCGCTGGGTAAAAATGTATAAATAAATGAAAGGTATTATTGGTAAAAAGATCGGCATGACCAGCATCTTCGAAGCTAATGGCAAGCAAACTGCTTGTACCATTATCGAAGCCGGTCCGAACGTGGTTACTCAGGTGAAATCACCAGACACCGATGGGTACACCGCTATTCAGGTAGCATTCAGCGACAAAAAAGAAAAGCACGCTACCAAAGCAGAAACAAATCACTTCGCGAAAGCAAGCACCTCTCCCAAACGTTTTGTAAAAGAATTCCGTAACCCTACTGTAGAAAAAGCCCTGGGTGATACCATCACCTGCGAGATTTTCGCAGAAGGTGAAAAGGTAGATATCGTAGGCACCTCCAAAGGTAAAGGCTTCCAGGGCGTAGTTAAACGCCACGGCTTTAGCGGTGTGGGTGAACAATCACACGGCCAGCACGACAGAAGCAGGGCTCCCGGTTCCATCGGTGGTTCTTCTTATCCTTCCCGCGTTTTTAAAGGTATGCGTATGGCAGGCCAAACCGGCAACGAAACAGTGAAAGTGAAAGGCCTGAAAATTCTGAAGATATTTCCTGATAAGAATTATATCCTGGTAAGTGGTTCCGTTCCCGGCCACAATGGTTCAATCGTTTTAATCCAGAAGTAATATGCAACTCGATATTTTAAATATAGAAGGTAAGAAAACCGGAAGAACTGTTGAACTTCCTGAAGAGATCTTTGGTGTGGAACCTAACAACCACGTAATTTACCTGGCTGTGAAACAATACCTGGCCGCTCAGCGTCAGGGTACACACAAGGTAAAAACCAGGGCTGAAGTAAAAGGGGCTTCCCGTAAACTGCACAAACAAAAAGGTACCGGCGGTTCCCGTAAAGGTAACATCCGTAACCCGTTATATAAAGGTGGTGGTACCATCTTCGGTCCCAAACCTCATGGTTATGACTTTAAGCTGAACAGGAAAGTGAAAGATCTGGCTAAGATCTCCGCCCTGTCTACAAAAGCTAAAGAAAACAGCATCATCATCCTCGAAGATGTGAACCTGGAAGCTCCCAAGACTAAACAATTCTTAGGTATCTTAAAAAGCCTGAACATTAATGTAGAAGGCCGTAAAACCCTGGTAGTAATGCCGGAGTATAACGATAATGTATACCTGTCTTTAAGGAACATTCCCAGCGTAGACGGCGTAGTACTGGCCGATATCAATACTTATGATATCGTAAACAGCAACTACCTGGTGTTCACAGAGAGCGCTGTAAAAATCTTCACCGAAGAACCGGTTGAAGCATAATAAAATAACAAGCTAAAGGCTAAAAGCTAAAAGCTAAAAGCTATAATAAAGATGAAACTTTCAGACGTTTTAATCAAACCGGTGGTAACAGAAAAGGTGAATAAAGCCACTGAGAAATTCAACCGCTACTACTTCATTGTTGACAAAAAAGCCAACAAGCTGGAGATTAAAAAAGCAGTGGAAGATTTTTACGGCGTGGCCGTAGCAGAGGTAAATACTGCCGTGATGCCCGGTAAAAGCAAATTCCGCTTTACCAAGGCAGGTTTCATTGCAGGTAAAAAGCCCTCTTACAAAAAAGCCATCGTTACGCTGGCCGACGGAGAAACGATAGATCTGTATGCTAACATATAGTGCCCGGATCCCGGGCTAACACCCGGGACCCATGGTTGTATATACAGATCACATTATAAACAATAACTAGCAATAAGAACTAGCAATGGCACTGAAGAAGTACAAACCGATCACAGCCGGTACCCGTTGGAAAATAGGCAATGCATATGCTGAGCTGACCAGCGATACACCGGAAAAAAGTCTCCTGGAGCCTGCCAAGAAAACAGGCGGTAGGAACGTGCAGGGTAGAAGGTCTATGCGTTACATAGGTGGTGGCCACAAACAACACTACCGCGTTATAGATTTCAAACGCAACAAACAGAACATACCCGCTACCGTTAAAACGATCGAATACGATCCTAACCGTAGCGCATTCATCGCATTACTGAGCTATGCAGATGGCGAAAAACGTTACATCCTGGCTCCCCAGGGCCTGCAGGTAGGCGCTACCGTTGTTAGCGGCCCTGAAGTAGCTCCGGAAGTAGGTAACGCCCTGCTGCTGAAAAATATGCCGCTGGGTACTGTAGTTCACAACATTGAGCTGCAGCCTGGTAAGGGTGGTGCTATCGCACGCAGTGCCGGCACCTACGCCCAGCTGAACGCCAAGGAAGAAAAATACGCTTCCCTGAAAATGCCTTCCGGTGAGCTGCGCAAAGTGCTGATCACTTGCATGGCAACCGTAGGTACCGTTTCTAACTCTGACCACGCGCTGCAATCTATCGGTAAGGCCGGTGCCAACCGTTGGAGAGGCATTCGCCCCCGCAACCGTGGTGTGGCAATGAACCCCGTAGATCACCCGATGGGTGGTGGTGAAGGTAAAGCTTCCGGTGGTCACCCCAGGTCCAGAACTGGTAAATATGCAAAAGGCCTGAAAACCAGGAAGCCGCATAAGAGCTCCGATAAGCTGATCGTTACCAGGAAGAACGGTAAGAAATTATAAACAACATCCCACCGCATAAGTTCCGCTAAGGGATCACCGCAGCGGAACTTATAAAGTGGAAATTGGAATCTAAATAAACAGACACAGACATGGGTCGTTCCATTAAAAAAGGTCCTTACGTAGACCAAAAATTAGAGCAGAAAGTAGAGAAGATGAATGAAGGCGCCAAGCGTACCGTGATAAAAACATGGAGCCGCCGTTCAACCATCACTCCTGACTTTGTGGGCCATACGTTTGCGGTGCACAATGGTAACAAATTCATCCCTGTATATGTAACAGAGTTTATGGTAGGTCATAAACTGGGTGAGTTTGCGCCAACCCGCAACTTCAAAGGACACGCTAATAAGAAAATGTAAACATATTGATGTATGAAGTAAGAAGTATGAGGGTAGCATCCTGCATCATATTTCCTCAGTCCTACTTCGTACTTCAGGCTTCAAATATCAAATATCAAATAATTAACAATGGAAGCAGTAGCTAAGCTGAATAACAATCCCACCTCTACCCGCAAAATGCGTTTGCTGGCGGATCTGATCCGCGGTCTGGATGTGGAGAAGGCTTTGAATATTTTGAAATTCCATCCAAAGCATCCCAGCGTACCCTTGGAGAAACTGCTGGTATCTGCCATTGCTAACTGGAAAGTGAAGAACGAAGGTAGCCGTGTAGAAGATGCGAACCTGGTTGTAAAAACTATTTTCGTGGATGGCGGCCGTATCCTGAAAAGAATGCGCCCCGCTCCGCAGGGTAGAGGTTACCGTGTACGTAAGAGAAGTAACCACGTTACCCTCGTTGTGGATAGCCGTAACGAAACAGTAAAGAAATAAAACTATTCAACTAATTAGATAAATAAACCAGGAACATGGGTCAGAAAACAAATCCTATTGGTAACAGGTTAGGTATCATCAGAGGATGGGACTCTAATTGGTATGGTAGCAAAAAAGATTACGCTACCAAGCTGATCGAAGATAACAAGATCAGGACTTACCTGAATGCACGTATCAACAAAGGCGGCATTTCACGCGTAGTGATCGAAAGAACACTGGGTAAGCTGATCATCACCATCCACACTTCCAAACCTGGTATCATCATAGGTAAAGGTGGTGGCGAAGTAGATCGCATTAAAGAAGAGCTGAAAAAACTGACCGGTAAGGAGGATGTACAGATCAATATTCTGGAGATCCGCCGTCCGGAAGTAGATGCCAATATCGTTGCCGAAACAATTGCCAAACAAATTGAAAGCCGCATCAACTACAAGCGCGCGATCAAAATGGCTATTGCAACTGCTTTAAGAATGGGTGCAGAAGGTATTAAGGTGAAAGTGAGCGGCCGTTTAGGCGGTGCGGAAATAGCCCGTTCAGAAGAGATCAAACAAGGCCGTACGCCTTTGCATACTTACCGTATGGATATTGATTATGCTTCCCTGTTTGCCTTAACCGTTTATGGTAAAATAGGCATCAAGGTATGGATCTGTAAAGGTGAAGTACTGGGCAAGCGCGATCTGAATCCGAACGTACTCACCGGCAAAGAAGGTGAAGGACGTACCGGCGG
>NZ_DATCRF010000057.1:0-7222 GCF_036569125.1 Chitinophaga sp. | reverse complement strand
CTATAAATGTGCAGATGTGCAAATATGCAGATGTGCAAATATAAAGCAGTCACCAGTACATCGGCACCTTCAATTCATCTGCACATTTGCATATTTGCACATCTGCACATCATTTAAGTCATGATTACTGTTAAAAACTTGCATAAAACCTACCCGGGAGCGCTGGAGCCGTCGTTGAGCGGCTTATCATTCAGCTTTCCCAAAGGCAGGATAGCAGGTTTGCTGGGACCCAATGGCGCCGGTAAAACCACTACCATTTCCATCCTTTGCGGGCTGGTAAGGGCTGATAGCGGGGATGCGCAGATCTTTGACCTGCACCAGGATGTCCACCACCGGGAGGCCATTAAAAAATTGATCGGTATTGTGCCGCAGCAGATAGCCTTATTTCCGCAGCTAAGCGCTTTGGAAAACCTGACGTATTTTGGTAACCTGTATGGCTTAAAAGGCAAACCCCTGCGCACTAAAATAGAGGATTACCTGCAGCGTTTCGGCCTGGAAAAGAACGGTAAAAAAGAAGTATACAAATTTTCCGGCGGTATGAAACGCCGTACCAATATTATTGCGGCCCTGCTGCATAATCCGCAGCTGCTGATCCTGGACGAGCCTACGGCCGGTGTGGATGTGCAGTCGCGCAATATGATCCTGCAATTTTTGCGGGAGTATAATCAGCAGCATGGAGTTAGCATCTTATACACCTCACACCTGCTGGAAGAGGCGCAAAGCCTGTGTGAGGAAGTAGCCATCATTGACCAGGGCCGCCTGGTAATGCAGGGGCAACCATTACAACTGATACAACAACACCCGGAATGCCGCAACCTGGAAGAAGTATTCCTGCACCATACCGGGCTGGCCGTGAGAGACTAATACACTATGTTAAGATTACTGGCTACCATACGCAAAGAATGGCTGTTACTGATACGGGACAGGGGAGGACTGGCATTGTTATTTTTAATGCCGCTGGTGCTGATCACGGTAATGGCATTGATAGAAGATGCGCCTTTCCGCGACTACCAGGAGCTGAAGTTTGATGTGCTTACAGTAGATAATGATCATGGCAGGCTGGCCCGCTATATTAAAGAAGGGCTGGAGCACAGCGGGCAGTTTACATTGGTGGATTCACTGGATGGCAAGCCTGTTACGCAGGAAGATGCCATGCGTTTGGTAAACGCCGGTGATTATAAAATATGCATTCTTATCCCCAAAGGCGCTACAGCCGCTATTGTAAGCAATGCTAACCGTATTGTGAATGACCTTTCAAAACGTATGGGCTTACCGGCTGTGCAACCGGTAAAGAGCCGCAATGATTCTTTGAACGTGCTCATTTATTTTGATCCCGCTGCTAAAAAAGCCTTTAAAAGCGCTATTCACCAGGCGCTGGATAATTTTTTAACGCAGATAGAAACAGACCTGCTGCTGGAACGTATAAAGCAGCAGCTGCGAAGTAAAGAAGCAGATGCTGCTGATACTTTTGCCATACAATTAAAGGCTGTAGGCCTGCAGGAGCAGGCAACCGGCCCTACCAAACAAATAAACATGGTATATAATTCCGTGCAGCACAATGTGCCTGCATGGAGCATTTTTGCTATGTTCTTCATTGTAATTCCTATTGCTGGTAACATGATCCGGGAGCGGGAAGATGGCAGCCTGCTGCGTATGAAGCTGATACCAGGTTCTTACCTGGCGCTGCTGGCAGGTAAAATGCTGTTCTTTGTTAGCATTTGTGTGGTGCAGTTTTACCTGATGACATTAGCAGGCATTTACTTAATGCCCCTGTTACATTTGCCCCGCTTAGTGCTGGGGCATAGCTACCTGCCTGCATTTGTAATAGTGCTGTGTATTTCACTGGCTGCTACTGCATACGGCATACTGGTGGGCACACTGTTTAAAACGCCTAACCAGGCATTGAGCTTTGGCGCTATTTCTATTGTGATCCTCTCTGCCATTGGCGGTATATGGGTGCCGTTGGAGGTAATGCCGCCGGCCATGCAGTTCATTGGGCATTTAACACCGCTGAACTGGGGGCTGGAAGCTATTAATGACCTGTACCTGCGTAATGGCGGTTTTCCGGAGATCATAGGTAATGCCGGCAAGCTGATCGTATTATGCCTGGCTATGTTATACCTGGCTGCGCGGGTAGAGAAGGGGCGGATCAGCTGAGCGCAGGGGGATTTATTTTCTAATCAATTGTAAAACTGTATTTTTACCGTTGTCCTGATGCAGTCTCGATATTGGGATATACCTACAACACTTATTATGGAAGATTTAAAACAAAAATTGAAAGTACAGATCATTGAGGCATTGAACCTGCAGGATACCAAACCTGAGGACATTGATGATAATGCGCCTTTGTTCGGAGAAGGCCTGGGGCTGGACAGTATTGATTCACTGGAGCTGATGGTGCTGCTGGAAAGGCATTACCAGATAAAGGTAGAAGATCCGCGCGAAGGCCGGAAGATCTTACAATCCGTACAATCCATGGCGGAATTTATTCAATCTAAACAACCGGCTTAAGCCAATACGGTAGCATGGCGGAACGTGTGTTTATAACAGGGATGGGAATGATCACCGCCATTGGTGATACCGTTGCAGCAAACTTTGGCAGCCTCCGGCAGCAGCAAAGCGGCCTGGGATTCACCCGCTATATAGATACTATTTATAAAGAGGTATTACTGGTAGCAGAAGTAAGGCATAGTACGGAGGAATTGAGTGCTATGGCCGGTGTACCCAGCAGTCCGGAATATACGCGCACCACCCTTTTAGGGCTGTTAGCTATGCAGGAAGCCCTGCAGCAGGCAGGCATCAAAGACCTGCAGCAGGAACCTACGGGTTTTATTAACGCTTCTACCGTAGGCGGTATGTGCGATACCGAGAAAGTATATTTTGATATTACCGATCCTGAAAAAGAAGGGGATTTCCTGAAATATATTGATACGCTGGATTGTGCGGATTGTACACAGCGTATAGCCGATACAGTGGGTTTAACGGAATACATTACTACCGTTAGCACGGCCTGTTCTTCATCAGCCAACGCACTGATGTATGGCGCCCGCCTCATTAAGCAGGGAATGTTACGCCGCGTGATCTGTGGCGGCACAGAGGCGCTTACCCGTTTTACACTTAATGGTTTTAACTCACTCAAGAACGTGGATAAACGGCCCTGCCGCCCGTTTGACCAGCAACGTAATGGTTTAAACCTGGGAGAGGGCGCTGCTTACCTGGTACTGGAAAGTGAAAGCCTGGCACGGGAAAACAACAGTGTTATCCTGGCAGAGCTAAGCGGGTATTGCAACAGCAATGAGGCCTTTCACCCAACAGCACCCTCGCCGGAAGGGGATGGGGCCTATGCAGCCATGAAAAATGCGCTGGCTATGAGCGGCAGAAGCATGGCAGATGTGCAGTATGTAAATGTACATGGTACGGCTACACTGAATAATGATGTATCTGAAGGTAAAGCGCTGGAACGCTTATTTGGTACGCAGGTACCGCCCTTCAGCTCTACCAAGCCTTTTACCGGGCATACCCTGGCTGCTGCCGGCGCTATTGAAGCCATTTATGCCGTACTGGCTATTCAGCACCAGGTGATATTTCCCAATCTTAACTATTCTGAAAAAATGGAGGAGCTGTCCATTGCGCCGGAAACACGGCTGCTGGAGCAGGTTCCCGTGAATACTGTTATTTCAAACTCATTTGGCTTTGGCGGCAATAATGCCTCCCTGGTGATCAGCAAATATGAAGGGTAAGTGTTACATACAAGGATTGGCGGCTATAACGCCCCAGCATACTTTTGAAGAAAACCTTTTTTCTCAGCCATTGGTGAGTACCAACACCAATGTATTTGCCGTAACGGAACCGGACTATAAAACATTTATTCCTGCCAATAGCCTGCGGCGCATAAGCCGGCTGTTAAAAATGGGTTTAACCACTGCCCTGAAATGTATGCAGGACAGCAGTTTGGGCGTACCGGAAGCCATTGTTACCGGCACCGGTAAAGGCAGCTTACAGGATACAGAACGTTTTTTGAAAGATATTCGCCAGTATGAGGAGCGTGCGCTTAATCCAACCCCTTTTATACAATCCACCTACAATGCTGTAAATGGTATGATAGCCGTGCAGCAGCAGGTTACTACCTATAACAATACTTTCGTGCATCGTGGTTTTTCTTTTGAAAGCGCGCTGCTGGATAGTATGCTGTTGCTGGAAGAAGGTGTATCGCACACGCTTACCGGCGCTTTTGATGAAATATCTGCGGAGCATTTTTATATTAAATCCCGCATTGGATACTGGAAAAAAGAAATGGTGAACAGCGCAGAGCTGTATAACCATTTGTCGCCAGGTACCATTTCCGGTGAGGGCGCTGTTTTTTTTACCTTAACGGCAGCACCTACGGCCCAAAGCTATGCGCGCATTGCAGGGTTGAAAATGTTATACAAACCTTCGCCTACCGCTTTAACAACTGGGCTGGCAAACTTTTTAAGCCAGCACGGATCAGCTGCAAAAGATATAGACCTGGTTATTACCGGGCGTAATGGAGATAATAATTTTGAGCACTACTACCGTCAGCTGGACCTGGCTTTGCCGCAAGTGAGCCAGCTGCCTTTTAAACATTTGTGCGGGGAGTATGAAACGGCCGGCGCTTTTGCGTTATGGCTGGGTGCACACATGCTGAAAGCGCAGCAGGTACCGCAGCAATGGTTTCCTATGGCATCACAGTTCCCTGCCACGCTTAACCGCATTTTAATTTACAATCATTTCTTTGGCGAACAGCACACCTTCATACTGCTGGAGCGTACCGCAGCTCCTGCCGTATAAACTGTTCCAGCGCTTCTTTGGAGGGCAGCTTTACCTGGTATTGTTTTACAAATAAGCTTTGATCCATACCGGCTGTGGCATACTGCACCAATGTTTCATTCTTATTGGTTACCATCAGAATGCCAATGGGCGGATTATCATCTTTTTCCATTACCTCTGCTTTGTAATAATTCAGATAAGTGTTCAGCTGACCTGCATTTACATGATTGAATGCATCTACTTTCAGCTCCACCAGCACATGGCATTTTAAAATGCGGTGATAAAATACCAGGTCAATAAAGAAATGTTCATCGCCAATGAGTATACGTTTTTGCCTTGCTTCCAGGCAAAAGCCTGGCCCCATTTCCAGTAGAAAATCCTGTAAGTTGCCCAGCAGCGCGGCTTCCAGGTCGCTTTCTATTACCAGTGCTTTTTGCGGCAGGTCCAGGAACTCAAAAGTGTACATGTTTTTAATGAAGTCAGCCGGATCTATGGGAATATCTGCTTCATGAATAAACTGCTGCAGCTTTTCTTTATTCTTTGAAAGGCCCATACGCTCAAAATACAGGCTGTTGATCTGCCTTTTTAATTCGCGTACGCTCCAGTTGCCTTTAATAGTTTCCAGCTCATAGAAGGCGCGTTGCAGCGGATCGGAAATGGTTAAAAGGAGTGTAATATGCGTAAAGGAAAGTTTGCTGAGCAGCTTATCTGCAGGCAGGTGTAAAGGGTATTTCCCCAATTCCTCAACCACTGATTGAGGAATCGTAATTGGCTGATTTTCAGTATGTAATAATTCGCCAGTCAGCGACTGACCAATCTTAAAAATAGGATCTTTTGTTAACCTTAATTCATCTGCTACGGTTTGACGGATCTGTGGGTAATACTTATAAAACTGGCGGAATAATTTGAGATTGGTTACAGAAATTTTTAACCCCGGCAGTGATTTTGCAATGTTTTCCAGCAGCTTCTCTCCATATTTCGCCCGGTCCTCCCCGTTCTGCTCATACTCTACAATGTAATACCCAATTAACCAATTACGGATCGTTAATAAACGGTTCACTGCTTTTGCTGCGCTTTCCTGTAAATGCTGATGGGTGTTTTCAATACGGTGTAACAAAAAATTAAAATTCATAAGATATGATTTTGGTGTAAAAAACGGATCCAAAAGTTAGAAGCAGCGGGAGGCAATGCCTGAGTGGCTCAACAAACAATTAGTTAGTAATTGGTTCAAAATTAAGGGGATAGGAGCGTACTAACAACAGGCAAAATGATAAAAGTTGGATCATGAGGAAAAGCGTAAATACAGTAATATTCATTGCTGTATTTACGCTTTTATGGAGAGACGTTTACTTAATACGGTACACCGGGTACCGCAAATATCCCGGCTCTGCATACTGCGAATGGTTGTATACAAAATCCAGCTGTGCACTGGCATTGTGGGCAAATGCAGTATCGCTGGCCTTACGTTTTTCCAGCTCCGCTTTTACTTCCGGATGCTGGCGTAAATATTCCGCAGCAGTATCCTCAAATACATAACTGGAGTATCCTTCTTTGGGGGCCAGTATGGCGTCAAAGAAATTCCATGCAAAGAAGGAATCGCCACCGGTAGGCTCCAGCGTTTCTATTAAATAACGGTTGGCATTTTGGTTTAGGGGAATGTAGTAATCACCCTTGCGGAAAGCGATCTTTTCCTGTGTGGCAGCCACTTTCACCTGGCTATGCAGGTAATGTTTTTCATAGGGCCTGGCCGCTGTTTTATAATCGGTGATATGATATACTTCTA
This sequence comes from Chitinophaga sp., assembly GCF_036569125.1. Classification (GTDB taxonomy): domain Bacteria; phylum Bacteroidota; class Bacteroidia; order Chitinophagales; family Chitinophagaceae; genus Chitinophaga. The sequence goes on along the minus strand of NZ_DATCRF010000057.1, from coordinate 651 downwards.
CCGTGATAGTAGTATCATGTGCCAGGCGCTGCATCTGTACATTACTGTTCTTTAGCAGGTCTATCACGGCCCACCATCCCTGCGGAATAAGATATGCTGCAGGCTTTTGCACAAAATTACCCGGCTCCGCAAAATCATAAAAAGGGATCTGCCGTTCGTAGGGTTTACTGCGGTCGTAGTACAGGCGCGGCAAACCGGAGATCTCGCTGGGTTTGTGGCCTGCTGCATATCCTTTAAAAGTAATGGTGCTATGCCGGCTCATATCTGTTTTCCATTCCAGCGGAAAGCTGCTTTGCGTTTTTACGGTTTGTTTGGTTTGGTCGCGGAGCGATTTAATGGCTGCACTATGCTCACTTACAAATTGTATAAAACATTCCATCAGCTCATAGGTAGCTTTTACCCGCTGGGGGTAAGGTTTTAGCATATGTGTTTCCGGTACAAACCCAAAAGTATGGAACAGGGTAGTGTAACCGCTGGAGTAACGGGGGCCGTCGAAATATTGCGTCCAGCCGCTGTCGGGTGTTTCCCCAAAATGATTTACGTAAGGGATCAGGTCATATCCCCGGGCTTTCATGAGCTTATAGAGGCCGGGCTCAAATTCCTTATCCAGGTAATCGCCCATTACGCCGCCCAGCTTATTATGCTGGGTGC
>NZ_DATCRF010000056.1:0-8371 GCF_036569125.1 Chitinophaga sp. | reverse complement strand
CCGGACAACACTAACAGCCGGTAATGCGCCACATTGCCGGCTTGTTTTTTTGGCTGACCGTTATTTATCGTTGACTACTCTGCTTTTACACCGGGCAACCTGTGCCCCTGATAATGATCTTTGTACCCCTGATCTCATAGGCTGCATGTAATACCTCGCAGATCACTTCCATTCTGGCATTAAAATCCATGTTAGAGATATCTCCTGAAAAATGGCAATTATTAATACGCTCATTCTCTACTTCTATTTCTATACCGTATACCTGTTCAAAGGTGCGCAGCACTTCCGGTAAGGGCGCCGTGTTAAACACAAAGCTGGCTGCAGCAGCTGAACCGGCACTGTGCAAACTGTCTGCCGGCACTACCGGCAACAAGGGCAGCGGATCTTCTACCAGCAATGCTTCAAACTGCCGGCTGTCTTCCGAATAGATCACTTTCTGGTTTGGCGTCAGGATCACGCCATTGCTAACGTTGATGCGTTCCTGTTTGCGGGAAGTGGTAACCTGCTCATACACTTCTACCTTACCGCTGTGCACCGTTACCTCTACCTGTTTCTTCGGATTGGTTTTTATACGAAAGCTGGTGCCCAGCACATGTGTTACCAGGTTATTGTAATACACATAAAAAGGGCGGTCGGCATCATGGCTTACATCAAAAAAGGCTTCTCCTTCCAGGTACACTTCCCTTTTACCGCTTTTGAAATGCGGCGGGTATAAGAGTTTGGCGCCTGCTTCCAGTATCACGGTGCTGCTATCTTCCAGCTGTATGGTCAATGCCTGAGTACCTTCATTCTTCCTCTCCTGCAGGTATTGGGTGGCCAGCAGCTGCCGGCTGTTCTTGTTACTGTAATACTCCTTATTATAAAGGAACAATATTACGGTGAGCACAATACCAATGGTGATCACGGCCAGCGCAAACAGGCGTATCAGGCGGCCCTGCTTGGTGGCTATGAGCGGCGCTTCCTCTTGCGGGGCTTCGCCTTCATGGGCATTAATAGCGCGGTGCAGGCGTTCCATTTCCTGCTGGTATTCCTCTTCCGGCAGCTGCAGGGCAGCAAAGCTGATGAGCTGATCGGCGCTCATGATCACATCCAGCTTTTCCGGATGATTGCTGATCCAGTTCTGCCAGAAAAAAACATCTACGGGGTCTAACTTAAAATAGTACCGCAGGTAGGATTCATTGGCCGCAAAGTCTTCCGGTGCATATAATGTATAATCCATACGGGGGCTTTGTATATATATAAGTGCAACCTGCATTCCATTTTTACTATGGAATTGTTATAAAAATTTAAAAATAATTTTTAACGGGCTGGTAATTAGAAAAATAGCACTACTCTTAAGCACTTACGCAGGATCTTGAGGGAGTCGTATACCTGGTTATAAATGGTACGCGGGGTGGTGGTGGTAAGGGCGGATATTTCTTCGTAGCTCTTATTTTCAAAGAATTTCATGCGGATGATCTCTATCTGGCGCTGGGAGAGCTGCTGCATGGCGGCCCGTACTTTGTCGGCCATTTCTTTTTTTGATTGCATGAGAATGAGCAGCTCTTCGTAGGGGCGTTCTGTTTCGGTGATGCGGGTTTCCATATCGGCTACGGCGTAATGCTGCAGCTTGCCGGCTTCCCGCTGAATTTTCCTGCGGAGATAGGTTTTAAGATAAGCGCCTACATGCTGTACCGGCGGCAGTTTGTGGCGGTTATACCATATTTCGAGGAAGAGTTCATGAATACAGTCTTTCACCAGGTCTTTATTACCACAGGTGCGGAAGCCTTCTGCAAAAAGCAGCTGGTAGTGCGCCTTGTACAACAGCGTAAAGGCTTCTTTATCATTGTCCCTTATGGCATCCCAAAGTTGATCTTCCACGTGGCATTACGTATGGTGAGTTAGCGGAATGTAATAAATTATCCCCAACTAACTATCCTACACTGTCATAATTCCCTTACCCATATGTTGCGGAAACTAACCTTACTGCCGTGCTCCTGCAGCACCAATGGCAGCTTAGCGGCGTGATAGGTATCCTTAGGATAACCTGCATATACCATAGGGCCTTTAATGGCTACATGGTTCTGTATCAGGATGCCATTCTGAAAAACGGTGATATAAGCGGGTGTTTTCAAAGACTGACCGGCATTAAATTCCGGCGCTTCAAACACCACATCAAAGCTTTGCCAGGTTTGCGGCGGCAGGCTTGCATTTGCCAGGGGCGCATATTGTTTATAAATGCTGCCGGCCTGGCCATTATAATATATACGTTCCCGGTACTGGTAGCTTTCATAGATCTGCAGCTCATACAGGCCCATGAACAGCACCCCGCTGTTGCCCATATTATTACGGCCTTTATTTTCTTTGGGGTCAGGCGTTTTCCATTCTATATGCAGCTGTATGCTGCCAAAGGCCTGTTTGGTACGAATGTCTTTTGCCTTGGGTACAATGGTAAGCTCATTGCCATTCACCGCCCATTTTACAGCGCTGCTGTCGGGGTGCTCCCATTTGTTAAGGTCCTGCGTGCCTGAAAATAACACAATAGCGTCTGAAGGCGCATGGCGTTTATCCGCAGGGGTTACTACCGGCGGCTGGTGCGACCAGTCTTCGGTAGCTTCAGGCGCAACATTCTGAGAGAACCCTGCGGCCGGAAGGAGTGCGAAGGAGAGGATGAGCAATGTGAGGAAATACCGCATTTTTAATTACGAATTGTTCAATTACGAATTACGAATTGGGTAGAGCGTGTTTGGAAATGTTCATTTGAAAGGTTGTTACCACTTTAAGCTTTATGCTTTATGCTTTGCGCTTTCTGCTTTCAGCTTATTTAACTACTTCCAGTCTATCATCTTTCACCTGCAGCCGGTACTTCTTTCCTTTTTGGGTAGAGAGCTTCAGCGATTGCTGGCCGTACTTCAGCTCACAGGGACCACCGGCAGTAGCCGTTACCGTTAGCTGCTGCAGCTTACCTTGCTCCCAATCCAGATCCAGCACAAAGCCACCGCGGGTGCAAATGCCGCTTACATGACCGGCCGGCCAGGCATCCGGCAGGGCGGGCAGCAGATCGATATATCCCATATGGCTTTGCACCAGCATTTCTGCAATACCGGAAGCGCCGCCAAAATTGCCATCTATCTGGAAAGGCGGATGCGCATCAAACAGGTTGGTGAATGAGCCGCCATGTGGCTTGCCGCCGTTCGGGTCTTCAGCTGGTGTTAGCAGGTTTTTGAGGATGAGCAATGCGTGGTTGCCGTCTTTAAACCTCGCCCACAGGTTCACCTTCCAGGCCAGGCTCCAGCCGGTGCCGCCATCACCACGGAATAATAAGGACTGGCGCGCAGCGTTCATAAATTCCGGCGACTGATCCCAGCTAATATCCTTACCGGGGAACACGCCCCACAAATGGGATACATGCCGGTGGCGGTTGGTGGTATCATCCACATCCTGCAGCCACTCCTGCAGCTGACCGAACTTACCGATCTGGTTAGGCGCTATCTGTTTATATTTTGTTTGCAGGGTTTGGCTGAAGGCAGCATCTGTATGCAGGATGGCGGCTGCATCTATACAGTTCTTAAACAGGTCGCGGATCAGCTGATGATCCATCGCAGGACCAGCTACCAGGCCGCCGTTCTCCGGGGAATTGGAAGGTGTGCTGATCAACCAGCCGGTAGCGCTGTCTTTCACCAGGAAGCTCACAAAAAAGCTGGCTGCCGCTTTCATAACGGGATATGCCCTTTGCCGCAGGAACACAGGATCCTTTGTAAATAAATAATGCTCCCATAAATGATGACTGAGCCAGGCGGCTCCTGTTACCCATATGCCATGGTTGGCTGCATTAATAGGCGCTGTGGCCCGCCACAGATCTGTATTATGATGTAATACCCAGCCTGGCGCGCCGTACTGCTCTTTTGCAGTAACACGGCCGGTTTGCGCTACATCATCTATCAAACTGAACATAGGCGCTGTGCAGGGAGAAAGATGTAATACTTCTGCCGGCCAATAGTTCATTTCAAAGTTAATATTGGTGGTGTACTTGCTGTCCCAGGGCGGTGTTAACTGATCGTTCCAGATGCCCTGCAGGTTCATAGGCTGCCCGCCCGGGCGTGATGCTGCGATCATCAGGTAACGGGCATATTGCACATACAATGCTGCCAGGGCCGGATCTGTAGCCGGTGTAAACTGCCGGATGCGCTGATCCGTGGGCAGCTGTGTTTGCCCTTCGCCCAGGTTAAGATCCAGTGTGTTAAAGTATTGCTGGTAGTCTTTGATATGCGCTGCTTTGATACCGGTGTAGGAAAGACCTTTGAGCTTTGCTGTTGCCTGTGCGCAAAGGGCAGCAGGGTTGCCGCTAACATCTTTATAGCTTTTATAGCTGGTGGCTGCGGTGAGGTACAGCGTGGCCTCGTCTGCATCCTCAACAGTAATGGTACTATCTCCTATGGTTACACGCCCTTTATGGGCGCTTAGCTTTAGCCAGCTTTCGCCCTTTAACACGCCATCTTTTACCTGCAGGGAAAGCGCCAGTGTACTGTCATTGACCTTGCGGATGCTGTATGTTTTATGTGGTGTTCTTATTGCTGCAGTGAAGCTGATGCTTCCCGGCTTATCTGCTGTTAAATGAACTGCAATAGCGTTCTGTGGCGCGCTGGCCAGGTATTCACGGGTATAATGAATGTTGTTGGTTGTATAGGTGGTGCGGGCAATGGCCGTATTCAGATCCAGCTCCCGGTGATAATCCGTTACTGCGGCAGTGGTGTCCCTGAAGTGGAGCAGCAGGTCGCCAAAAGGCTGGTAGGCGGCCTGGTAACGGGAAGCTGCGCTTTTTTGTCCCAGGAAATGTTCTTCCGCCAGCTGCTCTGCTTCTTTTTGCTTACCCGCTGCCAGCAGCGCACGGATCTGTGGCAGGTATTGTACTGCGCCAATACGGGCATGTTCCCGCGGGCCATCGGTCCATAAGGTAGCTTCGTTAAACTGCAAGTGCTCCGTGTTCACACCTCCGTAGATCATAGCTCCCTGGCGCCCGTTACCAATGGGTAGTGCAGCGGTCCATTTAGCGGCCGGGCTGTTGTACCATAAAGTGAGCGCCTGTTTTTTTGCAGGCAGCGGCGTTATAATGCGGGTAAGATTACTAGCGCTGTAGATCTTTTCACCGTCTGCAAATATCTGAAAGCCTTTTCCTTTATGATATTTGTTCCCGGTCTTATCCCACAGGATGGTGAGCAGGCGGCCATGATAAGGCACCTGGTCCAGGCAAAACCAGTCCCAGGTTCCGGCAGGGATCAGCGGCGCTATTTCCGCCTGCTCATCACTGCGGGGTTTTAATCCTACCAGGTCGCTGATCACCAGGTCGCAAAAACCGGAGTGGTTGTAAAAGCTGCTGCGCGGATCATCTCCTTTTAACCAGTACCCATTCTTTTCATCCTGGTATTCGCCTAAATACGGCTGTCCGTTCTTCTGGTGGGAACGGGCGTATGTTTTCAATGCACGGTAATATACCTGTGCATTCATTCCATCATGATTACGGTAATCCGTTAACAGGTTGGCCAATGCTTTTAATGTTTGCGTAGTGGCAAAGGGCCATATAGCGCCATCCCACTCACAACCACCGGTACCGTGTGTACGAAAAGCGGGATGCCGCTGTTCTGCGGTGGTAATGCCCCAGGGTGCATCAAATCCTTTGGGGTCGGTGAGCTGTTGCCATGCTTTTGCATAGGCAGCCTTATCGTCCGGCAGGTTAAAATACCAGGGTATAAAACCTATCTCCTCCCTTGCGCCGGATAAACCGCCTTTTGCAAAACGTACTTTGAAAAAGGCGGCGGTATCATCCCACAACTTATCCTGCACATCTGCTTTCAGCTGTGCAGCTAATTTTGTATACCGCTCACGCAGGCTGTCGCGCCCGGCCATAGCGGCTATCAGCGCCAGTGCCCTTGCATTGCCATACATATAGCTATTGATGGTAGGACGTATATTCCTTTCTTTGCGGGAGCCGCTGATAGATTCTTCCATGCCATCCCTTACATCAAACTGCCAGAACATGCCATCCGGCAATAATCTTTCCTGCTCCCACAAACGGTAATCTGCATCCAGGGAATCCAGCATGCTAATGGCAAAATTGCGGTTGCCGGTAGCCAGGTAGTAGTTGTAAACAGCATCGGCAGCCCAGCCGCTGAACTGGTGAAAGCGTGGTTTGGACTGGTGTTTATCTTTTTCCAGCCAGTAACGGATGTATTGGTTTACGTACTGCGTATCGCGCAGCCAGCGGCCTTCATAAATGTGATGACCTGTGGCGCAGCTTAATGCATTATACCTGCCGGCATGTTTTACCGGTTCAATAAATTCAGTGAAGATGAAACCATCCGGTGTTTGCTTTAAGTGTTTGCGAAAGCTATACCAGCGATAATAATAGATCTTTTCAATGGTGCTGTCGGGGCAATCCAGTAAAGGAATATTGTTCTGCAGCCAGGTGGCCGCCTGCTCATCCGGCACATAATTCAGCACATTCTTTTTATCATCTACCTGATTAAAGGATTTTACATACTGCTGCAAGCGGTCCCCTTTCAGGAAAGGCCCCTTTTGCTGCGCCCATCCATTCATTACTGCACACAGGCATAAACAAACACTTAAAAAACGTTGCATTGGTTTCTCAATTTTTTGAATAATTAAGAATTAATAATGAAGAGTTAATAATCACGGTTGCAGCAGCTTCAGGTAATTATATGCGATGTTATGTGGCAGGTATATTTACTTTAGGAGATTGCACTCATGATTATTAATTATTAATTCTTCATTATTAATTCTTTCTTACTTTCAGGATGCCCTTCATCACTGCATAGTGGCCGGGGAAGGTGCATACGTACGGGTAGTTACCCGGTGTTTTAGGCGCTATAAAATAAATGCTCTGCGAGGTTTCCGGCTGCAGTAAGCAGGTATTGTACAACACATCTTTTGATCCCGGCACATAGGCCAGCTGCGAGCCGCTTAAGCCCATTTCCATGGCCAGCTTACCTACCGCATCTCCTTTACCCGGAGCGGTGATCACCAGGTTATGCAGCATATCGTCATTATTATTAAACACCAGCTTTACTTTGCTGCCGGCAGTTACTTCCAGCTCCGCTACATCAAACTTTAAACCGGGTTTAGTGCCTACCTGTAAAGTTATATCCGGCTTAGCCCAGCCGGCGGGTTGTACACTCACACATTTGGTGGGATCTGTACCGCAGGCGCCTTTATTACCGGCGCCACTGGCGGCCAGGCTTTTAGTAGTAACTGCACAGCTGGGGCCTACGCCGGCCGGAATAGCATTTAACGTGTAGTAGCCAACGTTATGCAGCAGGCCTAAGCCTGATTGTGATTGCAGGCCGTTCACATGCAGCTCATGAATATATCCTTCGCGCAAACCTTCCACGTAGATCCTTACCAGGCGTCCATCTTCAGACACTTCACTTTTCACCACTGCGCAGGGTTGCTGATTAATAATAGGGCTGCCGTATGTTTTATGATAAGCATAGGTAAAACCGGTTACGCTGTACATGCTTGCATCTGCTGCCTGCTTTTTATTTACCGGTAAGGTAAATTCCAGCTCAAAGCCATTGCTTTGGGCACGCATGGCTTTTATTTCAAACGGTGTAGCTCCTTTAAAGTTCACCCGTTGCAAACCATATAATGCAGGGCCGGTAGAAGCCCAGCCGCGGCTGGTCATACCCACAAAAAGAGAATGATCACTTCCCCAGGCCATGCGCAGCACGCCAGATGAAAAGCCCTCCAGGAAAGGGAAGCAAGCGCCCTGGTATTTCCCTTTTACTTTTTCCAGGAAAGCACGCATTACTTTGCTATGTCCCTGGTCGCCTACCAATATCTGCCCTTTAAAAGGGCCAAAGGCATCGGAGTTAATGGTTAATACTTCTGAAGTGGAAATGCCCATCAGCGTGTGCGGGAACCATACGCTGGGTTCTTTGAACTGCGCTGTTTTCCTGGCAAAGTCGTGCAGGATGCCGATGGAATCCGGGAACTGTTCCGGTTTCAGCTTAATGGGCGATCCATATTCACCTGACCAGCGCAAGCCCGCCGGGTGACCGGCAAAATCGCCATAGTCCATTTGCGTGATACGGCCGGAGCCTATCCAGTCGCCCTGGTTCTCTGCAAAAAAGATATCTCCGTTCTCCGACAGTCCAAAACCTGCAGGGGAACGCATGCCTGCAGCATAAGGCTGCATAGTGCCATCGGGTTTTATGCGCATCATCCAGCCACGCCATTTAGCCAGGCTTGCACCGCGGCCTATCCAGGACAGGTTCAGCGTTACGATCATATCACCATTTGGCAGGAACAAAGGGCCATAAGAATATTCATGGTAGTTGCCCGACAAAGGCCAGGAGGCTACGGTCTGGAACAGATC
>NZ_DATCRF010000055.1:0-3478 GCF_036569125.1 Chitinophaga sp. | reverse complement strand
CTACAGGGCTTGGCTTCTGGACGGCCACCCTGCGCATACCGGCCAATAACTGCGGCACTTCGGAATTTGGCAACAGCATACCCATGACCTTACAGGGCCCTGCCTGTGTAAATAATGGTATCCGTGCATGGTACCGTGCAGACCAGGCGGTGAACGGTGTGAACTGGGGTGATATTTCCGGTAATGCCAATCACATGACGGTTGTTGGCGATCCTGATAATACTACCGGCATGGTGAACTTTAATCCCGCCATTTATTATGACGGGAATGATGCGCACCTGGCACCGGCAGCAGCCGGCGTAACAGGCGCCTATACCATGGGTGGCATGACGCAGCTGGAAGGTACGCAGAACGGCCGTGTGTTTAACAGCTCAACCGGTAACAAGCTATTCGGCTGGCACGCCAACTTCGAGAACCGTTTATATATGGAAGCATGGCTGAATACCGGAGGTGCCATCACCACAAACAGTAAGCTGTATACATTGGAAAGAGCTGCCAGCGGCAGCTACGAATTCAAGGGGAACGGTGTATCTGTAAAAACAGGCGCCACTTCTGATGCAGGCGTGTGGACGCTGGATGTGGGCGGGGCCACTTACGGGGAATATTCAAAGGTATTTGTGCCCGAAGTGTTTATTTATGGCCGGGATCTTACAGCAGCGGAAATACAGCGCATTGAATCTTACATGGGCCTGAAATATGGCATCACCCTCAATAACGGCGCAACAGACTATATTACCAGCGATGGCACTGTGCAGATGTGGACAGCCGCATCCAACACCGGTTATAGCAGGCGCATTACCGGTATAGGCCGGGATGATTGCAGCATGTTAAACCAGAAGCAATCGCTGAGTCAGGATACCGGTATTGTAACCATTGCGTTGGGTAATGCCATTGCCGTTTCCAATGCTGCCAATACCAATACTTTCACACAGGATAAAACCTTTTTGGTTTTCGGTGATAACAACGGCACCACCAGTTATTTCACAGCAGTAAGCGGCGCTAATGTAACCCAGCGTATGGGCCGCATCTGGAAAGTACAGAAAACTGCTACCTGGAATAACAGCCAGCAAATAACATTGCAGCTGGAAGGCGGTGCAGAGAACAATTACCTGCTTATCAGCACCGACGCTGCTTTTGGTACGCTTACCCGTGAGCTGCAATTAAGCAACAATGGTACCATCACACTCTCCAGCGCCGACCTGGCTGATGGCGCTTTCTTTACTTTCGGCAAGCAGCAGCGGTTCCCCGGTGGGGTGGCTGCCGGTTTACAGTCATGGGTGAAAGCCGATGCAGGTATAACGGCTGTTGATGGTAACGTTAGCAAATGGACTGATCAGGCGGTACAGAGAGAATGGCCCAAAACTTTTCCGGCTATTGCTGTTCCCTGGCAGGCGAATGCCATTAACTATAACCCGACCGTTAATTTTGCCGGCAACAACTATTTTACGATACCCAGTATTACAAGTGCATTTACAGCAGGTGAGATCTTCTCCGTGCAGTTCTCTAACCTGGCCGCTGCTTCCACCACTGCCAGCTTCCCCTGGGAGTTCGGTGGCGATCCAACGAACCTTACAGACCAGTTTTATCATTATAGTAACGGTAGCCACTATACGCATTTTGGCACCAACTCACGGCCGGGCTACCCGTTAGGCGGCATCAATATGCAACGGGCGCACGTATTAAATAACTGGAGCGCACCCTCCAGCTGGTCGCTTAACTTTGATGGCAAAACAATCGGCAGCAGCACTGCTTTCCCGGTTACTTTCAGCAGGGGGGCGGCTATAAATAGTGCTATTGGCGCAGGGCATAACTCCATTTTCCGGGGCCGCATTGCAGAGGTGATGCTTTACAACAGGCGCTTAACAGATCCCGAGCGCATACAGGTCAACAGCTACCTGGCTTTGAAATATGCCCTGACCCTGCGGAACGCCGCAGGCGCTATGACCGATTACATTGCCAGCGATGGTACTGCCAGGATGTGGACGGCTTCCAAGAACACCGGCTACGGCCAGCGCATCACCGGCATCGGAAGGGATGATAACGGCGCCCTGCTCCAGAAGCAAAGCCGCTCACAGCTTGACAGCGCCATTGTAAGCATTGCCGTAGGCACTGCCTTTGCCGCTTCGAATAAGGAGAACTCCACTATTATTAATAATGATCTTTCCTTTTTCACCTTCAGCGATAACGGCGGAGCAGTAACCTTTACCCAGCCTGTTTCCGGACTGGGCGACGTTACACTGCGCCAGGCGCGCATCTATAAAATAGACCGCACCAACTGGGCGAAGAGCAATATCAGGCTGGCGCTGATGGATGGCGACAGTACGGAATACCTGCTGGTGAGCAGCGATGAAACCTTTGGAGCAGGGGACCAGGCTTACCAGCTGGATGCAAGGGGACTGGTGAATATTGACAGCGACCTGCTGCCCGACGGTGCATATTTCACCTTTGGCAATGCCTACCGCGGCCCTGCAGGCGTAGCGGCCGGCCTGGAAGTATGGACCCGTGGGGATTCCGGCCTGGTAGGAACAGCAGCCAACATAACACAATGGATAGACCAGGCCCCTTCAGGCCGTGTATGGCCAAAGGCAAATGGCAACGCGGTACCCATGAATTTCAAGGACTTTAATTTCAATACCGGCGTTGGTTTCAGAGGTGCAAGCTATTTTACATTGCCACAGTTTGCACAAGCATTTACTGCTGCAGAAATATTTTCCGTTCAGCTGCAAACGCAGCCTAACAGCGCTACCGGCCAGGGATTCCCCTGGGAGTTCGGAGGCAGCTACAGCGCGGGGGCTGAATATGCCTGGGCTAACAGCCATTACACCTACTTTGGTTCGTCCAATGCACGCAGGAATTTTGTTATTCCAGCAGAGGTAGATGGGCGTAATCCGCACCTGCTCAATTCATGGAGCGCGCCCAACGACTGGGCTACCGGTTTTGACGGCAAGGTGCTGTTAACATCAAATGTTAACACGGTTAGCCTGAACTCCGTGCCCGTAAAGGATTATATAGGCGCCGGCCATAATACTGTTTTCTATGGCGATGTATCGGAAGTGATCCTGTACTCCCGCAAGCTGAGCAATCTTGAACGCCAGCAGGTGCAATCTTACCTGGCATTGAAATATGGCCTTACCCTGGGCATTGGCACTCCTGTAGATTACCTGGCAAGTAACGGCACTACCAAGATGTGGGATGCCGCCGCCAACAGCGCTTATGCAAAACACATCACCGGCATTGGCCGGGATGACAGGGGCATGCTGTACCAGAAACAATCGCAGAGTGCAGATACCGGTATAGTTACCATAGCTGCAGGTACAGCGGTTGCCGCCTCCAACAAGAGTAATGCGGCAGCTATTACAAATGATCTTTCCTTCTTTACTTTCGGTGATGATGGCGGCGCTGCCACTTACCTGACCCCGGTTACAGGTATTGCCAACGTTAACAACCGTATGGCCCGCATTTTCAAAATGCAGAAAAC
>NZ_DATCRF010000054.1:0-8349 GCF_036569125.1 Chitinophaga sp. | reverse complement strand
ACGTTCCTGCAAAGTATGATAAAAATTATCCTTATGCCCTTTGCCTTCCACCATTTCCACGCCTACCAGGTCAATCATCTGCGGAAAAATGATCTTCATTAAACCGCCGCGGTATAACAGGTCAAGCCCTACGGAGGGTTTGGTGGATAACATGATCTTGTTAAACTCGTCGGTTATACGTTCCTGCGATACGATCTTGATCCGGTGTGCATTTTCCTGGATAGCTGTAAAGGCTTCAGGATGAATGGTGAACTGCAGCTGGGAGGCAAAGCGGATGGCCCGCATCATGCGCAGGGGATCATCGCTGAAGGTTTGCGAAGGTTCCAGCGGCGTGCGGATCAGCTTTTGATCCAGGTCGGCCAGGCCATTGAAGGGATCCAGCAGGCTGCCGTAATCATCTTCCTTAAGGCTTACGGCCATGGCGTTAATGGTGAAATCGCGGCGCAGCTGATCATCCTGCAGGGTACCGGCTTCTACTTCCGGGTTGCGGGAATGATCACGGTAACTTTCTTTACGGGCGCCTACAAACTCTATTTCCAGCTCGTTCCATTTTATTTGTGCGGTGCCATAGGTTTTAAAGAAGTTCACCGGCACATTCTCCCCTATGATGGACGCTACTTTATGGGCCAGGGCAATGCCATCGCCCACACATACCACGTCCATATCTTTGGTATTGCGGTTCAATAATTTATCACGCACAAAGCCGCCGATCAGGTAGCAGGGCAGGCCCAGCTCCCGGGCAGCAACCGCTATCTGCTCTAACACTTTACGTTCCTGCAAAGTACAGGGAATGTCTATAGGCTTTCTGCTGATCATACTAGAAAAAGATATAAAAACCGCAAAAGTATTCCTTTAATTAATAATTCAGAATTAATCCTGAACAATAACACGTAACCCTATTCAGAATGAGTTACTTGTAATTTATTCGCGTATCACATCCATACTGCCGTTATTATGCAGGCGGATAATGCGGGAGGGCGGTTTTACTTCCGTATCATCCTGCCGGTATTGCACCACATAATTTACGCCATCCTTTATAAGCGGGTCAATAGCCGCAAAAGTGGCCGGGGCTGGCTGTCCGCTGAGGTTGGCCGATGTGGACACCAGGGGTTTGCGCAGGCGTTTAATAAGGTGGCGGCAAAACTCATCCTGTACAATACGTATAGCCACGCTGCCATCTTTATGCACCACATTCGGGGCCAGGCCCAATGCGCCATCGTAGATAACGGTGGTGGGGCGGTCAAAACCTTCCAGGATGTTGGCCAGGTCCGGATGCGGGTGGGCAATGTACTGCATAAGGTCACGTATATCTGCCAGTAGTATTACCATGCTTTTAGCTTCATCCCGTTGCTTGAGGGTAAAGATATCCTGCACGGCTGTTTCATTGGTAGCATCGCAGCCAATGCCCCATACGGTATCTGTTGGGTATAGAATAAGGCCGCCTTCGCGGAGCACCCTCAACGAGGGGGTAATATCGTTTTCGAATGGCATGTTTCGATTCTTTTGAATTAATAATTAATAATTAAGAATTAATAGACGTAGTGCCTGCTTTTCAAGTGAACTATTATTTTTCGTGATTATTAATTATTCATTTTTAATTATTAATTATTACTTATAAACTTTGGTAAACGGCCATCATGGCGGCTGCACATTTATCGGCGGTAAAACGTTGTGCGTGGATCCAGCCTTTTTCACGCATGGCCTGCGCCAGCGCAGCATCTTCCAGTACCTGCGTAATGGCGTGGCCAATGGTTTGCGGCTGCAGCGGATCAACATACAAAGCTGCATCCCCGGCGGTTTCTGCAAAGCAGGAGCCCTGCGAGGTTATGACCGGCGTACGGCTCCACAACGCTTCCAGGATCGGAATACCAAAGCCTTCAAAGATAGAGGGGTACACCAATGCCTGCGCACCCTGGTATAACAAAGGCAGATCCGTGTACGCCGGACGGCGCTGCTCATTCAGCCATATCACCTGCTGCTGCAGGCCGTTTGCGGCTATAAAGCTTTTTACTTTCTTTTTATAGGATCCGCCATCGCCCAATACCACTAAAGGTATTTTTAACTGCTGCTGCTGTAATGCCTGTACGATGCCTAAGAGGTTCTTACGCTCGATCACCGATCCTACATACAATAAATAAACCGGTGGCAGGCCGTATTGCTGCCGCATTTCCTGCACTGCTTCCTTTGTATGCGCTATGGCAAACATGGGATCACAGCTTTGATATACTACGGCTATTTTCTCCGGCGGTGTATGGTAGTAAGTGATAAGGTCGGCCCGGGTTTGCTCACTGATGGCCACTACCCTGTTTGCCTGCTCACAGGCATACTTTGCCTTGCGGCGATAGGTTTGCACATCAATGGGATTATACTGGCCGGGATAACGTTCAAAGATCAGATCGTGCATAGTAACCACACTTTTTATGCCACTGCGATGGATGCCAAAAGGTATTTCATGGCTCAGGCCGTGGTAAAGATCTATCTTGTGCGCCAGCAGATCGCCTACCACATACCTGCTGCGCCAGGCAGCGCGGAACCAGCGGTGCAGGGGCTTTTGCGGGAGCACTGCGGGCAGCGTGGTGTTGAACATACCTGTTTGCTTTGGTGCAAAAAGGTAATAATGATGTTCCGGGAAATACGTGGCCAGGGCACTGATCAGCGACCGGCTGTAATTGCCCAGTCCTGTGTTATTCTGAAAAGCCCTTTTGGCATCGAAGGCGATGTTCAACTTTAGTGGTTTTGGTTTGATGGGTGCCTTTTTTAAGAAGGACCAGGGGCCAAAATAAGGAAAATTTTGTTGGGCCGGGAAGTGAAGGTAAGAGACCGCATTAATTCCGGGTGTTTTGCAACTTTATACTGCAGTAACCGTCATATGAGCTATTAGTGAGCTACAACGAACTACAACATCAAACAGACCGGCAACTGGTAGAAAGGGTGCTGCAAGGCGACAGGCACGCCTTTAGCGTCATTATAACCGGTACTGAAAGGCTTGTTGCACAAATTGTACAGCGCATGGTATCCAGGGCAGAAGACCGAAAAGACCTGGTGCAGGATATTTACCTCAAGGCATTCCGTCACCTGGGCGGCTTCAGGTTTGATGCAAAACTATCTACATGGATAGCCAATATTGCCTATCATACCTGTATTAATTTCCTTGAGAAAAAGAAAATACTGCTTACCGGTGAGAATTATGAGCATCTGCCTGAAACCGGGGCGGCTGAACAAAGCCTGCAGGGAAAAGAGCTGTCGGGTATTATTAATGCTGCCATAGATGAACTGCCGCCGGTATACAAAACTATCTTTGTATTGTTCCATAAGGAGGAGCTGAGCATCAGCGAGATATGTAATATCACCTCTATGCCTGAAGGCACGGTGAAAAGCCATCTTTTCCGGGCCAGAAAGCAATTGAAACAGATCATATTATCGCGCCATAAAAAAGACAGCTTATGAATACAGAACATGTGAACGAAGAAGCGCTACAGGCGTATGCGATGGACCGGCGTAGCTGCGATGCCGTTGTTGCTGATCATATTGAGCATTGCCCGGCGTGTAAAACAGCTGCGGACAATTACAGGCTGTTATTTAGCCTTACGGCGGACCTGCCCGATGCGGCGCCGGAGTTTGACACGGTGCAGCTTGTGATGCCAAAGCTGAAAGAACGCAAGTGGTTTGACTGGCTGCTGGCGGCTATTGTTGCAGTAACTGTTGCGGCTACTTTTTTCCTGTTCGGGGCCTATGGCAAATACCTGCTGGGCAATGTAAGCGGCCTTCCCTTATACCTGGCGCTGGCGGTAACCGCTGTTGTTATATTGCTGCAGGTAATAAAAATGATGAAAAATTTCAGGCGGTCGTGCAACCTTATTACGGGCGGGCTGTCTGCTTAAATGAAAACAATAATGATGAAAAAGAAGATCATATTATGGGGCGCCGCATCGCTGGCTGCGATACCGGCCATCGCCCAACCTGTTAGTGAACCGCTCATAGACCGGGCGCTGGTATTTGATGTGGTGAACATTTGCGGGATCATACTGGCCCTTTATGTAGTGTCCAGGTTTATAGTAACGCTGGTGCAGCTGTACCTGGATAGCCGGCTGAAAACCCGGATGCTGGATGCGGGCACACCTGAAACGGTGATCACGCAGCTGCTGCAGCAAAAACTGGGTAATGGACTGAAAGCTGCGCTGCAATGGGGCTGTGTACTGGCTTCGCTGGCTGCAGGCCTGGCCATTATTTATTTCATGGGGCCTGTTACCTTATTATCTGTAGCTGTGCTGGCCGGCAGCATTGCCGTGGGCTTGCTGGCATATTACTTACTTTCAAAAAGGAATCTATGAAACTGGCTTTTTTCCTGGCAGCCTTTAGCCTGATCTTCATCCGGGTGTATTTTAAGAACTGGTGGCACGGGCCTCATGTTCCGGGCAAAGTGAGTATTACGGTAAAGACCGATGATGATTATGAGCGGGTACAATACGCAGGCAGGATCAGCTTTTCACCTGATGAAAAGCGCATTGAGCGTATGTCGCCCGGCGCTTATATACGTTACCGGCATAACAGCACCCGCTTCTCGGCAGAAAGTGATGTAAAAGGAGCGATCACATATGATACTCCCGGCAAGGATAATATGGCGGAAGCTATTCATGAAATGATCGCCTTCGGGTATGATGCAAAAGCAAGAATGGAAAGGGTATTTGAACGCGGCGGGGACAGCGCCCTTTTGCAGGCCATACCCCAGCTCAGATCTTCAACAGCATCTCAACTATACCTGCAGCAGCTGTTACGCAATGATGTTATAACAGACCAGGTGCTCAACGGCGTCCTATCCTATATTAACCAGCAGGGTGATAATGAAAAAAGAAAATTGCTGGAGCTGCTGATGAATAAGATCTGTTTAAGTCCCGGCCAATGGCCCGCCGTTGAGCAAGCCATCTCCCTTATACACTCCACACCTGACCGCTCAGCCATGGAATCCCTGGCTAAAGAAAAACAACAACTGAAATAAATACGGATGAAAAAAATGCTTCTGGCCTTATGGTTTACCATAACGGCCCTGCAAACTATTGCCCAGCAGGTAAAAAAACATTCGCTGGTACATACCAGGCTGGATGTAAGTTTCGACTATAAAAAATGTTACCTGTACGGCAGGGAATGGGTAAAGCTCAGGCCTTATGCTTACTCGGCTGACTCCGTGCAGCTGGATGCCAAAGGCATGATCATACGGGAAGTGAGCCTTGTAACCGGTAAAGGTAAGCAGGCATTACATTATTCTTACGATGGCATGGTGCTGGCAATAAGCCTGGGCAAAGCATACAGCCCTGCGGATACCTATACCCTGTATATTGATTATACGGCCAGGCCCAATGAGCTCAAAGGAAGGCGCAGGGAAGAAAAGGGATTGTATTTTATTAACCCCGACAGCAGCGAGGACAAGCCGGTGCAGATATGGACGGAGGGAGAACCGGAGAATGCCTCTGTTTGGTTCCCTACGATCGATAATCCCAACCAGCGCACAACATCGGAGATCAGCATGACCGTGCCTGCTAAATACACCACCCTTTCCAATGGCTATCTTGCCACGCAAAAGAACAACGCTGACGGCACCCGCACTGATACCTGGAAAATGGATAAGCCGCATGCGCCCTACCTGTTTATGATGGCAGTGGGCGACTTCCGGATATACAAAGACTATTGG
This sequence comes from Chitinophaga sp., assembly GCF_036569125.1. Taxonomy (GTDB): domain Bacteria; phylum Bacteroidota; class Bacteroidia; order Chitinophagales; family Chitinophagaceae; genus Chitinophaga. The sequence continues at coordinate 2,663 of NZ_DATCRF010000054.1, read as the reverse complement.
CATGGAAAAGAGATCAGCTATTACCTGGAGCCAGACTACGCCCCTTATGCCAGGGATATTTTCGGGCAAACCCCGGAGTCTGTTGATTTTTTTTCAAGGCTGCTGGGTGTTGATTTTCCCTGGAACAAGTATGCTCAAATTGTGGTGCGCGATTATGTTAGCGGCGCAATGGAAAATACCACTGCTACCATGACCGGAGAAGCTGCACAGGGCAACACCCGGCAGCTGGCAGACCGGTATTATGACACCGGGATACAGCATGAGCTGTTCCACCAATGGTTTGGCGATTATGTGACGGCAAAGAACTGGGCGAACCTTTGCATGAACGAATCTTTTGCAGACCTGGGTGAGCTGCTATGGCTGGAATACAAATACGGGGCAGATGCAGCCGGCGAGCATTGGCACCAGGGCCTGAAGGGCTACCTGGACGATACTGCCAATGCCGCCAAACCACTGGTGAATTATGCTATTGAGCATCCGCGTGAGATCTTTAACGGGGTTACCTACCAGAAAGGAGGACGCATCCTGTACATGCTGCGCAACTATCTCGGGAACGATGTGTTCAACAAAGGACTGCACCTGTACCTTGTTCAAAACGCCTATAAGAATGCTGAAGCAGCACAACTACGTTTAGCCATGGAAGAAGCCAGCGGCATTGACCTTCAATGGTTCTTTGACCAGTGGTTTTACGGTGCAGGCCATCCTGTGCTGGATATACGTTATGAATGGGATGCTGCTTCCCGCACGGCAACCGTATTCATTGAGCAGCTGCAGCCGGGGCATACATTCCGTTTACCCCTGGCAGTGGATATTTATGCAGCGGACGGAAAACAGCGTGAACAGCTTTGGCTGTACAACCGGAAAGATACTTTTCATTTTAAAGCAAACCAGGAACCGCTGCTGGTGAATGTAGATGCGGACAAGGTACTGGTATCACAGAAACAGGATCATAAAACCATGCAGGCATTCGCTTACCAGTTCTTTCACGCGCCGCTGTTCATGGACCGCTGCGAAGCGCTGGAAGCGGCGGCCGCAGCCCCGGGCAACGACACGGCACAACAGATCATTACGGCTGCGCTGAAAGACCGTTTTCCCGGCATCCGCAAAAAAGCATTGGCTATCCTTACCCAAAAGCAGGAAGACATCCGTAATACGGATCCGGCCTTACAGCGCATGACCCTGCCTTTAATAGCCGGCATCGCAGCATCTGACAGCAATACGCTGGTGCAGGCCAGGGCAATCACAACACTGGCTGTGCTGAAAGACAGCGCTTATCTGCCGGCATTTATAAAAGCATTATCCAGCATCTCTTACCAGGTGCAGGCCGCGGCATTGACTGCCATCGCCCAAATAAACCCGCCTACGGCCATACAGTACGCTAAAAGCCTGGAGAAAGATAATCTTGGTGTGCTGAGCAAGGCTATTGCCGGGGTTTACAGCTCATTTGGCGATGAAAGCCAATGGTCTTTTATGTATAACCGCCTTCTGAATGGTTCACTGCGGGATAAGGCACAACTCACTCAAAGCTTTGCTGTTTTTGTCGGGCGCATCCATGATCCCGCGCTGGCACAGCAGGGCATTGAGCTAATGAAACAGATTGCCATCCGGTATAAACAGAAAGGCGCCGGCACCTTTATATCCGGCTTGCTTGTAAAAGTGAAAGAGCAGCGTACCGGCGCGCATGATGAAGCTTCTGCCGCCGCTGCAGAAAATGCGATACAGGCAATTGCTGCCGCGCTCTGAGCAGGCAACGATGCCTGCTCTTTTCCTGAAACCGGCCGCACCGGGAACAAAGCCCTACCCTATTAACCAAATGGCGTTTATATTTGTGGAAAATTTCAACAATGGAACTAAAAGAACAAATACTGACCGTTTGGAACGACCGTAACCTGCTGGAAGACATGCAATATAAAGACGCTATCAGGGCTGTAATAGAGGCAGTGGATAAAGGCAAATTACGTGTAGCGGAACCTACGGCAGACGGATGGCAGGTAAATGAATGGGTGAAACAGGCTATACTCCTGTACTTCTGCATTCAGCCTATGCAAACCATTAGCCTGGCGCCTTTTGAGTTCTATGATAAAATGAAGCTGAAAACTAACTTCAAAGACCTGGGTGTGCGCGTGGTACCGCATGCTATTGCCCGTTACGGCGCTTTTATAGCTAAAGGCGCTATCCTGATGCCTTCTTACGTGAATATTGGCGCGTATGTAGATGAAGGCACCATGGTGGATACCTGGGCTACTGTAGGCTCCTGCGCGCAGATAGGCAAGCATGTGCACCTGAGCGGCGGCGTAGGTATTGGCGGTGTACTGGAACCCTTACAGGCCAGCCCCGTGATCATTGAAGACGGCTGCTTTATAGGTTCCCGTTGTATAGTAGTGGAAGGCGTGCGTGTTGAAAAAGAAGCGGTATTAGGCGCTAACGTGGTGCTGACCCAATCTACGAAGATCATTGATGTAACCGGCAGCGAGCCTGTGGAGCTTAAAGGCCGTGTACCGGCACGCAGTGTAGTGATACCCGGCAGCTATACCAAAAAATTCCCTGCCGGCGAATACCAGGTGCCTTGTGCGCTGATCATTGGGCAGCGTAAGGAATCAACGGATCTGAAGACGAGCCTGAATGATACGCTAAGAGCGTTTAACGTAGCAGTGTAGTTGTTA
>NZ_DATCRF010000053.1:0-2303 GCF_036569125.1 Chitinophaga sp. | reverse complement strand
GATGATAGTAGTAGGTTACTTCCGTTATTATGTAAAGCCTAATTACAACCTGGTATCTGTAACGGGCGGCGACTCCCTGCACCTGGACTCTACCATGGTGAACTTTATGGCCCGCCTGCATCCGGATGGTACGCTGGACACTTCGTACAACTACGACCTGGTGAACCATCGTGGTAAAGAAGGCGTGAACGGCGCCATTAATAAATCTCTTTACCTGCCGGATGGCAAAGTGCTGATCGTAGGCGGATTTACCAAGTATAACGGGCAGCCCGCGCAGCGCATTGCACGCATTAATACAGATGGCAGCCTTGACCCTACGTTCAAAAGCGCGGAGGGCGCCAACTTCCCGATATATGATGTTGCGCAGCAGCCGGATGGTAAGTTTGTGCTAACCGGTTTATTCAATACCTATGGCGGCCTGGCCGTGCCGTATATCGTGCGCCTGCTGCCTGATGGCAGCCTGGATCCATCGTTACAGGTAGGTACAGGAGCAGAGGGTACAGTTTATAACATCAGTATAATGCCGCAGGGGCAGATCATTTTATCGGGCGCCTTTACCTCATTTAACAATGTAGTGCGGAACAACTTTGTGGTATTAAACCCGGATGGCAGCGTGCATACTACCTATAATACCAATGGCGGTATTAACATGGGCACCAATGATGTGAACGCGGCTTTTACCAAAGTGCTGCAGCTGCCGAATGACCATTCCATGCTGGCAGTAGGCAGCTTTACGAGGTTTGACTTCCGGCCATGTAACCGGATCTTGCGGATAAAGTACCAGTAACAATAATATTTATTAATACCATTAGTGCGCCGCCAATGCAGAACGCCGGCCAGTGGCCAATGTTCCAGAGGCCAATACCAATGGCCGATCCACAGGCGCCGCCAATGAAAGTGCTGGTCATAAATACGGTGTTAAAGCGGTTGCGCGCTTCCGGCATTATGGAGTAGATGATGGTTTGATTGGAGATCTGAATGGTCTGGTGCCCAACATCTACCAGTATAATGCCCAGTATAAGCAGATACAGGCTGCCGCCGGTAAAATAGAATGCTACGAAGCTGGCCAGCTCCATGAGCAGTCCTATCCATATATTCAGCTGTGTGCCCTTGCCGTCACTGCGCTTACCCACCAGTGGCGATGCAAGGGCACTTGCAGCTCCGGCCAGCCCAAACAGGCCAATGACGGAGCTTTTATAATTAAACGGCGGTGCAGACAGGAACAATACCATGGTTACCCAAAAACCGCTGAGCGCTGCAAAGCTCATAAAGTTGCGGAAAGCTGCCAGGCGTAATGCCGGCTGTGTACGGATATAATATACCAGCGATGCCATCAGCTGGCGGTAAGTACCGTTAAAAGTAGGATGGCTTTGCGGAAAACGCAGGCGCATTAATATAAACAGCACTGCACAGATGCCTGCTGCCATAAAATAAATTTCCTGCCATCCGAAAATAGCGCCCAAAGTACCGCTTACAGAGCGGGATGCCAGGATACCCACAATTACCCCGCCCATAATGGCGCCTATAACGCTGCCCCGCTTTTCATCCGAGGCAAGATGCGCACCCAGCGGTATTATCAGCTGAACGGCAATAGAGCTTAGCCCCACCAGGAAGCTGGCTATCTGCAATACAAAAAAGTTAGGCGACATAGCGGCCAGGGACAATGATAACATCGCAGCCACCATGCAAATAAGGATCTGTTTGCGGCGTTCCATAATATCGCCCAAAGGCACCAGCAGCAACAGGCCGCTGGCATAACCTATTTGCGTAAGCCAGGCAATGCGGCCGGCACGGCTTTCGGGTATGTGAAAGTCTTTGGCAATCAACGGTATCAGCGGCTGGCAGTAATAAATGTTAGCTACCACCAGCCCGCAGCAGGCTGACATAAATAAGGTATCTGATTTCCGTAATGGTTGGCTGTGCATGGGCTCCCTGTTTTTCTGACCCTGCAAAGCTAGAAAAAAGTAGTAGCTAAATTTTGTAATTTAAAGCTATGATACGGATACCATTTGCACAGCTGGAACAGGCGTTCAGAAAAGTATTGCTGCAGCTTAATTTCCCTGAAAAAAGAGCGGCCTTATGCGCCCACATCTTTGCCAGCAACAGCCGCGACGGCGTACACTCCCACGGGCTAAACCGCTTCCCCGTATTTGTACAATATGTAAAAGATGGGCTGGTGCACCCGGATGCAGAACCTGCGCTGCTGGAAAAGAACGGCCTCCTGGAAACCTGGACGGGCAACCTGGGCGCGGGCATGTATAACGCCACGGCCTGTATGCAGCGCGCTATTGAGCTGGCGCAGG
>NZ_DATCRF010000052.1:0-26675 GCF_036569125.1 Chitinophaga sp. | reverse complement strand
GCTTTATGCTTTCTTTTAGCTTTTCAGACAACACTTTAACCGCCTCTATCACACGCGGCCCAAAACCAGACAGGAGCTGCCCATCCATAGCAATGATCTTTTGCTGCTTGCCGGCAGTGGTTTGCGGAACCCCCGGCACTTTCAACAACCCGGTTACCCCGCCTACACTTTCCAGGCCGGTGTCAAATAATAAGATCACATCCGGGTTGGCAGCTACCAGCGCTTCGGTTGTAAGCGGTTTAAAATCTTTAAAACCACTGGCGGCATTTTTTGCACCGGCCAGCGTAATAATTTTATCCAGCGGTGTTTCCTGGCCGGCTACCATCATAGTACCGGCGCCACGTGCATAAATGAATAATACTTTTTTGGCCTGCGGGATCACCCTCAGCGCCTGTTGCTGCTGATCCAGCTGTTTGCAAAGGGCTTCGCCTTTTTCGGAGGCCTGCAAAGCAGCCGCTATTTCACGGATCAGCTTTTTGGTTCCCTCTACAGAATATTCCTGCTGCAGCACCAGGGTTTTTACACCGGTAGCATTGAATTGCCCGATCACTGCCGGCGCCAGGAAATTGGAAGTAGCCAGGATCAGATCCGGTTGCAGGGCCAGTACAGGCTCAGCAGAAATGTTGCGGTTATGCCCTACTTTAGGCAGCTTTTGTACGGAGGCCGGGTAAGTGCTGGTCACATCCACCCCTGCCAGCGATCTTTCAAAACCCAGGGCGCACACTACTTCCGTAACGGTGCCGTTCAGGGATACAATGCGGCGCTGCGCCTGTGTGGCAGCAGCAAAAAAGAGGGAACACAATAATAATATGAGCAGGGGCCGTAGCCGGATTAGTTGCATAATAAGCAGTTTGATCTAATTAGTGGTATGGATTAAAAAAATGGTTGACCCTACCCGGGGTTTGGGCCAACCACCACCTACCAGGAACACTTTACTCCGCCATGTTCCGGCAAGTATCTTCAGGGGCAAACTAATCCCGGTACCGTACAAGGTATAGTACGGCGGGTACGTTTCTTAAAACAGCAGATTCATGTGAATATCAGGGCCTGCCTGCGTGTAAGCGGATTTTACACGGGAGCAGCAGACGGCTACATTCATGCGGCGGAGTAAAGGAGCAGGACAAAGCTACGTCATGAAAATGTAAAACGTTAATCAAATCGGGAATTTAAACCGGGCTCATTTACGCAAAAAGAAAAACTGCTTTGCCCACTTTTGAACCAAACCGGCTAAAAATTGTTTTATTCTTTACGGCCCTGCGCTGATTACAATACATATCCATTCATTAAACCACACATCACTATTATGGACTGGGATGAAATTCTAAATCCGCTATCGCCTCTATACCAGGATGCCATGTATGAGCAGCAGCAGCTGGTAAGCATGCAGGACGGCCTGATAGAAGCTACCAAGAAAATGATCGAAACGGTGTACCCACAATTATACCACCTGGAATCAGAGGGTTATAAGGAACTGGAATCTGTAATTATTACGGAATGCGTAAAATTTTCGTGTAAGATCAACGAGGTAATTAACCGGTATCATATTAATGATTGATCACTCCTTCACCTTACAGGTAATGCGTTTTGCATACATGCCAGCTACTATGCCATACCCATTTGCAACGTTGGAGTAAACTTTTACCGGCTGCGCCAGGAAGTTGCCTTCCTCCTGCGTGTCCTGCTGATCATCCAAACTTTTAAGATAACGGTATCCCTGCTCTGTTAAGCCAACCACTTCTGCTATCATATATTTGTAGGTAACAGGCTGGGAAGTTTGCAGCACAAAAACAATGCTTTTGCCGGAGATCCGCTCATCCTTTATTACCAGGTCCTGGTAATAGGCATTGCTGATAATGTCGGCAAAGTCGTTATTAAAGGAAGGATCCAGGCGGTACTCAATGCGGCTCAGCGGACGGATGGCTCCATCCGTACTGTCTGCTGCGTAAATATGAATGCGGTAATAATTGATAACATTTGCAGGGTCTTTCAGAGTGAAGTATAGCTGGCTGGCTGTTTTCTGCGCAAAAAGACCGCTCACTTCCGGCTGGGCAGGGATGCTGTCTGTAGCGGTTACAGCGGTTAAGCCTGTAGCAGCGGCCGTTACCGTATAAGTTTTTCCCGGTTTGATCACACTGTCGGACACAAAATACCCCCGCCCGTTTACCACCTGGTGATGCACGGCCGAAAAGGGCCGGCCGTTTTCCAGTATGGTCACCTGCGCATTAGTAAGCTCTGTAAATTCCGGATCATTGCTGGATACCACCGGCTCGCTTTTAGTTACGCGGATGTAAGCCACACTATCAACCAGCATAAAAGTGTTCAGCACAATTTTATCGCCTTCATAAGGCAGGTTCAGCCGGGCTTTTTTGTCGCAGGCGGTAAGCAGCATTACTAACCCTATAGAATATACGATAATAAAACGCATAAACAACTTTTTAAAATTTAACTGAATAGGAAATACTGGGCAGTATGGGCAAAATGGTTTTTTGCGCCAGGTACCGTTCTTTTGCAACCGGGTCTGATTTCACGTAATAATAAAATGGGTTCTTCTGATTATAGGCATTATACAGGCTCAGGTTCCAGCTCTTGGTCCACAACCTTTTCTTTTTAGTGTAGGTAACACTAAGGTCCAGGCGGTGTATATTACTGGTGCGGAACTGGTTGCGCTCGCCCAGCTCATCTGCCCTGGGCGGTACTGGCTGCTGCGGATCATAGGGTGATGGCTCCTGGATCCCTTCATAGCTGGCAACCGGCAGCGTTAAAGGTTTGCCGGTTGAGAACTGCCAGCCGGCCGATATTTCCCAGTTCTTATTAAACTGGTGTATAACCATTAGCTCCAGGTTATGCCGTGCATCATATTTATACGGGAACCGTTTACCTTTATTCACTTCTGCAAACTGCCGGTCAGACCAGGCCAGTGTATATCCCAGCCAGCCTTTGGTTTTACCCTGCTTTTTCTCCAGCAGCACTTCCGTACCATAGCTGCGGCCATGACCAATGATCACCTGGTCATCCCATTTTTTACCGGCAGAGCTAAATGCTGAAGCATACTCCGTGTACTCGATCACGTTATTCATAGTTTTATAATACCCTTCCAGTGAAAATTCATACTGGTGATCTTCCGTGGTTTTAGCTATGCCTATAGTGAGCTGTTTTGACAGCATGGGTTTTACCTTGGGTGTAGAAGGCACCCAGAGGTCTGTAGGCAGGTTGCTGCCGTTATTGGTAAGCAGGTGAATGGGCTGGTACATATGCGTGTACGCCGCCTTTAAGGCCCAGCTTTTAGGCAGCAGATAACGTAAGCCCAGCCTGGGTTGTACGGAACGGTAAAAACGTTTCTCCACCAAAAAACCGGCAGCATGCAGGCCTGCATTCAGATGCAGGTCAGGGGTCAGCTGCCAGTCATCTTCCCCGTACAATACCATATCCACCCCTACAGTGCTAAAGTTATTATAGGAGGTATCCGGAAGGGATGGCATAGCAGAATCATCTTCAAAGAAAAAAGTACCGGGCTTAAAGATATGCGTGGTAGAGGCCACTCCAAACTTAACAGCATGGCTGGGGCGTGGGCGGTAATCAAAATCTATTTTGCCTACCGCATTCTGGATCCGGGAAGTATAACGGCCATACAGCTGCGAGTGTTCATTGATCGTATAGGATTGAAAATTGTAATGGTAGTGAGTAAGGAAAAAGTATTGTGAATAATTGAACGTTACGTTGGAAAACAGGCGCTGGTTAAATACATGGTTCCAGCGCAGCGTGCCGGTAAGGTTACCCCAGCCCAGCTTAAAGGAGCTTTTCTCCCGGTAACGCCGCTGGTCCGGCGCATCAGTGTTTTCATAATCATGATCCTGGCTTATGATCAGCGCATCTTCCCCGCCAAATGCGCTCAGGTAAAGCCGGTCTTTGGGAGAAAAAATGTGATTGATACGTGCATTGGCATCATAAAAAAAAGCATAGAAGTCACCGTTTTCACCAAGATCCATTACACTCTTTACAGCGTCGTCCATTAACAGGTCAATATAAGAGCGGCGGCCGGAAAGGATGAATGAAGTTTTATCCTTCCACAACGGCCCTTCTATCATAAACTTGGCGGCAATGGTGCTGATGGAAACCTCGCCGTGATAATTTTTCATATCCCCATCCTTCATGGAAACATCTATAATAGAGGATAACCTGCCGCCGTAACGCGCCGGGAAAGCGCCTTTGTACAGGTCTGCATTTTTAATAATATCCGGGTTAAACACGGAGAAGATGCCGAACACATGTTCCGAATTAAATACCGGGGTGCCATCCAGCAATATCAGGTTCTGATCCGGGCTGCCGCCCCGTACGCTCATACCGCCGCTGCCGTCTGCGCCTGCCGTTACACCGGGCAGGCTTTGCAGGGTACGCATTATATCGGCCTCACCCAGCAACCGGGGCACCGCCTCTATTTCAGAAACAGGAATATTTACCTTGCTCATCTGGGTTTGCTCCTGTAAATGCGCCTTCATGTTTTCTGTAACCACTATTTCCTGTAAGCTGTTGGTGGGCTGCAGGCCTATGGCAATTTGCCGGTTACCGGTAGCCGGCAGCTTATAACGTTGCGGGGTATAACCTATATAAGAGGTATAAAGGCTGCTGGTATCTTTTTTCAGGGTAATACTATAAAAGCCATATTGGTTGGTAACCGTACCGGCCCGTTGGGCAGGACAGTAAACCGTGGCGCCGATGAGCTTTTCACCGGTGCGCGCATCCTCCACATACCCGCTAATCGTACGCAGGGGCTTACTTTTCATTGTCAGCACAACCTGGTTGCCTATGCGGGAGCTGGAAATATCATAAGGCTCAAATAAAAGCTCCAGCACTTTCTTAAGCGGTTTATTGCGCACTTCCAGCGTTATACGGTGTGAAAGGTCTACTACATCGCGGCTATACGAAAAATGGATACCATAATTTTTTTCCAGCAGCTGGCAGGCCACCAGCAGGGGTTGATCTTTCAGGCTAAGCGTTATTCTGGTATGCCAGTCCCAGGCCAGCACCTGCAGCGGAAAACAGCACAACAGCATTCCAAGCAGCAGCTTCGCGGTTAGTGACATAGATACACTGATCGTTTGATGGTTAAACAGTTTATGTGACATACTACAGAATAGCCAGTACAGCGGGGCATAAAACCACCCGGCCTTCTCTTAATGAGACGTACCGGTACAGGCATTCCCCTATTCCGGGCTCAAAAATAGAATAATAATAGCGGAAGTGCAGGCATCCAATACGTTAAATCGGTACATAAGCAGTTTATACCTGCCAACATGCCCCGGTGTACCCGCAAATTCACCTATTAGTTTTTATCTTTGCACCACACATGTATCAACTTATTAAGCAACTGCTGTTCAAATTTCCCCCGGAAAGCATTCACCATAGCGTAATGCGGGGCATTAAGCTGCTTCATGGCCTGCCACTGGGCAAAACCATCCTGAATGCCGGTTTTAATACCAAAACCACCGGCCTGGAAAAAGAGCTGTGGGGACTTACCTTCCGCAACCCGGTAGGCCTGGCAGCCGGTTTTGATAAAGATGCCCGCTATACCGACGAACTGGCCAGCCTGGGATTTGGATTTGTAGAAATAGGTACGGTAACGCCCCTGCCGCAGCCGGGTAATGACCAGCCCCGCCTTTTTCGCCTGCCGGCAGATAAAGCCCTCATAAACCGTATGGGCTTTAATAATGAAGGCGCCGTTGCAGCAGCCAAACGCCTGCTAAAACGCCGCTCCAATATTATTATAGGAGGAAATATTGGTAAGAATAAGGTAACCCCTAACGAGGAAGCAGTAAGCGATTATGAAAAATGCTTTCATGCCCTGTTCGATGTGGTGGATTATTTTGTGGTGAATGTAAGCTCGCCCAATACGCCCAACCTGCGCGCCCTGCAGGAAAAAGAGCCGCTGAAGCAGCTGCTGCACCACCTGCAGCTGCTGAACCAGCAAAAAAGCAAACCCAAACCCATTTTACTGAAAATAGCACCCGACCTCACCACGGAACAGCTGGATGATATCATTGAAATTGTGCAGGAAACCAGGCTGGCCGGCATTGTGGCTACCAATACCACCATTAGCCGGGAAGGGTTGCAAACACCCGCCGCTGAAGTAGCAGCCATAGGCGCAGGCGGCTTAAGCGGCCTGCCGGTAAAAGATAAGTCCACCGCGGTGATCCGCTATATTCATGAACGCGCGGGCGGACAAATACCCATTATTGCAGCCGGCGGTATTTTTACGGCTGCCGATGCCCGGGAAAAGCTGGATGCCGGCGCTTCCCTGGTGCAGGTATATACCGGGTTCATTTACGAAGGCCCTGCCATTGTTAAAAATATTTGTAAAGGATTGCTAAAAGGCTGATCCTCCATTCATCAACTCATACCATCATGGAACAATTGTTCACAACAGAATCCCTCATCAGCTTACTGACCCTGGTGCTGATGGAAGTTGTACTGGGTATTGACAACGTTATTTTCGTATCCATTGTTATGAACCGCCTGCCGGAGCAGAAACGCCTGCAGGCCCGCCGCATCTGGATGTTTACCGGTATAGGCGTACGCGTTATACTGCTGCTGTGTATTGGTTACATTGTACGTGCGGTGAACCCGCTGTTCCACATAGGCAGTCATGGGTTTAGCCTGCGCGACCTGATCATGCTGGGCGGTGGCTTATTCCTGCTGATTAAAACCACCCGTGAAATTCACCATAAGCTGGAAGGAGAAGAAGAAACGCTGAATGTAAAAGGAGGCGGCAAGCAGCTATCCCTGCTGAATGTAGTAGGGCAGATCATTGTAATTGATACCGTGTTTTCCTTTGATAGCATTATTACCGCCGTGGGTCTGGCCAAACAGGTGCCCATTATGATCATTGCGGTGATCATAGCCATGATCATTATGTTCCTGTTTGCCCCCCGCATCAGCGACTTTATACATAAACATCCTACATTGAAAATGCTGGCCCTCTCCTTCCTGGTAATGGTAGGCGCCATCCTGATCATAGAAGGCTGGGACGCAGAAAGAGCGCATGACCTGCACTTAAAGAACTACGTATATTTTGCCATGGCTTTCTCCTTTGGTGTGGAAATGCTGAACATGGTGATGCGCAAGAAAACAACGAAACCGGTAGAGCTGCGGGAGCCGAAGGTGAAAGAGTGATGTGCGGATGTGCAAATGTGCAGATGTGCAAATGGGGAGGGAATGTGCTGATGTGCTAATATGCTAATGTGCTGGTATTTGTTGAGAATTGCATTTCGCTAATTCACCAGCATATTAAAGCACTTATGTGTATAAGGGTGCTGGCATTTGTTGAGAATCGCATATAATCATACTCACCGGCACATTAGCATATTAGCACATCAGCACATTAAAAAGCATTTATTGAGTTCATCAACACACACGCCACCACCCCGGCGGTTTCCGTGCGTAAGCGTGTATTGCCTAAAGATACCGGCTGAAAGCCCTGCCCCAGGGCCTGTTCAATTTCCGCCGGGGTAAAATCGCCTTCCGGTCCTATTAATAATAAGGTATCCAACCCGGGCTGCATGGCCTGTTGTAAATGCGTTTTTTGCTCCGGTAAGCAATGCGCTATAAAAAGCTGGGCAGCGGCAGGCTGCTTTACCAGGGTCTCAAATGCAACAGGAGCGGCCAGTTCCGGCAAATAATATTGCTGGGATTGTAGCATAGCGGCTACCAGTATATTCTCTAAACGTTCTGTTTTAAATTTTTCTTTTTCCGTACGATGGGTAAGCAGGGGAATAATACCTTGTATCCCTATTTCCGTGGCTTTTTCCAGGAACCACTCCATACGGCTGGCATTCTTCGTAAAGGCAATGGCTATACGTAAAGCGGGTGCGGGCGCCGGCAGGGTTTCACATTGCAACACCTGCACCATGCATTTTTTCCGGTTGTCGTCGGTGATCGTGGCCGTAAACTTTTGCCCCTGCCCATTGGCCAGCAGCACCTGCTGCCCCTTTTCCTTTCGCAGTACCTGCACACAGTATTTAGAGGTAGGCTCGTCCATTGTGTAAGCAGTAGCAGCAGGGTCCAGGCCTTTGGCGTAGAAAACAGGTAATTCCATGCTAAAAATTAAGGATTAATTTGAAATAACAGCCTCCGGCAAAGGAATATGCTTGCGCGTTTTAACCTGGAAGCGGATGAACAATAACACGGAAGCCGTGAGCAGCCCCAGTAACAGCCCCCACCAAATGCCCTGTATACCAAAGTTCAAGTGAATGCCCAGTAAATAACCAATGGGCAAACCCAGCCCCCAGTAGGCCAGCAGCGTAATAATGGTAGGCACCTTTACATCGCCCATACCTCTTAATATGCCTAAGCCTACTACCTGTGTACCATCAAACAGCTGGAAAAAAGCAGCAATAATAAGCAGGTGGCTGGCAATCAAAATTACATCCGGCTCTTTAATATACATCAGCGGCAGCAGATCATTACCCAGCATAAATACCAGGGCCGCAGTGCCCATCAGCACCAGCACCATATGGTAGCTGGCAATGGCCGACAGGCGCAGCTCCCGGAACTGCCGGGCCCCAAAGAAATTACCGCTTTTAATACCTGCTGCGGCAGATACGCCGCTGGCCATCATGTAGGTCATGGTTGCCAGGCTAATGGCTATCTGGTGGGCAGCCTGCTCACGCGCGCCTATCCAGCCCACCATTACCACGGCGCCGCTAAAAGCGCTTACCTCAAACAGGTATTGCAGCGCCACCGGTGCGCCAATACCCAGGATCTTTTGTATAGTGGCCCGTGATACATCCCTGAAATGGAACTCCTGCAAATAGGGCTTGAACCGCGGCGCCCTGAGCACATACCAGCCCATGGCAGCTGCCATCAGCAAACGGTCTGTTAAGGTAGCAATACCCACGCCTATTACCCCCATACGCGGTAGGCCAAACAACCCGAACACCAGTGTAATACCCAGCAGAATATTGATCACATTCCCGATAATGCTGATGTTCATGGCCTGCCGGGTAAAGCCCAGCCCCTCTGCAAACTGTTTAAACGATTGGTAGATCATTAACGGGAAAAAGGAAAATCCCAGGAACTGTAAGAAGGGCTTGGCCTGGGTAGCTACCGCCGCCGGCTGGTCCAGCAACGGTATGTAATAGCTGCCGGTAACAATTACCGCGCATAATAATAACCCAACAGTTATATTGATCAATAAGCTTTGGCTTAACAGGCAACCGCAATAGGCCCGGTTTCCCCGCCCGTTCTCCTGCGCTATCAGCGGCGTTAGCCCATAAGACACGCCAATACCCGTTACCATAAAAATGGTAAAAATGCTGTTGCCCAGGGAAACGGCCGCCAGCGGCACCTCGCCGGTATGGCCTATAATAATGCTGTCCGATAAGCCTACCACGGTATGCCCCAGCTGGGAAATAACCACGGGGTAGGCTAAACGGAAATTATCTTTATAAAACGGTTTGTATTTCGAAAACATGGAACTGGAATAGTATGATGCTGATACAAAAAGAAAAAGAGAGAAGTGCCCCTCTCCCTTTTCTTAAAAATTCTTTTACAGTACCGGAATTTAGAAAGGAGCGTCCTCCAGCCCTTCATCATCAAAATCCATATCGTTCATTTTAGAACCTTTCTGGATAAATACCTTGGCTTCATCGTTACCGCCGCCCTGGCGCAGGCCTGCATACGGGTTGCCGCCGCCACTGGGACCGCCGCCGCCTTCCAGGCTGCCATCGTCCTCAAAACGCTGGAACTCCAGCACCGCGCGCAGCTTAATGGTATCCAGCTGACCGTTACGGTGCTTGGCTATACGCACGTGTGTTTCACCTTTATTGGATTCGCCCATTTCATTGGCTGTAATTTCGTAGTATTCAGGACGGTACAGGAACATTACCATGTCCGCATCCTGTTCAATGGCGCCGGATTCACGCAGGTCACTCAGCTGCGGCATCTTGTTGCCATCCTTACGTTTTTCCACATCACGGCTTAACTGCGATAGCGCTATCACCGGTACATGCAGCTCTTTTGCCAGGCCTTTCAGATCGCGGGAGATTTTACTGATCTCCTGCTCACGGTTGGTGTTACGGCCTTCGCCGCCACCGCTCATCAGCTGTAGGTAGTCAATGATAATTACCCCTACGCCGTGGTTATGCACCAGCCTGCGGCATTTGGCGCGCAGCTCAAAAATGTTCAGCGCCGGCGTATCATCAATAAAGATGGGCGCCTTGGCCAAACGTTCAATACCGTGCGTCATCAGCTTCTTCATCTCATATTCTTCCAGCTTACCACGGGAAATTTTTTCCAGCTTGATCTCTGATTCCGCGGACAGGATACGTTGTACGATCTGCCCGGAGGACATTTCCAAGGAAAACACTGCAGCGCCTTTGGCAAAACGCGGGTGCAGGGCCGCATTCCTGGCCAGGTTCAGCGCAAACGCGGTTTTACCTACTGAAGGACGGGCCGCTATGATAATAAGATCCGTGGGCTGCCAGCCATAAGTAACCTTGTCCAGCGATGGGAAGCCGGAAGGTACCCCCGTAATATCGTCGCCTTTATTACGCAGGTCCTCAATACGTTTCATGGTATTCACCAGTACGCGGTCTATGGAATCATAGTTCTTACGCAGGTGATTATTGGTAATTTCAAACAGTTTGGATTCCGCACCATCCAGCAGGTCAAACACATCGGCAGTATCTTCATACGCTTCGCTCAGTATTTCGCCGGATATACGTATGAGCTCCCGCTGAATAAATTTCTGCAGGATGATACGCGCATGCGCTTCAATATTGGCAGAGGAAACAACGGTGTTGGTAAGCCGGGTAACATAAAAAGGCCCACCCACCATTTCCAGTTCTGCGGAAGACTTCAGTTCTTCCACCACGGTAAGGATATCCACCGGCATGGATTTAGCGGCCAACCGCTGCATAGACAGGAAAATGCGCTGATGCGCCTCCACATAAAAACATTCCGGTTTCAGGATCTCTATCACGGTATCAAAAGCGCCCTTTTCCAGCATGATGGCCCCCAGTACGGCCTCCTCCATATCTTTAGACTGTGGTGGTATTTTCCCGTATACCATGCTGGATACATCAATGGACGGCTTCCTACGTACATCTTTACGGTCTTTCTTGAGATTAAGATCCATTTATGTTCAAAGAATTAAGAAAAATGAATGAAATAGATTGATTACTGTACTACTGTTATGGCTTGCTTCCCCAATGGGTCCTACAAATTTTTAGCATCCCGGTATTCAGTTCTTCTTTAACAAATTGTAAACTTTTTTGAGCTGTAAAAACTAAGGTAAACGCATTTTTTCATTAAAGCCGTACCATAAGCGGATAATATTTATAAAACATCACGCACACGATATTCACACGCAAATTGTCAGTTATCCACTGACTGCAATATGGTTATCCACCAATTGGCACCAAAATACCCTGCAAATTTCCGATTATTCACACACTTTGTGTAAAAAGATTTTCCACATATTCCTTGGACCGTAATTCACATGTCCGGGGAGAAAAGTCCCGGCGCGTTCGCCGCTCACGATCTATTTCAATGCCTGTTTTTGATGGCCAACGGCCTGTTTTCCCTCTCATAAACAGCATAACAGGCTGTGGACCAAAGACCGTGGACTGTGGACTTTTTAATTATCTTTACACCACTTTATTATCTTGTAAAATGACTATTTCTTACAATTGGCTTTGTGAATATTTGCCGGTACAGCCCTCACCGGAGGATTTGTCTGTTATATTAACGCGTATAGGCCTGGAAGTGGAAAGCCTGGAAAAATTTGAATCCGTAAAAGGCAGCCTGGAAGGGCTGGTGATAGGCGAAGTGCTGACGGCGGTACAACACCCGAACGCAGATAAGCTGAAACTGACCACCGTAAATATCGGCGGCCCCGAACCGCTGAACATTGTATGCGGCGCACCCAATGTAGCCGTAGGCCAGAAAGTGGTGGTAGCCCCTATTGGCGCTACTATTTACCCGGTAAGCGGCGAGCCCATGACCATGAAAAAGGCAAAGATCCGTGGTGAGGAAAGCCAGGGCATGATCTGCGCAGAAGATGAAATTGGCCTGGGCAGCAGCCATGCCGGCATACTGGTGCTGGATGCAGCCTTACAACCCGGTACTCCTGCCCGCGAAATATTTAAACCCGTACAGGACTGGATATACGAAATTGGCCTTACCCCCAACCGTATGGACGCTATGAGCCATATAGGCGTGGCTAAGGATGTATGCGCCTATTATAATAACCTGGAAAATACCCGCCGGTACCAGGCTAAGCTACCCGTAATACCGGAGCTGCCTAAAGCAGCAACGCCATTACCCATTAGCGTTAGTGTGGAAAACACTGCCGCCTGCCCCCGCTACGCCGGTATATCCATTACCGGGGTGCAAACCGCCCCCTCGCCGGACTGGCTGCGCAATAAATTATTAGCCATTGGGGTACGGCCTATTAATAATATAGTAGACATCACCAATTTTATACTGCACGAAACCGGGCAGCCCCTGCATGCTTTTAATGCAGATGCCATTACCGGCAATAAAGTGATCGTGAAGAACCTGCCTGCCGGAACGCCCTTTGTAACGCTGGATGGCAAAGAGCGTAAGCTGGATGCCGCAGACCTTATGATCTGCAATGGTAACAGTGAGCCCATGTGCATAGCCGGCGTATTCGGCGGCCTGCACTCCGGTGTAACAGATACTACGCACAACATTTTCCTGGAAAGCGCCTGCTTTACCGGCACAGGCATCCGCGCCTCCTCTTTCCGGCACGGCCTGCGTACCGACGCCGCTACCCGTTTTGAAAAAGGAGTGGATATATCCAATACCGTATTTGTGCTGCAACGCGCCGCCGCCCTTATTTGTGAGCTGGCCGGTGGTAAAATTGCGTCTGAAGTAACAGATGTTTACCCGCAGGCCAAACCTAAAACGGAAGTAACCGCTACCTGGGCCTATATTAAAAAGCTGAGCGGCAAGGAATACAGTAAAGAAAAGATCAGCAACATATTAGCCAGCCTGGGTTTTGAAATACTGGCGGAAACATCCGAACATCTGAAGGTGAACGTACCCTACAGCAAACCGGATATTTCCATACCCGCGGATATCGTAGAAGAAATAATGCGGATCGATGGCCTGGATAATGTGGAGATCCCCTCCCAGGTGTTGATTACCCCGGCCATTACGGCCAGGCCCGACCGGGAAGCAGTACGCGAAAAAATAGCCGGTTACCTGGCAGGTAACGGTTTTAATGAAATATTCACCAACTCCATTACCAACAGCAAGTATTTTACGCCGGAAGTGCTGGAGCGCACGGTGAAAATGATCAACAACCTCAGCGCAGACCTGGATGTAATGCGCCCCTCCATGCTGGAAACCGGCCTGGAAAGCGTAGCTTATAACCTGAACCGCAAAAATGAGGACCTGCTGTTCTTTGAATTTGGTAAAACCTACGCCACCACCGGCCAGGGCAAGTACCAGGAAACAGAGCACCTGAGCCTGTACCTTACCGGCCATAAAAGACCGGAAAGCTGGCTATATGAAGCCGCCCCGGTAGATTTTTATTTCCTGAAAGGGTATGTTGGCAATGTGCTGGCCCAGCTGGGCATCCGCTCATTACAATGGGCCGAGCTGGAAGTGGACGGGCTGCAGTTTGCCTGGCAGATAAAAGGTAACGGCCAGCCCCTGGTGCAGCTGGGCGCCGTATCCGGCTCCAAGCTGAAGCAGTTTGATATCAGGCAGCCGGTATGGTTTGCCGATATTAACTGGCAGGCTGTTTTGGCCGCCTTACCAAAAAAGGATACCTTTTACAGCGAAATTCCGAAATTCCCGGCCGTACGCAGGGACCTGGCGCTGGTGCTGGACAAACAGGTACGGTTTGCGGATGTGGAAGCCGCTGCACGCACCGTGAAATCGGCACTGCTGCAACATATCAATTTGTTTGACGTTTTTGAAAGCGAAAAGCTGGGAGCCAACAAGCGCTCCTACGCGGTAAGCTTTACCTTCCAGGATACGCAGAAAACGCTTACAGACAAAGAAATAGATGCTGTAATGGACAAGCTGGTAAAAACTTTTGAAACACAACTGCAGGCGCAGATAAGAAAATAAGTAAATGTGCAGATATGCAGATGTGCAAATGACAAACCATCTGCACATTCGCACATCTGCACATCCGCACATTGAATAATGTCTCTGGAGCAACACATACAACGCATTGAAGAAAAGCTGCAACTGCTGCTGAAAAAGCTGCAACAGGAGCAGGCGGAAAATGCGTGGCTGAAAGAGCAGCTGCAGCACCAGCAGCAGGAGGCACGGGTACAGCAGCAAACCATTATTCAGCTGGAACAAAAGCTGCACCTGGCCAAAATAGCTACGGTAGCAGCCGGGCCGCCCGCCTCCCCGGAAGAGGATGAGGACTTTAAAAAGGAAATGCGCACCAGGATCAACGACTATATAAAAGAAATAGACCGTTGTATAGCGTTATTAAACAGTTAGCCGGGAAAAGTGTTAATTAGTAGTTATGGAACAACTGATTCCTGTAAATATAGTAGTGGCAGACCGCTCCTACCGGATCAAGATCAAACCGGAAGAAGAAGAAGCCGTACGCCGCATCATGAAAGAGGTGAATGACAAGATCATTGAGTTCAAAACGGCCTATGCCGGTAAAGACCTCCAGGATTATATTGCCATGGCGCTGATCATGTACGCTACCCACCCCGTTACCAGTGGCGGAAAGGCACAGGCAGAAGGAGCACCCTATTTACAGGAAAAATTGCAAAGGCTGGAAGCACTGTTGGATGAGCAGTTGAAATGATGTGCGTTTTTTGATTGTGTTGGGATCTTTTGAAAAAATAGATTAACAGGGAGTAATATAAATTTATTTCATTAATTCGTAATCAACTGAAATAAAGCAGCTTAATTACTTACCATTTCGTTAAAGAAGTTGTAAAACAGGCTATTTACACTGTTCTGCATACCCGCACATCGCACATCTGCACATTATTTTTGTTATTTTCGCGCGTCAAGTTCTACCACCTCCCGGAAAAGGCGGTGATGAAGAATGCAATATATATTCAATTTTAAATTTTTTGTATGGATACAACTGTAATAACAGCAATAGCCGCGGTGGTGGCATTGGTAATTGGAATAGTGTTAGGTAAGGTGATATTTGCCAAAAACACGCAGCAGAAGATACAGGATGCAGAGCAACAGGCCCAAAAGATCATAAGTGATGCCCAGATAAGTGCAGAGAACCTGAAGAAAGACAGGTTACTGGAAGCCAAGGAAAAATATCTGCAGTTAAAAACCGAGCACGAAAAGGAAGTGTTGCAGCGTAATCAGAAGCTGGCCGATTCGGAGAACCGCATTAAACAGAAAGAGTTAAGCCTGAACCAGAAGAACGAGCAGCTGCAGAAACAGGTACAGGAAAATGAAGCCATCAAGGAAAACCTGAACCGGCAAATGGAGCTGGTAGCCATTAAACGCAATGACCTTGAAAAACACCAGGAAGAACATATCCGCCGCCTGGAAAAAGTAGCCGGCCTTACCGCAGAAGAAGCGAAGCACCAGCTGGTGGAAAGCCTGAAGGAAGAAGCCCGCAGCCAGGCCCTGGCCCACATCCAGGAAATTATTGAAGACGCCAAGAGCAAGGCCAATAAAGAAGCAAAGAAGATCATTATACAATCCATCCAGCGTACGGCAGCTGAGCAAACCATTGAAAACGCCATTACCGTATTTAACCTGGAAAGCGATGAAATTAAAGGCCAGATCATTGGCCGTGAAGGCCGTAACATACGCGCCATTGAAGCAGCTACCGGTGTAGACCTGATCGTGGACGATACCCCGGAAGCCATCGTATTATCGTCCTTTGATCCCCTGCGCAGGGAAATAGCCCGCCTCTCCCTCCAGCGCCTGGTACAGGATGGCCGTATACACCCCGCCCGTATTGAAGAAGTAGTGGAAAAAACCAAGAAACAACTGGAAGAGCAGGTAATGGACATTGGTGAAAGGACCGTGATAGAGCTGGGCATCCATGGCCTGCATAAAGAGCTGGTGCGCCTGGTAGGTAAAATGCGTTTCCGTTCCTCTTACGGACAAAACCTGCTCATGCACTCCAAAGAAACCGCTAACCTGTGTGGTGTAATGGCCGCAGAGCTGGGCCTGAACCCCAAGCTGGCCAAACGCGCCGGCCTGCTGCACGATATTGGTAAAGTGCCGGATGAAGAAACTGAGCTGAGCCACGCCCTTTTAGGCGCCAAGCTGTGTGAAAAATATGGCGAGCATGCTGCCGTAGTGAACGCCGTAGGCGCCCACCATGATGAAATGGAAATGCAGTATGTAATTTCCCCCATTGTGCAGGCCTGTGATGCCATCAGCGGCGCACGCCCCGGTGCACGCCGCGAAATTATGCAAAGCTACCTGCAGCGTATCAAAGACCTGGAAAACCTGGCCCTGGCCCACGACGGTGTGGAAAAAGCCTACGCCATACAGGCCGGCCGCGAGCTGCGCGTAATTGTTGAAAGTGATAAGGTAACAGACAGCGATGCCGACCGCCTCTCTTTTGACATTGCTACCAAAATTCAAACAGAAATGCAGTATCCCGGACAGATCAAAGTAACGGTGATCCGCGAAAAACGCGCCGTGAACGTTGCCCGGTAATTGCTAAAAAGGATAATAAAAAAGTCCCGTTCGCCACCTGGTGAACGGGGCTTTTTTTTATGGGAATTTGTAGCTTAGCCTAAATATTGTTTACCCATGTTCAACCGCCCTTACCTATACCTGGCTGTTATAACAGTAATGGCCATATTTTCCTGTGGAAAGTCTGATAACCCGCAACCGGAAACACCGCAGGTAGATAGTTTATACGCTAAGTTCATCTTACCCGTAGCTCATGGATTTTATGCCACCACCACCGGAACAGTGATGTACAACCCCGGAGGCAGCGGCATGATCGGGTTCAATTATCTGAACGGACGCCCGAATGTGCGCACCGGCGGATGGCTGCCCATAGCAGTCAGCAGCGGTTTCAGCTATATATTCAGCCCTCTGGTGTATGATACCGTGGTGTATAACGGTAACAATGTTACCCTTACCACCTATTACCACGGAGCTGATATTATTATGGATCCCAACCCGCGTAACCTGCTGCTGGAAAACGGCCGGTTAAAACGCATTATCAAAACCCCTGATACCACCTATTTTTACTATAACGCTAAAAACCAGCCCGTTAAAACAGAAACGTTCAGCCGGGGCGCGCACATTACCCGCAGCTTTGTTTTTGATAACAGCGGCAATCTACAGAACGTAAAAAGCACCAGCGTTTCCCGTTACGATGATCAGGTTGTTTACCAGGAGGAGGAAACCTTTACCGGTTATGATAATAAGCCTAACCCGCTGAAAGGCCTTTGGCTGTGGGATGATCTTTATTACCGCACCCTGTCGGCCAACAACTTCTCCGGTTACACGTACAACCAAAGTACCCTGCAAAACGGGCAGGTAGTGGCTACCGCTCACCAGCAATCCAGCATTCCCCTGTTTTATACTGCTGCCGGTCAGCTGGATTGTACCCGCTAACTTTCATAGAAATGCTTATCTTAAGGCATTGTGAATCATTAATTCCTTAACTAAGCAGCATCATGAAAAAATTCACGTCATTACGCTACTACCTGGGAGCCGGGTTGATGGCCATCGCTTTATTATGCCTTGCCACTAATACACAGGCGCAGAAAACACAAGCCTTATTCAACGGTAAGAACCTGGATGGCTGGAAAATTTACGGAACAGAAAAATGGTATGTGGAAGATGGTTTCCTGGTATGCGAAAGCGGCCCCGATAAAGAGTATGGTTACCTGGGTACCGAAAAAGAGTACAAAGATTTTGAGCTTACCGTGGAATTTAAGCAGGAGGCCAACGGCAACAGCGGCGTATTCTTTCACTCAAGTATAGAAGGCACTAAGATCACCGGCTGGCAGGCCGAGGTAGCCCCGCCCAATATGCACACCGGCGGTATCTATGAATCTTACGGGCGCGGATGGCTGATACAGCCTACGGCCGATAAGGAGCAATACCTGAAAATGGGGGAATGGAATACCATGAAAGTGAAAGTAAAGGGCAATGAGGTAACCACCTGGCTCAATGGGCATGAAATGATCACTTTAACTGATGAAAAAATAGGCGCCCGCAGCGGGCAGATTGCCTTGCAGATCCACTCCGGGGGCGGTATTAAAGTAAGGTGGCGCAATATCCGCATCCGCACCCTGTAATTCCTCAGCATATTTTCAAACAGCACACAAGCGGCCATGAGCGGCCTGTTCCTTTTGGATGAAGCTTGTGTGCTGTTTTTTTGTTTTCTTTCTGCAATCGTTTGCATTTTCCACAGAAATATCTATCTTGGGTACATGAACTGTTAAATTGTGTTAAAACTGTAGTCGTTTTTGAACCAAACCGCTAATCGTTAAATAGAAATTCACACGGTATGAAGAACTTGTTACAAACGGGGGGACTGTTGCTGTTTTTGCTATGCCACCACCTCGTCATCCACGCACAAAACACCACCACTATTCAGGGAAAAGTTACAGATGCTAAATCCGGCGCTCCGCTGCCGGGAGTAACCGTATCTGTAAAAGGTAAATCTACCGGCGCCCAAACAGACGGGCAGGGTAGCTATAAGCTGCAGGTACCTGCCGGCGGTAACACACTGGTGTTCTCTTTTATCGGCTATCTTTCACAGGAACAGCCTATTAACGGCCGCTCCAGTGTTGATATTCAGCTGGCCGAAGACCTTAAGAAACTGGAAGAAGTGGTAGTAGTAGGTTATGGCGCCCAAAAGAAAAAGGACGTAACCGGCGCTATTGCCTCCATTAATGCCAGATCCATACAGGAAGTATCTGTTACTAACCCGCAACAGGCGTTGCAGGGCCGCGTGGCAGGTATTGATGTATTGATCAATAGTAACAAACCCGGGGATGAGCCCCGCGTACGTGTACGTGGTAACCGCTCTATTACTGCGGGTAATGATCCGTTGTATATTGTAGATGGTATTCCGTATGCAGGCAATCTGAATGATATTAATCCCTCGGATATTGCCTCCATGGATGTGCTGAAAGATGCATCTGCTACTGCCATTTATGGTTCCCGTGGCGCCAACGGCGTTATCCTGGTAACCACGCAAAGAGGTAAATCCTCCTCTCCTGTCCGCGTTACCTATAATGCGGACTATGGCATCATTAAGGCCCTGGGCGAATCAGATATGATGGATGCTACCCAGTATACCAACATGCGCCGGGAAGCTAACCGCGCCATTGGCAAGTATAATGATAACAATCCCGACTCTTCCGATGCAGCCGTTTTTAATGCCACCGAGTACGCCAATATTAAAAGAGGCGTAAATACCGACTGGCAAAAGCTGCTGCTCTCTTCCGGCTGGCAAACCTCCCATAACCTGGGCGTATCCGGCGGTTCAGAAAAAACCAAATATGCGGCCAGCCTGGGATATTTTAAACAACAGGGCGTATTCAAGCTGCAAAGCTATGAGCGCTATAATATACATCTGAACCTGGACCAGGAGATCAGCAAGCGTGTACGCGCAGGCGTATCCTTACTGGGCACTTACAGCAAACGCCGGGGGGAAACCTATAACGGCATGAGCGCAGCGTTAAAAATGCTGCCCATTGCAGATCCGTATGATGCTAATGGCAACCTGATCATACTGCCCACCGGCGATAGCCAGCAGCCCAATGCCCTGCTGGATTATGTGCCCGGCAACCGCGTAGAGGACCGCACCCGCTTCCGCCTGTTCACCAGCCTGTATGGCGAAGTGGATATTATAGACGGGCTTAAATACCGCCTGAATGTAGGCCCGGATATTCAGCAAAGCAACTACGGCCTTTTCCAGGGTAAGAACAATACCGACCTGCTGATAGGCGGCGGTGATGCTACTGCCCAGAAGACCAACTACACTACGCTGGCTTACACGGTAGAAAACCTTTTAACCTATAACAAAGTAATACATCAGAAACATAACATTGGCGTTACTGCCCTGTACAGCGTACAGCGCCAGCGGGAAGATTCCAACAACGCCAGCGTAAGAGGCATCCCTGTAGAAGCGCAGCAGTTCTACAACCTGGATGAAGCCGGCAACGTAACTGCGCTGGGCAGCCAGCTGGGCACCTGGACCATCCTCTCCTACATGGGCCGTATTAACTACGGGTTTGATGACCGTTACCTGGTTACCTTAACCCTGCGTGCAGATGGTTCCTCACGCTTTGCGCCCGGAAAACAATGGGGCTATTTCCCTTCTGTGGCCCTTGCCTGGAACATGACCAATGAAAATTTCATGAAATCCGTTACCTGGCTGGATAACCTGAAACTGCGCGCCAGCTATGGTAAAATAGGCAATACCGGTATTCCGCCCTATGCGACCCAGGGCTCACTGTTACGCAGCCCTTATTCCTATAACAACAAGGGCGTGCTGGGCTACATTCCCAATCAGCTGCGTAATCCCAATCTTACCTGGGAAACTACCAGCTCTGTGAATGCAGGTTTTGATTTCAGCGTGTTTAAAGGCCGTGTAACCGGTAGCGTGGATTGGTACCGCCAGAAAACCAGCGACCTGCTGTTAAACAAGCTGCTGCCTATCAGCAATGGTTTTGGCTCTGTGCTGGTGAATGTGGGTGAAACCCAGAACTCAGGTGTGGAAATTGCTTTGTCCACCGCTATTATCCAGAATCCCAACGGCTTTAACTGGAACATGGATGTGAACTTCTTCACCAACCGTGAAAAAATACTTTCCTTAGGCAATGGCGCTAAAAGCGATCCGGGTAATGCCTGGTTCATTGGCGAGCCTATCACAGTGTACTACGATTATCAGAAAGTAGGCATCTGGCAAACCGAAGCAGAAGCGCAGGTGTACCAGCAGCACCAGGGTGAGATCCGCCTGAACGATGTGAATAACGATAAAAAGCTGGATGCCAATGACCGCGTGATCCTGGGCTCCCAGCAGCCGGATTGGTCCGGTGGTATGACACAGCGCTTCTCCTGGAAAGGCATAGACCTCTCCATTGTAGCATTTGCACGTATAGGCGGTATGGTTAAAAGTGATTTTTACCAGAACTACAATACCCTGTTCGGCCGTTACAATAACCTGGATGTGAACTACTGGACGCCATCTAACCCAACCAATGATTTTCCACGTCCTAACCGTAACCAGGAGCGGCCTAACAACTACACTTCGCTTAGCTATTTTGACGGTTCTTTCTTCAAGATCCGCAACATAGGCGTAGGCTACAACCTGCCGGAAAGTTTAATGAAACGCTGGGGTATGCAGGCATTACGCGTACATGCGGATGTGAAACAACCGCTGATCATAGCGCCTTACCGCCAGAAATACAAAGGCATTGACCCGGAAGACGTGACCACCATTTCCGTGGATGCACCAGCCACCTGGATGCTGCAGTTTGGTTTGAATGCTACTTTTTAATGTTAAAAAACGAACGTTATGAATACTGGAAAAATATGCTGGTTAATAGCGCTGCTGGGCTTTGCAGCAGTAAGCTGTAATAAGATGCTGGAAGAAAAGTTGGTATCTACTGTAAACGATGATTTCTATAATACGCCCAGTGGCTTTACCGCGGCCGTGAACGGCTCTTATGTGGCCATGCGCAGCTTTTACAGCACAGAAAGAGGCATGACGCTTTCTGTATTTGGTACAGATACCTACACCAATGGCTCTGATGGTGATTTTAAATTTGCAAATCAATATACTTCCCAGCTGGACGGCCGTTATGCCCACCTGCGGGAATTATGGAATACCACTTACCAAACCATTAATACCTGTAATGTGGTGATAGGCCGGGCGGATAAGATCCCGAACCTGGATTCTGCAGTTAAGAAGAATGGGGTGGCCCAGGCACGCTTTTGCCGCGCGCATTATTACTTTATACTGGCGCAGATGTTTGGCGCTGTGCCTTTAAACCTGCAGGAGAATACAGAGATCAAAACAGAAGCGCACCGTGATTCTGTAGGCAGTATTTATAATGCCATTATTGATGATCTGCTGTATGCGGAACAGAACCTGCTGGATGCGCCTTCTGAATGGGGCCGCGCCAGCAAACCGGCTGCAGAGCACCTGTTGGGCCGCGTATATTTAACCCGCGGCTATACCGCCTATAAACAGCCTACCGACTTTGACAATGCCGCCAGGTATGCGCAAATTGTGATCAACAATTATGGCTTTGCGCTGCTGCCGGATGTAGGCCAGGTTTGGGCCCAGGGCAAGGAAAATAACCCAGAAACCGTATGGGCTGTGCAATATACTACCGATGCCCTGTACAACTCCAGCGATAACAATGCCTGCCGCTTTTTCCTGATGCAGTATGATATACTGGCCGGTATGAAGCGCGATCTGGCCAATGGTACGCCCTGGAAGCGTTTTAAGCCTACAAAGTTCCTGCTGGATACCCTCTACCAGGAACGTGTACACGACACCCGTTACGAAAAATTCTTTACTTCAGTATGGCGCGCCAACAGCGCTACGGCAAAATTGAAAGTAGGCGATACCTCTGTATGGATGCCGGGTTATGATGTAACGGATGATATGATCAAGAGCAAGCCTTACCTGCTGGTGCCTCCCCGTAACTATACGCTGGTGCTGTACCCATCCCTGAATAAGTTTGCAGATGCCATGCGCCCGGATAACCAGGCCTCCGGCGTAAGGCCCTTTATTGCCTTCCGCCTGGCGGAAGATTACCTGAATGCCGCAGAAGCGCTGGCCATGAAAGGTGAAAAAGGCGCAGCGGTGACCCTGTTGAACACCCTGCGTATGCGGGCCGCCAGGGTAGGTGCTACACCGGAAGAAACCACTGCTCATAAAGATGCCATGAAAATAACCGAAGCCCAGGTAACGCTGGATTTCCTGCTGGATGAAAGGGACCGTGAAATGGTAGGCGAGCAAACCCGCTGGTTTGACCTGAAACGTACCGGCAAGCTGCTGGAAAGGGTAAAGCTGCATAACCCGGATGCCGCTAAGAATATATTGCCCAAACACCTGCTGCGGCCTATTCCGCAGGACCAGATAGACCGTGTAAGCAACCCGGGCGATTTTCCGCAGAACGACGGATACTAGCATTAATTACGAATTGCTCAATTACGAATTACGAATTGAGTACCTTATAAAGGAAGTCCTGCAGTAAAATGCAGGACTTTTTGTTTATTCTTATACGCGTCAATCACATTCGTAATTCGTAATTAAATAATTCGTAATTATTTTACTATGAGCCACTTATAAAAGTACTGGATAATCTCCTTTACGATTTCCTAATTAGGCTGGCAATACTTACCTTTGCAGCCAAATTGAGCGGGGTTCCCCCATTATATTAGTAATTGAAAATTCATAATTAAAAATGTCCGGACAGCTTAAAGAAGTTCGTAACCGCATAAAATCAGTACAATCCAGCCAGCAGATCACGAAGGCTATGAAAATGGTGAGTGCCGCCAAATTAAGGCGTGCGCAGGACGCCATTTTACAGATGCGCCCGTATGCTGTTAAGCTCCAGGAGATCCTGCAGAACATTGTTTCCAGCACAGAAGGCGATATTGATATGGCCCTGGCTAATCAACGTGCCGTGGAAAAAGTGCTGGTTGTGGTAATTACTTCTGACCGCGGGCTGTGCGGTGCATATAACTCCAACCTCATTAAGCTGGCCAAGCAGCTGATCCGCGAAAAATACGCGGAGCAATATGCCAAAGGCCAGGTGCAGATAATGCCCATTGGCAAAAAAGGCTGGGAACATTTTGTAAAAAATGGTTACAAGATCAATGACCAGTACTGGCACCTGTTTGCCGATCTGAATTTTGATCACGTAAAACAGGCCGCTGCCATTGCGCTGAACGGTTTTATCAAAGGTGAGTATGATGCCGTGGATATTGTGTACAGCCAGTTCCGCAACGCCGCTACCCAGGTATATGTAGCAGAGCAGTTCCTGCCCATTGCCAAAGTAGAAAATAAAGAAGGGGATGCTAAACAGAAGATCAAAGCTGATTATATTTTTGAGCCTGAAAAAGAAACGCTGATCGCGGAGCTGATGCCCAAGATCTTAAACACGCAGTTCTTTAAAGCCATCCTGGATGCACATGCCTCAGAACATGGCGCGCGTATGACAGCCATGGATAAAGCTACAGAAAATGCCAATGAGCTGCTGCGTAACCTGAAACTCTCCTACAACCGCGCCCGTCAGGCTGCCATCACTACGGAACTTACAGAAATTGTAAGTGGCGCCGCCGCTTTGGCAGGTTAAAAGTGAAGGTTATTCACAACAAATCAACATCAAAAAATTTCGATTTCTTACATAACGTCAAAGACTGTAACTTTCGGTCTTTGACGTTTTTGTTTATAGCACGCGCAGGTTTTAACCGCCTGTGAGGCTGTAATGTTGCAAACTAATTATCAATGGAAATCTCTCAGATCATACCGCATGTTGAATCACTGATCTTTGCTGCAGACAGGCCCCTGCCTATGCTGGAACTAGTAGATCTGCTCAATAATGCTTTAGCTTTTTTAGAAGACCGTGCTACTTTAGACCAGGTGGAAACTGCCGTGGAAGCCATCCGTGAAAAATACCTGTCTGAATTTTATGCATTTGAAGTGCGGGAAAGCGGCGGAGGTTACCAGTTCCTTACTAAAAAAGATTATTACCAGACAGTAGCGCAGCTGAACGGGGAAAAGTTCCTGAAACGCCTTTCTACTGCCGCACTGGAAACCCTGGCCATTATTGCTTATAAACAGCCTATTTCCAAAGGTGAAATAGAACATATACGTGGGGTGAGCTCTGATTACTCTATTCAGAAGCTGCTGGAAAAAGAGCTGATCGTGATCTCCGGCCGTAGTGAAGAGCTGCCTGGTAAACCGCTGCTGTACAGCACTTCCAAGGCTTTTATGGATTACTTTGGATTGAACTCCCCTGCTGACCTGCCCAAGCTGCGTGAAGTATTTGATGAAGAAACCATGATACAGCCTACCCTTATCACCGACGAAGCATTTACAGATAATAATGGTGTGCTGATGGTATCAGAAAATGGGGAGCTGCTGGAAGATGCATTTATTCCAACTGTAAACATCATAGACGAAGCAGCCCACACAGATACGGTAACGGAAGTACCGCCTGTAGATATAGCAGCGGATGAGGATACCGATGTGGAAGCTACTACTGATGATGAACCCGTTGCTGATACGGAGGCTGATGATGAGGTAACTACTCCCGATATAGAAGCCATTGGTCCCGGCCCTGGAGATGATGAGGTGGAAGATGTGGAAGAAGATGATCTGCATGAGGACCTGGGGGATGATGAAGACGAGGAGGAAGAGGATGAAGACGAAGAAGAAGATCTCGATGAAGACGATGACGATGAAGAGGACTTTGATGAGGATGAAGATGAGGAAGATGAAGACGATGATGATGACAATGAAGAAGATGACGAAGATGAGGATGAGGAGGATGAGGGTGATGACGATGAAGCGGATGACGAAGATGAGGACGAAGATTTTGACGACGAAGATGAGGACTTTGATGAGGAAGATGAGGATGAAGAAGACGAAGATGACGATAATAAAAAATAATATAAAGAAGTCCCGCGGCCTGCGGGACTTCTTATTTATAGGCTATTTTGGAAAATTACAAATGCCCCATAATTAATTGATGACAAATTAATTAGTAGGATTTATAAATCTTGAGTGGCTTTTCTTCTTCCCTCCTATAGAATAATCCGCTTCACTACCTCCGCAAAAATGCCGCTCAGCTTTTCATCCGCCTTGCCCGCAACAGCAATGATCTCCTCAATAGAAACAGGATGCAGGTTATCCGGGTCACATTCATCCGTGATCACGGAAACAGCAGCACAGGGCAGTTGTAGCTGATTGGCAACAATCACCTCCGGCACGGTGCTCATACCCACCATATCCGCCCCGATCATCCGCAGAAAGCGGTATTCTGCACGGGTTTCCAGGTTAGGTCCCATTACGGAAACATATACTCCTTTATGCAGGGTGCATCCTTTATCCGCAGCAGCCTGCAACAGCAGCTGCCCCAGGTTTTTATCATAAGGGCGGCTCATATCCGGGAAACGGGGCCCGAAAGCCGGGGAATTTAATCCGCGTAAGGGGCTTTCCGGCTGCAGGTTAATATGATCATCCAGCAACACCAGGTCGCCCTTTTTGAAGGCTGGATTCATGCCGCCGGCCGCATTGCTAAGCAGCAGGTGTTGGATGCCCAATGCTTTCATTACGCGGATAGGAAACGTGATCTGCTGCATGGTATACCCCTCATAGTAATGAAAACGCCCCTGCATGGCTATTACCGGCACCTCCCCTATGCGCCCGAAGATCAGCTGCCCTTTATGCGATTCCACGGTAGATTCCGGGAAATGGGGGATCTCCTGATAAGGAATGCTTTTTTCGACCTGTATATGCTGCACCAGCTCTCCCAGCCCGGTACCCAGCACAATACCGGCTTTAGCCTGGTGATAGTTGAACTTTTGCAAATAAGCTGCCGTGTCATTGATCTGTTGTAAAAGTGTTTGCATGGCACAAAGAAAAAGGAAAATCAGGAAGGAAAAAACGGGAAAGCAGGTTTGCCGCCGGAACAAATGCCACATTTTACAGACAAATCATGGTAACCCGGAGTGGGTTTACC
>NZ_DATCRF010000051.1:0-4841 GCF_036569125.1 Chitinophaga sp. | reverse complement strand
GGTTAAATGTGCAGATGTGCAAATATGCAGATGTGCAGATGGATTGAATGTGCTGATGTGCTAATATGCCAATGTGCTGGTGAGTGTTGGAATGTGCAGATGGGTTAAATGTGCAGATGTGCAAATATGCAGATGTGCAGATGGATTGAATGTGCTGATGTGCTAATTGCTGATGTGCTGGTGAGTGTTGGAATGTGCAGATGGGTAAATATGCAGATGGATTGAATGTACCGATGGGCCTACTGCCGCACGGGCATCTGCACATCTGCATATTTGCATATCTGCACATCACTTCAACAACCCTTCCGGATAAGCAACCTTTACCAGGAACAAGCCCTGCGGAGGCACGGCAAAATCTGCACGGGTGCAGTCCTTGCTGGCAATAACATCATGGAACTCCTGCAGGCTAAGCTTGCCCCGCCCTACCCTCAGCATAGTACCTACCAGGCCCCGCACCATCCCCCGCAAAAAGCGGTTGGCGCTCACATTGTATACCAGCTGTTTATCGTGCAGGGTCCAGTACGATTCATGGATCTTACAAATAAAAGTCCTTACCTGTGTATTGCGCTTGGAGAAAGTAGTAAAGTCCGAATACTCTTTTACAATAGCAGCAGCTTCCTGCAACAGCCCGGTATCCATCGTATAAGGAAAAAAGTAACCGCGGTCACGCATGAAAGGATCCTTTTCCTTGTACAAATAATATTCGTAGGAGCGGCCCAGCGCATCAAAGCGGGCATGGGCCTCCGGCGGTACTTCGTGAATAGCCTTCAGCACAATATCCGGCGGTAAAATAGCATTGATCTTATACAGGAACTGCGGATGCAGGGGCAGCTCTGTATCAAAGTGCAGGAAGTTTTGCAAGGCATGCACACCGGCATCCGTACGGCTGGAGCCTGTGGTAACCACCGCTGCGCGGAACAATGTGCTCAGCGCCTTATCCAGCACAGATTGTACGGTAAGCGCATTTTCCTGCACCTGGAAACCACTGTATTGAGTGCCTTTATAGGAAACGTCTATGAAATAACGGCGGGTTACAGCTCCGGTCATTTACGCAGCATAGCTTTAAAACGGCTCTGGTAATAATTGTCGATCAGCAGGCTGCCCAGGTCCGAGAACTTTTCTGAATCATACACTTTAGGATAGGCCATATCCAGGAGCCTGTAACGGTATTCATCTGTACCTACCAATTGGGCCAGTCTTTTAACCTGGGCGGTTTCCAGGCAATAACCACGGGTATTACGCTGGAAGGTGGTTATCATACCATCATCATCCTTAGCTGATACAAACTTACGCAGCAGCTTACGGAAGGCGGTTTCGTCCATGGTATTGGCGCAATCGGAGTTGATCATTTTAACGCCTTCCTCTTTGGCCGCTTTTTCCTTACGCACAGGGGCTGAATAATCAACACTGTCTGTTACTATATTATTCGGGCGCTCTTCTGCATCCGCCAATTCAGCCAGCTTACGCTTTTTCTTTTTAGATACTTTGGGTGTTTCCAGTGTAACGGCCGAAGCGTCTGTAATAGCCGGCGCTGCTGCATTTGCTGCGGGCGCCGCTACATCGGCAGCGGTTTCTTTGGCCGCTGGTGCTGCAGCAGCTTCCGTAGCCGGTACGCTGCTGCGCTGGCCGGTGCTATCGTCCATAAATTCTATGAACTCCGGATCAGATGATTTTTTCTTTTTGCCCTTCCTGGCTTTCCTGGGGGCTTCGTCTTTTACCACTGCTGCGGTATCGGTAACCGGCGTTTCTGAAGCAGCTGCCGGTTGTGTGGCAGCCTCCGTATTGGCCGGCGCAGCCGGTATTTCTGCAGGCGCAGCTGCAGGTACATCAACGGTAGCAGCACTATCTGCCTGGGCAGCTTTATGCTCATCATCCATCACCTGTTTTAACAGGGCCTGTTCTTCGTCTGTTAATGCGGCTCTTTCCTGCTTGCGTTTACGGCGGTTCTTTTTAGGTTCGGGCGTTAATACAACGCCACTGGCATCTACCACTGCGCCGGTAGCTGCAGCGGCGGCGGGTGCGGCTGCTGGCGGCGCCTCCACGGCTATTTCTTCCGGACGATCATCATGCACTACCTTATCCAGGGTTTCAGCAAATTTGTTATTGGCTTTTTTAGGTGGCGCGGCTTTACCGGTAGTGGTAATTTCTGCCTTACCACCCAGTGCCGTATCCAGGTCCTTTCTCAGGGCGGCCATCATAGCCTGGCCGGTGGTATCACCTGTTGCTGCCGGTGTTTCCGTAGCTACAGGGGCAGCAGTTGTGGTATTGGTATCTGTAAAACCTGCGGACGATTCCCCTCCTGCAGCGGCTACCGGCTGTTCCGGCGCTTTCTCTGCGGTATTGGCTTTGGTTACGCTAAATGTTTGCAGGTTGTATAAGGCAAAATTCTTTTCGTCGGTTTGTTTGAGCAGGTATCCCTGGTCGTTTTTACTCAGCTTTACCTGGAACTGCTGTTCCGGCGCTTCATTTTTTGGGAAGCCAACGGTTAAGGGCGTGGTGCCGGCAGGCAATTCTGCTATTATAATGTAGCCCCGGTCCGATGAGCTGAGCACTTTTCCATTATACTTCACATAAAAGGGCTGTGGCTTCTCGTTCTGTATATATAAAAAATATTGCTGCTCCTGGGCAAACAGCTGACCTGCTGCCAACAGGCAAAGCAGCACATATATGCTTCTTTTAAAATATCGGATCATATAAATTGCTAAAAAACGCGTTATTGCTCTTCTGCTATGCAAATATTATTCCAGCACTATTAAAACCTCCCCTTTTTCGACTGCTACCCCGGGGTTTACCTTTATGGCCTTCACAACGGCATCTGTTGCTGATTTGAATACATTCTCCATTTTCATGGCTTCCAGCACCAATACCGGATCGCCTTTGCGGATGGCCTGTCCCGGCTCCACCAGTACTTTTAATACCAGCCCTGGCATAGGCGCTTTAATATCGTTTACCTTATGGGCCAGGGCATCTTTAATGCCCATAGCGGCCAGCAGCTGGTCTATGGGCTCTTCTAAACTTACCTCGTATACCTGCTGTGCTATTTCCAGGGTCACGGTTTTGGCGTCCCTGTCTACCTTTAGCACCTGCGCTGTATAGCTATGCCCATCCATAATAATGCTATAGCTTCCTGCCGGCACCTGTATGGCAGACCAGTCCACGATCTGCTCATTGCAGCTTATTTCCTTACCTGTTTGAATAGTAAAAGGTGATTGCCCATTAACGGTTGCCTTTATCATTAGTTGCTTGTCTTACGGACAAAAATAGGAATTTTAACCACTTGCCTCGTATTTGGGCCATTTGTTTAAATTTGGGCTTTTACCATAAACAGACCTGCTACTTTTGATTTAAAACAGTTTTTACATGAATCTATTGAAGAAAACTTTGCTGAGCGTATTGTTGGGAGGAATGGCCGGGGCGGCCTGCTATGCGCCTGCCACAGCCCAAAGCAACATGGAGGACCAACAGAATGATCCCTTACTGAAGATATACCGGGCTTCTGCCACCAAGGTCAATGACCTGGTACATACCAAGCTGGATGTACGCTTTGATTATGCCAAGCGATATATGTACGGAAAGGCCTGGATCACCCTGAAACCCCATTTCTACCCTACTGATTCCCTGACGCTGGATGCCAAAGGCATGGACATTAAGCAGGTGGCCGTGGTAAAAGGCGGAAAGAACAGCACCCTTAAATATGACTATGATGGAATGGAGCTGCGCATAAAGCTGGATAAAACCTACCAGAACACAGATTCTTATATTATATATATAGACTATACCGCCAAGCCTAATGAGCTGAAGGTAAAGGGCAGCGCGGCCATCAACGATGCCAAAGGCCTGTACTTCATTAACCCCGATGGTACTGAGCCCAATAAACCCATCCAGATATGGACGCAGGGCGAAACAGAAGCATCCTCTGTATGGTTCCCCACCATTGACAAGAACAACCAGAAAACCACGGACGAGATCAGCATGACCGTGGATAAGAAATATGTAACCCTTTCCAACGGCGTACTGGCCAGCCAGAAGAACAATGCCGACGGCACCCGTACCGATACCTGGAAAATGGACCTGCCCCACGCCCCTTACCTGTTTATGATGGCGATTGGCGACTTTGCCGTTGTAAAAGATAAATGGCGCGGCAAAGAAGTGAACTATTATGTAGAACATGCCTATGAGCCCTATGCTAAAAGTATTTTTGGCAATACACCGGAAATGCTCACTTTTTACTCTACCGTACTGGGTTATGAATATGCCTGGCCCAAGTATTCACAGGTGGTAGTAAGGGATTATGTATCCGGTGCTATGGAAAACACTACCGCCACCCTGCACGGCGATTTTCTGCAAAAGAACAACCGCGAGCTGCTGGATGATAACAAACAGGGCGAGAGCGTAATTGCGCACGAGCTGTTCCACCAATGGTTTGGCGACCTGGCTACCTGCGAATCCTGGAGCAACCTGACGCTGAACGAATCTTTTGCAGACTACAGCGAATACCTGTGGTTTGAGCATAAATACGGGAAAGATATGGCGGATGATCACAATTATAAATCTGCCCAGAACTATATACAATTCTCCCAATACGCCGGCGACCGTGACCTGGTACGTTTCCACTACCATGATAAAGAGGATATGTTTGACGCGGTAAGCTACCAGAAAGGCGGCCGGATCCTGAACATGCTGCGTAATTATGTGGGGGATGACGCCTTCTTTAAATCCCTGAACCTGTACCTGAAAACCAATGCCTTTAAAGCTACGGAAGCGCATCAGCTGCGCCTGGCCTTTGAAGAAGTAACCGGTAAAGACCTGAACTGGTTCTTTAACCAATGGTACTTTGGCCA
>NZ_DATCRF010000050.1:0-19269 GCF_036569125.1 Chitinophaga sp. | reverse complement strand
ATATAGTTTCATTCAGCTGGTATTTTATTGTGGCCGCGATGCGGGTGATGTTCCAAAGTTATAATTGGGCTTGCTGCCCATCCAGAATTGCAGGGCGCCACCCTTCACGATATCCGTATGCAGCAAATAGCTTTTCGTGTATTCCTTACCGTTGAGCGTAATGCGCTGCACATAAATATTTTCCGGGCTGTTATTCAGGGCAATAATGGTAAAGGGTTTGCCGGAAGGTGTTTGTATCACGGCTTTATCCACCGCCGGGCTGCCGATCACATACGCGCCGGAGGCCGGGAACACGGGATAAAACCCAAGGGATGAGAACACGTTCCAGGCCGACATTTGCCCGCAGTCCTCATTACCGATAATACCATCTGGTTTATCCTGATACATTTCCTTCATAATGTAACGCACCTTCTCTGCTGTTTTCCATTGCTGGCCTGCATAGGCGTACAGATAGCTGATATGGTGGCCGGGCTCATTGCCATGGGCGTACTGCCCAATTAAACCGGTAAGGTCCTGCAGGGTACTGCTTTTCATTTCCAGGGTAAAAAAGCTATCCAGCCTGGCGGCGAAAGATTTTTCTCCGCCCAGGAGCTTTATAAGGCCAGGCACATCGCCGGGTACCAGCCAAAGGTATTGCCAGGCATTACCTTCCGTATAATCCGGGTTGGGCGCTTTCATGGCGTCAAAAGCAGGGCGGCGGCTGCCGTCCAGGAGCATGCTGCGGAAGAATTTTGTGCCGGGATCGTAATACTGGTGGTAGTTCTGCGCACGCTTTTGAAAATACG
This sequence comes from Chitinophaga sp., assembly GCF_036569125.1. GTDB lineage: Bacteria > Bacteroidota > Bacteroidia > Chitinophagales > Chitinophagaceae > Chitinophaga. The sequence continues at coordinate 18,484 of NZ_DATCRF010000050.1, read as the reverse complement.
TGTAGTCGTCCTGTTTATGCAGGGCTTTTGCCATCAGGGCAATACTTGCGTCACTGATGCCATATTCCAGGCCGCGGGCTACGGAGCCGCGGAACTTGTCGCCGGGTACGGGCTTAAAGTTCTTTACATACATAAGGCCCAGGCTATCGCCCATGGCAGTGCCTTTCACGGCATTGTAAGCACGGTTTGCATCAAAGCCTTTAATGCCTTTGAGATAAGCTTCCGCCACTATCTGCATACTGCTGATGCCTACCATGGTGCCGGTTTCATTGGCATTGAGGTGCCAGATGGGGAGCTTGCCCTGCTGGTCGTAAATAGCCAGCATGGCGTTGATCATGTCTGCTGTGCGTTCCGGTTCAATGAGGGTGTACAAGGGATGGGCTGCCCGGTAAGTATCCCACATAGAGAAGATAGAGTAGTTCGTAAAGCTGGCGCCTGTATGCACCTGCTTATCAGCGCCGCGATAGTCGCCATTGTGGTCATTAAAAATGGCCGGGTCTATCATAGTATGATAGAGCGAGGTGTAAAAAATGCGCTTTTCTTTGTCGTCTTTAGCGTCTATCTGAATTTTAGAAAGCTCTTTGTTCCATTTTTCATCTGCTGCCCGGGCTACCTGCTTAAAATTCCAGCCGGGTATTTCAGCGTCTATGTTGGCCAGGGCATTGCCGGCGCTTACGGGTGAGATGCCTATTTTCATCTGCAGGGTGAAGGGGCCTTCCTCAAAGCTCATCAAACCTTTAATGGCAGCACCTTCTCCCCTGCTGCCCTGCAACAGCTGATCGTTATTATATACGCTGAACTGTTTAACGGGTATGGATGTACGGATTGCGAAATATACCCGCTGGTCTTTAGCCCAGCCGGTTGAATAACGGTAACCTTTAAAGGTTTGCGCATCTACCTGCTCTATAAAAGTGGCGGTGGCTTTGTCCTGCGTACCTTCTTTAAGGTCTATGATCACACGGGCAGTAGCATCTCCCGGGAAATTATACTGATGAAATCCTACGCGTTCTGTTGCCGTAAGCTCTGCTGATACATGATAATCATCCAGCATTACAAAGTAATAACCGGGTTTTACCTTTTCATTTTCATGCGAGTATAATGATGCATAACCTGCACTATGATTGGCTTCTGTGCCTTTATCGGTTTTAATTTCACCGGTGTATGGCATGATCAGGATGTCTCCCAGGTCGCCGATGCCGGTGCCATTCAGGTGCAGGTGTGAGAAACCGATCAATATACTATCCCCGTAATTGTAACCGGCATCCCAGTCCCAGCCTTTGAAAATGTTGGTGGGCCCTACCTGCACCGCTCCAAAAGGTACGCTGGCGCCTACAAACACATGTCCATGCCCGCCGGATCCGATGTGCGGATCCACGTACTGCGTTTGTGCCTGGGCTGTTGCTGCTGCCAGTAAGGCCGCTATAATTGTGAAATACTTCATTAGCTCGTTGTATATATTTAATTGCGCTATGCCATGGACCATCGACTATGGACCATGAACCCTATTTCTCCAATTCCTCCAGGGTCCAGAACTTGCCACGATTGGCAGTTTCGGCCCGTACCTGCTTCACTTTCTCTACGGATACAACGGGTGAATTATCCCGGTTCCTTTCCCTGCGGGCGCCGAAACTGTAACGTACATAGCTGAGCACAGACGCTATCCATTCATCATTATTAGATGCACCAAAAGGCGCCATTACATCCGTATAGGTTTTGCCATCAATAGGGCCGCTTAAGCCGTTGAGCAAGATCTTCATGAGGGTCACCTCATCCCCATCCACACGTTTAGAACCTACGAATGGCGGCGCTGCCGGTGAGCCATTGCCCACTACAATGCCTTTACCATCCGGGCCATGACAGGTAGAACAGAGCTGTTTGTAAATAGTTGCGCCCTGCAATATCCTGTTGCGGCTGGCCGTGGGCATGCTGCCTAAACGGCGGCCAAACAGCTTTGTGTTCATATTCACTTCAATGCTATGCGCTATGCCCTGCATAAATTCTTTATCGGCGCCTGCGCTTACAATGCTTGCTGCCAGCGCTTTTGCATCGTCTGATTTGCTGGTAGAGAGCGTGTTTACCAGCTGCACCTGTACATCTGCAGAAGGATCGTTCTTTAAGGCTGCCAGCTGACGGATCATGTCTGCATCATCCTGCTTCACATAACGTTCGCTGATCCATACCGCTGTTTTACGCACCGCTGCGGATGTATCTTTCATGGCTTTTAATACTATTTCCTTATCAATGGCATTCAGGCCTTCCAACGTCCACAAGGCATGGATGCGGCCAAGGGTAGTATGCGGGCCGGCTGCTATTTGCCGCAGCGCCGGTACCAGCGACTGATCGCCGCGCACAATAATTTCCTTCTGCGCATTTTCACGCCACCAGGCATTGGGATGATCCAGGTAGGTTAAGAGCTGTGCGCCGCTATCATCCAGCAAATGCGGTTTGGGACCGGGTTTGTAGCCATCATGCACTACACGGTAGATACGGCCGCGGCCAATATTCTTATCCAGGCCTTTGTTTATAATGCGCGGGCGCAGGAAACTCCCTTCCCTGGTCCAGTTGCTTTCCTGGATAATGCCGTGGTACATATCCACAATATACAAACAGCCATCCGGGCCGGTGGTGGTGTTTACGGGGCGGAAGTTCATATCTGTGGAGGTAATGAACTCCTGCTGGTTGTAAGCATTCTCCAATGTTATTTTACCATTGTTGTCTATCACTTTTGCGCGGCGTATTAAACGGCCTACGGGCTCGCAGATCAGCAGATCGCCTTTCAGATCGGCCGGTAATGCATTACCGCGGAAAACAGATTGCCCGCAGCTGGCGGTAAAGTGATTGAGCGTGGTATCCGGCCGCAAACGGCTCATACCGCCCTGCACATCCGGCGTAGCAATAATGGGCCATACGGCCTGGAAAGCATCATTGAACTGATCGCGCGGGTTTAAGATGCCGTAAGCAGGATTGATCTGGAAACCCAGCGCCGGTATTTCCGCGCCTGCGCTGGAAAAGTACAAACGGCCATGATCATCATTGCCCACACCCCATTGCCCGCCCGGCGAGTTAGCCAGCGAATCGGCCACCAGCTTGCCGTTGGTATACTTATAACGTACAGGGTCACAGCTTACATAGATCCAGTTATCCAGGTTCCATAACAGGCCGCTTTTCTGGTGCTCCAGGTTGCGGGTGTCCGGCGTATCGTTCTTATATACCTGCACTTTTTCATCTGCTTTGCCATCGCCATTGGTATCGGCATAACTGTAAATGTTATACGTATAGGTTTCATTCACCAGCAGCTTGTGGCCCACGCATAACAACATGCGGGGCAGCACCATGCTGTCTATAAAGGTGGAACGTTTATCCATTTTACCATCGCCGTTGGTATCTTCCAGCAGGGATACCTGGCAAATGGGTTTGTTTTCATCTGTACCGTTAATGTCCATCATGTAGGTGCGCATTTCTGCTACGTACATGCGGGCATTGCCATCCCATACAATGGCCACAGGCTCCTGCACCATAGGCTCACTGGCCACCAGCTGCAGGTGATAGCCGGGCTGCAGGTAAATGGACTGCATGGCTTCTTTTACCGTTTTATAGGAAGGATCGGGATGCGGGTTTACGATCACCTTTCCGGTAGCATCACGCTGCAGGGCCGGCTGCGATGATCTGCAATGATATACCAGCAGGCTGCCTAATAATAAAGCTGCCGTAATACGCCATTTGTAATGTGCTTTGCTCATGACCATCTGTTATTTGGCGTTGTTGAGAGAAAGAATATACTGCACCATTTTTTTTGCATCTGCTGCGGGTAAGGCAGGATGCGGCGCCATGGCTACCTCGCCCCATACGCCTGCGCCCCCGTTCAGTATCTTGGTGGAGAGCAGCGTAACGCTGGCTTCTGTAGCGGGATATTTTTTAGCTACATCCAGGTACGCGGGGCCTACCAGCTTCTGATCTACTTTATGACAGGCCAGGCAATCGGATTTGGAGAGCAGGGCTTTACCGTCTGCAATGTCCTGCGCGCTGGCTACCGGTTTGGCCGCCGGCTTCGCGACTGGTTTAGCGCTTGCAGTTTTGGCAGGCGCCTTTTTTACCGGGCCCTGTTTAGTTTGTTCGACGTGGCTGTGGGCAGTGGCGGCTATCAGGAGAAAGCCTGCCAGCAATAAGCATCTGGTCATTGAATATGCAGTTTAATATTTTCTGTTTTGAAAGTCCATGAACTATTTTTTTTAGTTCATGGACTTTTCTACTGTTTATGCCCCTGGTATATTCACCTGTTTGGGCGTATTGTAGTTATACCGTTTGTTTACATTATCGGCGGTGCGGGCGCCTACACGTATATAGTAGCTGCGGCTGTTGCCCAGCGTACCTTTGGTGGTAATGCTGATGGTTTGCCCCAGCAGGGCGTTACCCTCTGTTCCGTTGTACTTTACCTGGTTAGAGAAACGGTTGTCGTAACTGGCGTTGCTCACAAAATCCGTGGTGGATACATACAGGAACACATCTGTTACATTAAACTGGTACGCAGGATTGGCAGTGCCGCGTGTGAGCTTACACTGCACGGTTACGGTTTTATCCGGGTTCACTACCGGCTCCCCTACCCACTCTACTTTCAGGAACGGATCTACATTAAATTCCAGGCTGGTTACCCCGGAGATATCCACCGTTTTACTGTTGTCAATTACCGGCGTGCCGGTGGTTACCAGCGGTACAAAAGCGCCATCCATGGGATATACCTTATACTTGCCTTTGAACAGGCGGCTGTTATTAAAAGTACCATCCGGCTTTACGTTAAAGTATTGCGGTATTACGCCCTGCCCGTTGTTCCAGCTTTGCTCTTCCAAACGTAAACGGATACCCGCTGATTCCGTTTGGATGGGCTGCCCGGTGCTGTTATCAATTATACGGCCGGTAAGCGTTTCAGCCGGCTCCTCATAATTATCGTTCTTGGCGCAGGCGCTAAGCAAAGCCAGCCCCGTGCAAAAAATTGTTGTGTATATATAAGTGCGTTTCATTGTTTGACTTTTTATTGGTTTTGTACCAGTTTAGGGTTCTTGGTGATCTCTCCATTGGGTATTTGTTCATAATACCACATGGGCTGGAAAGTGAACTGCTGGTTACCCTCGTACCTTCTTTTATCAAAAATGTATTTGCCGTTGGCGGCTACATAAATGGGATTCAGCACCAGCCATACGCGGTTCTGGATTTCAGCATCTGCGGTGCGCCAGCGTTTAATGTCCCACCAGATCTTGTTCTCAAACCCAAGCTCCTTGCGCCGTTCATTGCGTATCACGTTTATGCTGGTAAGGTCCGAAGCACCGGCCAGCAGCGTAGCGCCTGCACGGTCGCGAATATCGTTGATGCAGGTGAAAGCATCCTGGCGGTAGTCCACATCATTTTGACCGGCCGTCATTAATTCATAAGCTGCTTCTGCGCGGTTCAGTAAAACTTCTGCATAGCGCATCTCTATCCAGGGCTGGAAAGATTTGTTCACGATCACATCTGCCACCGGCTTGCGCTGATCCAGGTACTTGCGCTGGAAGAAACCGGAAACAGTTACAGAACCGCCGGTGGTGCCATAGGTGCCGCTTAAGCCGCCTGCATTCATTTTTTGCCCGTTGGGCAGATCAACCATGGGCGATGGCAGGTTGCTGCTGTTAACCGCCGGCACTATATTCGGGTTGTTGGCGTAAGGATTGGTTGTGTTCGGGAAAGGGCTTACACTGCCGGGGAATGGATTGATACCACCTGCAATATCGCCTTTATAAATACCCCTGCGTACATCGATCACCTGGCCTTTGAAAGTGGCGCCGGGCATTAATACGGTGGCCAGCAAACGCGGTTCTGCATTCTGGAAAAAGCTGTACGGGTTATCGTAGTACGCGTAATGGCCTGTAGTGGCATCAATGGTTTTAAGGCTGCCGTCTGCATTGCGGGGCAAGCCGTCAAACAGCTCCACGTAATCCAGGGTGGGGTTCATGTAAGAGCTGTAACCATCCTTGCCCTTCATTTGGTTAGGGATGGCAAACAGGTCAAAGCTGTGCACTGCATTCAGATCGCTGTACTCCTTCATGAAAATGGCTTCTTTATTGGCGCTGCTTACATCAAAGAACAGGTTATAGTAATTCTCCTCCTTATTGGCAGATGCGCGGTAAAGCGTGTAACCGCCTGTTTCCACCAGCTTTGCGGCAGCATAACATTCCTTAAAATAACGCACGGCCTCTGTAGCGGGAATGCCCTGCACCTGCGCACCTGTGGCGGGATCAGAGATATTCTTGGCATTATATTTTGCAATGGATCCGGCAAACAGCATTACCCTTGACTTAAGCGCTGCGGCTATGAACTTATTGGCGCGGCCCCGTTGCTCACTGGTATTGTTCATGAGCATAATGGCCGTATCCAGGTCTTTGCCAATATAATCATATACCTGCTGCTCTGAGCTGCGGGGGATCTGCAGCTCCTCCAAACCCTGCTGGGGATAGAATTGCACGCCGGGTGTAATGGGTACGCCGCCGTAACGTTTCACCAGCTCAAAGTAAGTGAAGCTGCGGATAAAGCGGGCCTCACCCAGCCAATGGTTCACCTGGGCCTGGTTAAAGTTGAACGCGTAGGCAGGCAGGGTTTCCAGGTAGTAATTCGCATTACGGATCACCACATAGGCATCGCCCCAGTAGCCGGTTTGCGCGGCGCTGGCGCTGCCAGCTTCCCTGGACATAGATTCTCCGGTAAGGTTGTTGAGATTCTGAATGTAATTGAACTGATTATAACCGGTGTTTATGTTATACTTAAAATCCTCTATGGGCAGGCGGTTATACAGGCCTGCAAAATAAGCGGTAATGCCGCCGGTGCTGGCAAAGGCATCTTTATCCTGCACGATATTATCGGGCAATATGCCCAGCTTGTTGCAGGCGGTGACTATACACAGCAGTATCAGTAACGGATATATGAATTTTTTCATTTTTGAATGCTTTAGTTAATCATTAAAAATCTACACTCAGCCCAACATTATACGTTTTGTTCAGCGGGTATACATAGCCGTACAGGTCCGACGGATGTTCCGGGTCCACGTAGCGTATGCCCGTTGCCGTGAAAATGTTGTACCCGTTCACATACAGCCTGGCTTGTCTTAAACCGGCCTTACGCGTAACGTTTTTCGAAAACACATATGTATAGCCTAATTCCACGCTTTTAAGCCTGGCATAGGCAGCATTCTTTACTGCAAAAGAGGAGTTCCCATCGAAGCCGGTGCCTGTCATGGCAAAATAACCGGGCACGTACTGCGTATTGGGATCGTACGGGTCTGCCGCAGGATCTGCCGTGTGCCAGCGGTCCATGTACTGTTCCAGGGCATTGCCGTTAAAGTTCAGCGGCGTGGCCAGCGCTTCGGGGTAGGCGATCCATTTCATGGCAGCGCCCTGGATCAGCGCGCTCAGATCAAATCCCCGGTAGCTAACGCCAATGCTTACCCCAAAGTTGATGAGAGGCGGATTGGGCGTGCTGGTGCCCCGGTCGGTATTACCGTTATAGGTAGATGCAATGGGATGACGGTCCAGGTCATCTATATAACCATCGTTATTCCAGTCTTCATATTTATAGTCACCGGGCAGGGTGGCGCGGTTGCCGCCGCCATTGTCAACGTTATAGTTATAAATATCATTGAACGATTCAAAGCGCCCGGCGCCGGTATAACCCCACCATACATCGTTATAGCGATCGTTCACATTATTGCGCCAGTTATCGTAAGAGTTACCGGCTACTGCGCGTTCGTAATGTTTCCATTTTGTACGTGAGTAGGAAATGTTGCCGCTGATGTTATAGTTGATCTGCCCTATTCGGTTGCGGTGCGTAAGCAACAGCTCCACGCCGCTGCTCTGGTCACTGTTCAGGTTCTCCTGCGGCAGCGCTGCGCCTAATGAACCGGGCAGGGATAACAGGCGGTTGGCTAACAAACCATTCCTGTCCCTTTTAAACCAATCCAGCTGAAAGCCGAATAAGCCTTTCCAGAAATCGGCATCCAAACCGAAGTTGAGCGTTTTGGATTTAAACCAGGTAATATCCGGATTAGGCAGCACACGGAAACCCAATGCATTGGTGTAATTGCCATCGAACACAGAGCCGCCGGGCAGGGTTTGCAGGTTGCCGGATGAAGGATAGTCGTAACCGGTGAGGTACTGGAAACGCAGGCCGCTGGCATCGCCCATCACCCCATAAGATGCACGGAACTTAATGTTATCAATGAAGGTGAGCTTTGGATTGTCTTTAATAAAGCTTTCTTCCGAAATGCGGTAACCGGCAGATACGGCCGGAAAGAAGCCCCACTGGCCGGTGGGCGCAAACCGGGAGGAGCCATCATAACGGCCGCTCAGGTCCAGCAGATACTTTGCATTATAATCGTAATGCAGCTTGCCCACATAACTTTTGGTGGCGTAATTGGTTAAGCCGCCCAGGTCCTGCGTACCTATCTGGTTGGCTGTAGTGCCGGTGCCCAGCTGGTCCAGCGTACCTAATACCAGGTAACGGCTGGCGCTGAAGTTGTCTGATTTTTGCGTACGCTCCTCATACACTGCCAGCACATCTACATTATGCACTTTGGCAAAGGTGTGGCTGTAATTCAATGAGAATTGCAGCATGGTATTAGGCGCGGCGGAATAATACCGGTTTACGTTGGAAGGCGTTTGCAGCGGTTTTGGATTAAACACCGTGCTATCGCCCACTTTCACGGCCTGGTACACATTAAAGGAGCGTGCAAAATTCTTGTTGTCTGAGGTAGCATAATCGTAGCTATACAGCGCTTTGGCATTTAAGCCTTCCAGGAAAGGCACCGCATAGTTGAGTGTAAAGGTGCCCTGGAAAGTATTGGACACCGACTTCTTATACCCGTCAATGGCTGCATTGGTAAGGGCCAGCGCGCTGGTGCCGTTATCGTCCAGGTAGTTAATATAATCAGGATTGTTATCTGCATACAATGAATAAGTGGGCGGGTGGCGCCACAGGGCTTTAAAAATGCTCCAGGAATCTTCATAGGGCTGATTGCGGGTATCGGAAATACCGCTCAGCTGCAGCTCCGCCGTAAGTGTGCTGGAGATTTTTGCCGTAAGATTAGAACGTACGTTGTACTTTTTGTAATTCAGATCGCCCGATTTCCAGAAGCCCTGCTGGCTCAGGTAACCCAGGCTCACGAAGTAGGTCATTTTTTCGGAGCCGCCGCTGGCCGTGAGGCTATGCTCTGTTTGCGGGGCTGTGTTGCGCACTACTGCGCCATACCAGTCGGTGCTGGTTTTAGAGCCATTGGCATAAGCATCAAAATCGTTCTGGTTGTACACCGGCGTACCGCCGTTCACATTATGCAGGGCTCTTTCATTGAATAAGGTCATCCAGTCAGTAGCGTCCAGCACTTTGGGTAAGCCGGATGGTTTTTGCATGCCTACCGTAACGGTGTAATTCAGCTGGGTGGTGCCGGCCTTGCCTTTTTTGGTAGTAACCAATATTACACCGTTGGCGGCCTGCACGCCGTATACTGCGGCAGCAGCATCTTTCAGTACAGAAATGCTTTCAATATCATTCGGGTCCAGGCGGTTCAGATTGCCGCGGGGTACCCCGTCGATAATAATGAGCGGCGCGCCTAAACCGCGAATGTCGAAGCTGTTGCTGAACGACCCCGGCTCCGCGCTGTTCTGTACCACACGCACGCCGGGCAGCTTGCCGGTGAGCATGTTCAGCACATTTTCATTGCGTGTGGTTTTGATCTCATCGCCTTTTATGGTGGCAATGGAACCGGTAAGGGTAGCCTGGCGCTGCTGCCCGTAGCCTACCACTACTACTTCGCCCAGGCTGCTGTTGTTACGCGCCAGGGAAATGTTCAGCTCCTGCGTGGAGGCCTGTACTTCTTTTGCTTCGTACCCTACATAGGAGATAATTAAGGTAGCGTTGCCGGGAGCGTTGAGATTAAACCGGCCTTCTGTGTTGGTAACGGTGCCCGTGTTACCATTTTTTACTTTTACGGCTGCGCCAATGAGCGGCCCGCCGGTGTCGTCCGTGACCCTGCCCCTGACGGCGATATTCTGTGCGTAGCCTTGCAGCACAGCACAACACGCCAGTACCATAAATAGAATTTTTTTCATACCGTGGTGTTTAAAATGTGGATTTAAAAATTGGTTGTACCGGCGACAAATTAAGCGGGCACCGCTTAACAAATGCTTAATTACAGATTAACCGGCTTCCCATTTCCATTAATAAACACCTTATTAGTGCATTAATTTCCGTGTGTTTCACGACATAAGGAATAAAGTTTCAATAGTCTTGCATGACTTTAATGGTTTGCCTATGAAGGCGGGATAAAATTAGCCCCGGAGCCTTAATAAAGAACTAATAAAAGATTAATAACAGGGCTAATGGTGTTAATTACTGTTAACGGGGTAAGTGAGCGGTTGTAATAACGGATGAGCGGAGGGTTAGCGAATGAGCGAAGCGAATGGGATTATTTTTAAATTATTGCTGCGGGTTATTAACTTCTTTTGTGGGATTGTATTTCGTGGACGCAATTGTATGACGCTTAGTTTTCAGGGGAGCATTGGGTGCGAATTGCTTAGTTTTTTAAGTGTGTCATTCGCGGTCACCGGGTGCGAATTGTGTGATGATTAGTCTTTTAAGTGTATCGTTCTCCGCAGATCCGGCTGCGAACTGCACCGCCTGTTTTGAATGTCTATTGGGCTTTGGAGGGTCGTGGGGGCTTAGGGGGATAATGGGACGTTGTCAAGCGTATCACGCCGGGCAAAGGTTCGCAGCCCGGATCCGCGGCAGAACTACCCCAAGAGGAAACAGTGAGGAACCTCAGCGATAACAATACTGAGATAGATGACAGGTATGGAATAACCGCTGATAACAGGTAATTTAATTATGGGGCATCGTGAAAAATGTTTCCCTCAGGGCCTTCTACCGCTCTGATCTCCATGAAACCGATATCAGAATACGGGAAATTTATCCCAGTCCCAAAGCAATGCCCACAATTGCTCTGATTCCACCGGAAAGCAGTATTAGAAATCCGGGGGGTTATTTGACCGTCCCTAAACAAGGCCTTCAATCGCTCCGGTCGCCGCGGCCCCCGGAGGTCCAAATAAACGGGCCTTTGCCCGGCGTGATACGCTTGACAAAGCCTAACAGCAATCCTATGCTGATACGCTAAAACAATAGCTTAATAGATTTACATAACAGGCGGGTGCAGCCCGTTTATTGGATCTCCGGGAAAGCGGTACGGGCTCATAAAGCAAAATAGAGCGCTTTGTGGTGTTACATCAAAACGAAGATGGGTTAATACAAAGCCCTCACTCCAATATCTCCTGGAAGTTCTTCTCAAAATCCTCACCATACAAACGCTTGTACTCTTTGCCAAAATGTTCAAAGGTATCACGCGCAAGGGAGTGTTTGCCAAGGTAAGCCAGGGATTTACATTTGATGCTCATGGTGTCTTCATTCACCGGGTCAAAGTAGTAGATGTAGTTAGCTACTTTGATCAGGAAATCAGGATCTTCGCGCAGATCAACGGAAGAAGCGAAGTGCATATAGGTGTCTATGATCTCGTTGGAGATCTCGGATTTGAAAGCATCCAGCCATTCATGCTCGTCGTTGGTGAGAAAGCTGCCCCGCTGAATGATGTCTGCCAGGCCGCTCATGCGGTGTTTATTGAGCTGGCCTTTGTCGCGCATAATGGTTAGGTAACGGCTGTAATCGATATACACCTTGTCTTCATCAAGATCTATTTTCCAGTAACCCGTATCTTTAGAAATACGGATAAACCCGATCCTCTCCAGGATGTTTTTTAGCTTGGCAATATTTACAGAGCGGTTGTTACGCGCGCTGGCAGCGGTTTTATCGAACCACAGCAGCTCTTTTAGCTTCTCAGAGCTGATGCCACGCTCCCAGCGGATGCTGTACAATAATATTACCAGGAACAGCTCACGGATGAGTGGTGTAAATAATTTCGTAACCTCCTCCCCACTGCTATCCCGTACCTGGAAATCGCCGAACAGGTGGATGAGCACTTTCTCCTGGCCGGGTGCGGCGGCAGGCGCCGGGGCTGCAGCATCAAATTGCGGCTGCAAAGGTGTTACAGGCAAAACAGGCTCCTGCGGAATGGGTGTGGGTATACCGGATGCTGTTGTTACAGCAGGTTGTTTACGCCGTAACCTGCGATAAAGCTGCCAGCCCGCAAATAGCAGTAACAATACTGCACCGGCGCCCAGGGCAATTAATCCGGTGTAACCTTTACGTAGCACAGCTTCCGGCGCCTGTACCGGCAAGGGTGGGCCGTATAACGAATACATGCTGATGGTAGTGCGGTTAGCTTCTTCATCATAGAACAAAGCCGGTACAATGAAACGTTTGGCAATACTGTCATAGAACACATCTGCATAAGAACGGATGTCATGGAACTTATAGGGGATCTTATCCCCCACTGCCTGGAATACAGGTTCTGTTAAAGAGCCCTGGATCAATTGCAGCTCCGAATCAAATTTATGCTTGGGAAATATCAGCCCATAATAGGTATGCGCCGCTTCGTTAATAACCAGCGAGTTGGCAAATACAAATTCTTCCGTGTCTATTTTAAGGTCGTAGATCTTTGTGAAAGTGCGGGTGCGTACATCAAAGTAATTAAGGTCGTACAGGTTCTTGGGGTTCAGTACCTGCCTGCCGGATGGGTTGCCATATCCGCCCATAATATAGGCCCCATGCGCAGCAGGGCCCAAAGCCGCCAGGTAACGCGGCGTCATTTTGGCTTTGGATGAATCTATCAGCTGCACCGTGCCGGCAGGCATATGATAGCGGTAGATGTTACTCTTGTATAAAAAGAAACCATAGCCGTTAAAGGTGTACAAAGCGCTATCTGCCGGTGAATAATATTTGTTGAAATGGCAGTAGTTCATACCATCTGTAAACGAAGGCAGCTGCTTATCCCAGGCCAGGGTAGCGGGATCCAGGATAGCCATATCCTGCAGGGTAACGGGAAGCAGGTAGATCTTTTTATCAACAGCGTTATAGTACGACTGGTATTTTGCAGAAAGGGATTGCGGACCGGTGCTGTATGCATCCGCTCTCATTTTATTTAAGGGGATGGAATAACGGAATAAAGAATCCCGCCCAATAATATATACTGTTTCCTCTGCAGGATTAAAAGCCAGGCTGGCAGCGCCGTTGATGGTGAACGACTGCAAGGCCTGCCAGTTGGTGCGCATTTTTTTAACCCACAGCGCATTGGTGGCTATGCCATTGCTATTGCCCACGGAATCTGCAGCCAGGCCGCCATCTGCCTCATTCAATGGCCAGTAATGGGTTAGCCTGTTATTTTCCAGGATGCGGATGTTGCGCAGCATCATGGGCGGCACATCGGAGTTCTTAAAGTTCTGGTAATCATTGGCGCCAAAGAACAGCTTATAGCAGTTCTTATTACTGAGGGTCAGCGGCTGCTCAAAGGTTTGGCCGCCTGCCAGCAGGCGCAGCATGCCTTTATCCTTATTGAACTGCAGGCGGAAGGTGTGCCACTGGTCCTGTGTGCCAATACCCGGCAGGTCAAATACAATGCGGGAGAAAGTATCGCCTATCACAATCCTGAAATGGCGGATGGGCGGTGATTTATCGTAGTCGTAAATAAGATCGATATTACGGCCGTCGTTACCGATGACACGCACCAGGTAACCGAAATAATTCTTCTGGTTGGGTATAAAGGATACTTCAAAAGACAGCTCCACATTATCGGTAAAACATAAAGCATGTTCCTGCCCTATGGCAAGGCCGGTGCGCTTATCCTGTACAACCTCATGACTGCGGAAATCGAGCCCATAGGTTTGGCCGAATGCACTGCAGCTGGCAATTAACAGGATAAAAAGGCTGGTGATGAATTTGTGGAATTTAATCTGTGTACACACCTTGTTCAATAAAGCTAAAATTTACAGACTAAATTTAGCAAGAATTTGGAATATTCCATTTACCACTTATACAGGTTTGCAGGAATGCGCTGTGGTGGCGGGTATTGGAGCGGCCCGGTCCGTGTTTAATTTTCGTAACGGGAAGTTGACAGTTTATAGGTTCTATCTGCAATGATGGTATAAAGCTTCTTAACCCTTCCCGCACGGTCGTATGTATAACTATAAGACTGGTCATCACTTCCCGGGGCACCTGTGTAAACATCCGGAAACTCAGGTTTAGGCTCTCTTGTGATGACCCTGCGTTTTAGCTTACCATTATTATTATACTCAAAACAGGTGATCTCTTTCTCTTTATTACTGGTTATTTTCTCCTTTTTCACAAGTAAGCGATCCTGGTAGGTTAAAATATAGGTCCGTTCAAAAACAGTATCCGTTTTTTTTGCCGGATAATAATGATATGAGAGCTCCTGATAGGTAAGTACAGAATCGCCCTGGTTTGCTACCAGGCGGTATGTTGTTGAATTAATATTATTGGAGAACGTACATTTCTGAAATGCTATTCGGTTGTTTATGTAAGTATACTCATATGTAATCGTGTCTGTCCTTTGGAGATCACTGGTGGTGTAGATATACCGGGTTACGTCATGCTTATCATTGTATTGATACAGATCTTTTCCCAGGAGTTTATTGTTCTTATAACTATTCCTTTCAATAATTCTCCCTAAAGTATCTACCTTTTCATAAGTCCAGTACCCTCTGCCCCCACTTCCATTGAAATACTTACGGTGAATGCCGGTTGTGTTAGGGTATAAGCTTGTTTCCCTAAAAAGCTGCGCTTTTAATAGGAAGGCGCAAAGAATAAAGGTCAGGGTTAAGATCGTCTTTTTCATAATTCGCCAGGTTAGGGTTTGGGTTGATAAAGATACAAATTAGCGAAAATGTTTTGTAAGCTCACAACAGTAAAAGAGCCACAGCGCTGGCTGCGGCTCCTTCTAATATATTCATATTACCTACTCCTGGCCGGGAAGCTGCGACATATCCATGTACACTATTTCCCACTGGTGCCCATCCAGGTCGGCAAAGCTGTGCTGGTACATCCAGCCATGGTCCTGGGGCTCCGAATAAATTGCGCCGCCGGCTGCCCTGGCCTTTGCCACCATTTCCTGTACTTCCTCCTTCGACGAAGCATCAATGGCTATCAGCACCTCGGTAGCTGCTTTTGCATCGGCAATGTTCTTTTTAGTAAAGGTTTTAAAGTACTCTTCCGTGAGCAGCATAGCAAAAATATTGTCGCTGATAACCATGCTGCCGGCTTTCTCGTCGGTAAACTGGGGGTTAAAGCTGAAACCCAGGCTGGTGAAAAATGCCATGGACGCTGCCAGGTCTTTTACCGGTAAATTGATGAAGATCTTTGATGCCATTGTTTTGTGTTTTATGTGATTGATGACACAAAACTGCAGCAATCCTCTTTCCTAAACTTTTACATATGTTGAGGAATGGAAAAATTATTTGTTCGCAAAAAAGATCCGGCTCAACTGGGTGGGCGTAATTCCGAGGTAAGAAGCGATCTGGTGTTTTTTCAGCCGCTTTATCAGCTGCGGGTACCGGTGTAACAGCTCCTCATAGCGTTTTTTTGCTGTGTCGTGGCGAAGCGAGATCTCGTAGGGCTCCTTTTCAACGATCCAATGCTGCTCCATGTACTTTATGTAAAAAGCCGCTATATCCGGGTATTGGGCTACCAGCTGCTTAAACGCAGCAAAATCGTATTCCAGCACCGTGGTATCTTCCAGGGCAGCTATGGTAAAAGCTCCTGGCTCAGCCTTCAGCATAGCGCTCATAGAGCCTGCAATGCGTTGCTCGGGAAAGAAATACTTAATAACCATGCTGCCATCGTCCGAAGTATAGTATTGCGAGAAAAGCCCCGATACCACAAAGGCCAGCTTATGCGGTACCTGGCCTTCGCGTATAAAGTTCCCGCCCCGGGCGTATGTATTCTCCCTGAGCAGCGCTGTCCATGCTGCTTCTGCGGCATCTGTCAGCGGGGCATAGGTCCGGATCTTGCGGAAAAATATATCGGTGGTCATTATGTACAGTGCTATTGGTTACCACGATAAAGATACAATTTTACTTTTTTCAGCTTCCCTGACACCGTTGATACCGCTTAAAACGTACATTTGTACCTGTTATATCCATTAAAGAACAGTAGCAGCCCGGAAAGCCCTTGTAATCTAAAGCCTGTATAGTGTAGCACTTATTCCATGAGCAAAAAACTTCCCTGGCCCTGTTATTAATATAATTGCCATATACCTGTATGGCTGAACCACGTCATTTAAATTGTACCATATGAAAAGCCCGATCTACTCAACAGATCTGTTGAAGGCGCGCACCAGCATGTTTGCGTCCCTCCTTTTTTTATTATTGCCATTATGCTCCCATGCGCAGCGGCAGCTGGTATGGGAAGAGAATTTCAACACCGGCACTGCCCCGGATCCAAAAGTGTGGACCTTTGAAACCGGCGATGGCTGCGCCAAAGGCAACTGCGGCTGGGGTAATGCGGAGCTGGAATACTACACCAACCGCCCTGAAAATGTGCGCATTGAAAGCGGAAGCCTGATCATTGAAGCGCGGCGCGAGGCCATGGGTGGCAAACCCTTTACCTCCGGCCGTATTAAAACTGCCGGCCGCGTATCTTTCCGCTACGGCGCACTGGAAGCCCGTATTAAAGTACCCAAAGTAGGCAACGGCCTGTGGCCTGCCTTCTGGATGCTGGGCGCTACCGGCGGTACCTGGCCGCATAATGGCGAAGTGGATATTTTAGAGATGGGTTTTGCCGGCGCTATTGCCGCTGGCAAGGCTAATAAAACCGTAAGCGCAGCCACACACTGGTGGACGGAAAACCCCGGTGGCTATACCGGCCATGCCACCTATGCCAAAGACACCGTAACAGAAGCCACGGAGCTTAGCGATGCTTTTCACCTGTATAAGCTGGAATGGGATCCCAACTTTCTGACCATTTTCCTGGATAACCAGCCCTATTACAAAATAGGTATAGCAGGCGGCAACGGGCTGGATGCTTTTCAGAACCCGTTTTACATTTTGCTGAACCTTGCTGTGGGCGGCAATTATCCCGGCATACATTCAGAAAGCGGTGTAACAGCGCCGCTGCCCGGCCGCATGGAAATAGATTATCTTAAACTGTACCAGGATGCCACCCAGGGCGAAGAGCTGATCCTGGGCAGCAACAACGCGCCGGAAGGCAACTACGGCATTTTTACCGATAACACAACGGTGAGTGATAAAGTAGTATTTGGCCAGGGTGCTAACCTGTTCCTGTGGAACAACATTACCAGCATCTCCCCTGCGCCGGCGCCCTTTGAAGGCAGCAATGGCTGGGCCTTTCATGCCAATGCCGGTAACTGGTTCGGCTTAGGTGTAGCCAATGATGCAAAGAACATGAGCAACTTTGCGGGCGGCAGCTTAAAGTTCCATATGAGAACCACTTCCGCTGCGCCGTTCAAAGTAGGTATTGCTACCGATGGTGCAGAAGGCTGGGTGAATTTTACCGGCGCCAATGAACATGGCCTGGTAAGAGATGGCCAATGGCACCAGGTAACCATCCCCGTAAGTGAATTTGGCAGCACGCTGGACCTGATGCAGGTAACGCAGCTGTTCATGTTCTCCGGCGATGCACCGGCAACAGCTGCCGACTTTTATTTCGATAACATTTATTATACCGGCGGCGTATCCGACAATCCTGCGCCCATAGTGGCTATCACCAACCTGGCTAATGATACCGTATTCACCACGCCGGCAGCTATTAATATTCAAACCAATGCCAGTGATCCTAACGGCAGCATTACTAAAGTAGATTTCTTTAACGGCACTAAACTGATCGGCACCAAAACTACCGCGCCCTTCAGCTTTACCTGGAACACCGCTGCACAAGGCATTGCACAGGTGATTGCCAAAGCAACCGATAACCAGGGTAAAATAACTACCTCCAAACCGGTAACGGTACTGATAGCAGCCCCCGGCAATACAGCGCCGCAGGTGAGCATTACATCGCCCACTGCTGCCACGCCTTACCGCAAACCGGCCAAAGTAGTGATCAGCGCAAATGTTACGGACGATGGCAGCATCTACAAAGTAGAATACTTTAACGGTACAACGTTATTAGGCACACTCAACAAAGCGCCCTATAACTTTAGCTGGGAAAATGTGGACCAGGGCGTTTATACCATTACCGTAAAAGCTACGGACAATGGCAAACGCAGCACCACATCCGCCCCGGTAACCATCACCGTAAAGGATAATAAGATCACGGCAGATAAGTATGGCGTGTACAGTGAAGATGCTTCCATTACCGATAAGCTCACCTATGGGCTGGATGCTAACCTGTATGTATGGAACAATCTTACCACCATTGCCAATGCCACGCCCATGGAAGGTGCTGAAGTAATGGCCTTTACCGCGTCAGCCAATAACTGGTTTGGGCTAGGCGTAGCTAATGATGTGCGCGACCTTACGAACTTCAGCACCGGTTTCCTGAAATTCTCCTTTAAAAC
>NZ_DATCRF010000049.1:0-4882 GCF_036569125.1 Chitinophaga sp. | reverse complement strand
CTGCTGCATGGTTTCATTGGCATGCTTTTTAAAATAGCGGCCCAGGTAAGAGGCTGATACGCCAAACTCTTTGCTGATGGCCTCTGTACGCAGCTTCTCCGGTGCATAGATATGCCGCTGGATGTATTGCAGTATGTCCAGCGCTTTTTCATCCGTTGCTTCATTTACTTCCTGCGGCAGGTACTTGGCAATGTTGCGCGCCACCACTATAATAAGGGTGTTCACCAGCTGCTGGATCAGCTCTTTATTGAAAACGTCCCGGTTCACATATTCCCGTATAATGGCTTCCACAACAGGTTTTGCCAGGCTTTTATCCGTTTGGTTCCTGAGAATGCAGCCCGGCTGGTGGTTGGCATTCTGTAAAATAAATTCCAGCTTTTCCCGGTTAATGGCAGGTATGCTGTTGTTGCGGATATAAATATCATTAAAGCGGATAAAGAAGAACTGTGTAGTGCTTTTTACATCAAAAGAATGGCAGTCGTCCGGGGTAATAAGGAACATATGCCCCGGATGGTAGTTGAACGAATGTTTATTGATGCACTGCGTACCGGTACCGGATACAATGTACACCAGCTCAAAGAAAGTATGTTTATGCTCGTACTTCGGCAGCTCATCCAGCTCTTTGAACACAATCTCAAACGGCTCGTACAGGTTTTCCTTTATCATGTGACAAATGTACAGAAAAAGCGAAAAGTTATACCAGTAAATAGCCGTTTTGCCTGTATAATTTTGTGTTATTAAATCAATGAGCCACATGAAAGCAATTATCGTAGCACAGCCCGGAGGGGTTGAGAACCTGGTCCATACACAAACAGACACCCCTGTTATTGGCGATAACGAAGTGCTGGTACAGGTAAAGGCCATCAGCATTAACCCGGTAGATGTGAAGACCCGTGCCGGCAAAGGAATGCACGGGCGGCTAAAAACGTTTTCCCCTTTAATTTTAGGCTGGGATATCTCCGGCGTGGTCACTGCTTCCAACTCCGCACAGTTCAAAGCAGGTGATGAAGTGTTCGGGATGGTTAACTTTCCGGGCCATGGTAAGGCCTATGCGGAATATGTAGCAGCGCCTGCCGCACACCTGGCGCTAAAGCCGGCCAACATTTCACATGAGGAAGCTGCTGCCGCTACACTGGCGCCTTTAACCGTTTTGCAAACCCTGGTGCAATTTGGCCAGGTAAAAGCAGGCCAACGGGTACTTATACACGCAGCTGCCGGTGGGGTAGGGCACTACGCCGTGCAAATAGCCAAACACCTGGGCGCTTATGTAATAGGCACCTCTTCTGCCGCCAACAGGGATTTTGTATTAAGCCTGGGGGCTGATGAGCATATCGATTACAGGTCTCAGCAATTTGAGAAGGTAGTGAGCAATATTGATTTTGTGCTGGATGCTATTGGCGGGGATAATATTGACCGATCCCTGGAAGTAATTAAGCCCGGCGGCACGCTGGTAAGCATTCCCTCCGGCCTTAGCGAGCAGGTAACGGAAAAGGCAAAGGCCAAAGGTATCCGCGGCGCGTTTATACTGGTACAATCCAATGGTGAGGATATGAAAACGCTCGCTGATCTATTGTCGCAGGGTAAGCTCCGGTCACATGTATCACAAACTTTTGCTTTTGCAGATATGGATAAAGCGCATTTGCAGGTAGAGAGTGGGAGAACAGTGGGGAAGATCGTTGTAATTAATAATTAAGAATGAATAATTAATAATCGTAGGGCTTGTACTGCAATAAAAATGCGTGTCCTTCATTATTAATTATTCATTATGAGAGAGCCTATTACAAAAAGCTTCATACTTTTTGTAATAGGCTCACAATTAGTGAACTGGCGCGCTTGTTGTCGATAACACTTGCTGTTTAAGCAATTTTTTATCTTAGTCCTTACCGCACGCTCTACCCAATTATTAATTCTTAATTGTTCATTATTAATTCTAATACCCCCACTTCTTCATCTGCGCCAGATCCAGCTTAGCGCTTTCCAGCGGGGTTTTATCCTGGTAAGATTCCTGTTCAATAATAAAGTATTTAGTACCGCCCGACTGTTTGCCCAGGTCTATTACCTGTTTTACCGGTATAATACCTTTACCCAGCACGGTGCTTTCATAAGCGCCGCCCATTTCACCGCCTTTGGCAGCTTTGATCTCATCTTTCACGTGCATCAGCTCAAAACGGCCGGGATATTGTTTTACAATGTCCAGCGCTATACCGCCGGCATGGTACATATTGCCAATGTCCAGCTGCTGGGCTACCAGCGATGGGTCGGTGTTCTGCAGTATCAGGTCAAACAGTTTCTGCCCATTCAGTTTGGTGCTGAACTCAAAATCGTGGTTGTGGTAGCCGAACTTCATGCCCGACTTTTTACACAGCTCCCCGCTTTTGTTAAACACATCCATATAGGCTTTAAAGTCGTCGTAGGTTTTGCGCAGGCCTTCATCCAGCCAGGGGCTTATTACATAGCGCTGGCCTACGGTAGCGGCATCTTCCACCGTATATTTCCAGGCGTCGGTAAAATCTTTTTTGGCGGCATCCCAGTGCTGTTTGCCCATTACAGTATGGCCGCTGGGCATTAAAAGGCCCAGGTCATCCAGCAGCTTTTTAAACTCTGTGGCAGAATAGCCATAAAATTTGCGGTCTATGTAGTTGGCATGCTCCACATATTTATAACCCATACCGGCCAGCTGTTTCAAGGTACCGGAAGGATCTTTTTTCATATCATCCCGGATGGAGTAGAGCTGTATGCCCAGTATTTCTTTGGCGCGGGCGGCCGCAAATATTTCGTTCCTTAATAACGTGGTGCCTGCAACGGCTAAAGCGCCGGTACGCAGAAAATTCCTTCTTGAAATGTGCATAGTGTGTTTGTTTATGAACGTGAAATAACGTTGTGTAAAAGGGAACCTGAATATACTTAATTTAAGTTAAAATTATAAGGCCCTTAGGGGCGCCTGAATTTCGCAGGGCCAGGCCCCGGCATTTCATCTATGCATCAGCCGGGTACTGGCACAATATTTTGTTTATATAAACAGATCTATTTGTGTAACTAAGGGCCTGCATAGCCCATAAAAGACTGAGTACCCGGATGAAAAAATGGTGGCTGATCATACTCTTACTTTCCCCCTGCTGCGTTTTAGCACAGCACAAGGGGCTGGATTCATTGCAGAAAAGGAGCTACGACCCCGACGAGGATACCGTGCCACGGTTGGATGTGATAGACCTGTTCAACGATTTATTCCACATAAAGTCCCATAATGTCCCCAAAAGAACCGGGAAGGTGTATTATTCATTAATACCCGTTCCCACGAATATACCCGGGGGCGGTAGTGCGCTGGTAACCTCTACCCAGGCGGCCTTTTACCTGGGGCCCCGGCGCACCACGCGTATCTCCAACGTAACATTCGCCCCGTCCTTTTCCTTTTCGGGCCGGTTCTCATTTTCCGTACGCCCCAACTTATGGTTTGGGAATAACGACCGCAATATTGTGGGCGATGTGCGCTTTATTGTGAACCCGCAATACACCTGGGGCCTGGGCAAAGGCGGCGCGGGCGACGACAGGGAGCTGCTGGGCAATAACTATTTCCGCTTCTACGAAACTTTTTATCAGCGTATAAGACCAGGGCTGCTGGCAGGTATCGGGTATCACCTGGACTGGCACTCCTCCATCAAGGTAAGAACGAATGATTCTTTGTACCTGCCGGATTATGTGAAGTATGATTACGGCACCATGCCGGGCAAACAATCCGTTTCCTCCGGTATTTCACTGAACGTGCAGAATGATACCCGGCAAAACCAGATCAACCCGCAATCCGGGTATTATGTAAATGCTATTTTCCGTATTAATCCTACTTTCCTGGGCAGTAATGACAACTGGCAATCCCTGTATGTGGATTACCGGCGTTATTTCCATTTTGGGCCGGAAAGAATGCAGAATGTGCTGGCCTTCTGGGGTTATTACTGGACCACGCTGAGCGCCAGAACGCCTTACCTGGATCTGCCCAGCATAGGCTGGGACCCTACTAACCGCAGTGGCCGCGGCATAGACCAGAACCGCTTTCGTGGCAAGGGGCTCATAGACCTGGAAGCAGAGTACCGGCGCGATATTTTGCCCAGCGGCTTCCTGGGTTTTACCGTATTTGCAAATATGAATACCGTAACGGAGCGGGATAAATACCGTTTTACCAGCTTTCACCCCGCAGCCGGCGCAGGCCTGCGCATTAAGTTCAACAAACGCTCTAATACCAATATAGCGCTGGACTACGGCTTTAGCCGCTATGGTAATGTGTTTTACATTAACCTGGGTGAAGCATTCTAAAGCACCTGCATAGCTTCCAGGTCATCAATGGCTGTAATGCATTTTTGGAGGATGGGGAACTGCGCGGGCCATGGTTTTTTCAGCTCCATCACATTCACCAGGTGCAAGGCCACCGGTGGCAGCAGGTTCCATAATAAGGCAGCTTTATAATCCTGCAGGCATTGCTGCATCGGGTAAAGAATGTCTTGGGCGTGTAAGCATGCCCGGTAGGTTTCCAGTAAAGTATGTTCTATGCTCCGGCGCAGCTCTGTAGTAAGGCTGGTAGCCATAAACCGCGCCACATCCAGCATCCCGCAGGCCTGCTGCATAAACTGAAAGTCTATCAGCGTAGCATCATCTTCCCTGAAAAAAATATTCTGGCTATGGTAATCGCCATGTACTATGGTGCGTGGCGCTGCCAGCAGCAGGGATTGCAGCTTGTTAAGCCGGCTGGTGATCCTGGGTAGATAAGCTTGCAGTAATGCAGGCCATTCACCACTATATGCCTGCAGGCGTTGGGTGCAAAAAATACCGGCAGGCGCTGTGTTAAGCGGCTGTACCCAATGCAGGTCAGCAGGCAGGTTACGATCCCACCATT
>NZ_DATCRF010000048.1:0-5262 GCF_036569125.1 Chitinophaga sp. | reverse complement strand
TCTTCATCCATAGCCTCGTAGTCCGCTTAACCGCATTTCCACATCCCTCACTCCAACCGTTCCTCCATACCCTTCCGATTTTACCTGCTTAGCATATTCCTTCCATACCCCGCTCAACCGCGTTCCGCATTCCGCCTTTTTCCGTAAATTACAGTATGGCACCTGATCTTATACACTACGCTATTCCGGGTTTTGTGCTGCTGTTGCTGGCGGAGGTGATCTTTTCTGCCATTGAAAAAAAGGACTTTTACGAAACCAGGGATGCCGCCAGCAGCATCGCAATGGGGCTGGGCAATGTATTCCTGGGGTTGTTTACCAAAGCTATTATTTTCGGCGTATATACTTTTGTATATCAGTACCGGTTGTTTACCCTGGGCTTTGTATGGTGGGCCTGGATATTATGCTTTTTTGCAGATGATCTCAGCTATTACTGGTTTCACCGCGTAAGCCATACTGTACGCTTTTTCTGGGCTTCACATGTTATTCACCATTCCTCCCGCAAATACAACCTTGCAACTGCCCTGCGTCAAAACTGGACCGGCAACTTTACAGGCACCTTCCTGTTCTGGGTGTGGATGCCCTTGCTGGGCTTTCATCCTGCCATGGTAATGACCATGCAGGCTATTAGCTTATTATACCAGTTCTGGATCCATACCGAAGCTATTCATAAGCTGCCCCGGTTTATAGAATGGTTCTTTAACACGCCCTCTCACCACCGGGTGCACCACGCTTCAGATATTAAATATTTAGACCGTAACCATGCCGGTGTGCTCATTATCTGGGATCGTATGTTTGGCACTTTTACCCCGGAAACAGAACGGCCCATTTACGGCCTTACTAAGAACATTTACACCTATAACCCGCTCCGTATTGCTACCCATGAGTGGGTAGATATCTGGAAAGATCTGCGCCATAGCCGCTCTTTTAAGGATGCCTGGCATTATTTATTTGATGCCCCCGGCTGGAGCCATGACGGTACCCGCAAAACAACCAGGCAGCTGCGCCGGGAGCACCCACTCTCCTGACCACTCATCCCCTTTTACCTTCAGATCACCCTTTTTATTTACCATTCCCGCCATCTTTTCAAGATTTCATTTTGCATTTACGAAAACTATCGTACATTTGTTTACGAAGATATTCGTATATTCATTGAAAGTATAGTATTACATTGATTATGAGCGCAGGAAAACAATTAAAACCTACAGAAAGTGAGCTGGAAATTCTGAGGGTACTTTGGGAAAAAGGGCCCAGTACCGTTCGGGAAGTGCATGAGATCCTGGAACAAAGTAAAGACGCGGGTTATACCACCACCCTGAAGCTCATGCAGATCATGCATGAAAAGGGATTGCTGGAAAGAGATGCCAGCAGCAAAACACATATTTATGCTGCGGCCGTATCACAGGAAAATACCCAGCGTCAGTTACTGGATAAAATGATAGATACCGTGTTCAATGGCTCTGCATCCCAGCTGGTGCTGCAGGCTTTGGGCAATCATAAATCATCGAAGGAAGAGCTGGAGAAGATCAAACAGTATCTGAACGAAATTGAAAAGCAACAACGCAAGTAGTTCGCCTTTGCAATAATCATTTTAAATCATGGCTGCAATGTTCCACCCTTACACTACAGACCTGGTAACAGCCCTCGGCTGGGCCATTCTGCACTCCATCTGGCAGGCCCTGCTCATATTTGGCTGCCTGCGTATTGTGCTCAAATTATGGCCCGCTGCTACGGCCAGCACCAAATATAACCTCTCCTTTATTTCACTGGCAGGTATATTCGGCTGGTTTGTAGTTACCCTGTTCCAGCAGCTGGATGCAGTTACCCCCTTTCACACTATCGCCAGCCCGGCTGCTGCTGCCGCATCGCCTGTATTACTGAATATGCCGGCAGTGTACCAACGCCAGCAGGAGCTTAACGGGGCTTTTCCGAACCTGGAATTTTGTTTTCCCATATTGGTAGCACTGTATATGGCCGGTGTAGGTGTAATGTGCATTAAGCTTTTTGCAGACCTGGCGCAGCTGCAGCAGATCCGTAAACAACAGGGCATGCCTGCAGATACAGCCTGGGAACAATACCTGCGCAAATTATCTAAACAGCTGCAAATACCCCGCAAGGTAAAATTGCTGGTATCGCAGCACATACAGGTTCCCGTGATGATGGGCTTTCTGAAACCGGTAATACTGGTGCCTATCGCCATGTTCAACAACCTGAGCGCCGAACAGCTGGAAGCCATCCTGCTGCATGAGCTGGCGCACGTAAAACGCAATGATTATATACTGAATATCTTCCAGTCCATTGTAGAAACAACCCTTTTCTTTAACCCCTTTGTATGGTGGATCTCCAAGTACATCCGCCTGGAAAGGGAACACTGCTGCGACGATATGGTAATAGCCCATACCGTACAGCCCCTGCACTACGCCAAAGCCCTGGTAGCGTTGGAAGAATACCGGTTCACGACCAACCCGATGGCAATGGCGGCTGCAGACAATAAACAACATTTGTTTTACCGCATTAAACGTATCATGGAAATGAAAACGTCCCATCTCAACTATAGTCAAAAATTAATGGCAGTTTTAATCATTGCCGTTGGCTTAACCGCCATAGCCTGGATCACTCCTTCCGCCGCCCGGCAGGATAGTAAAGCAACAGCAACTGCCGGAAAACCGGTAACGCCGGCTGCTCCTATTGCCACCCTAGTAAACCAGGACACCGTGCCGGCTAAAAATGGTACACCGGTCCCTGTTCCCACACCAGCCACCACGGATGACCAGGATAGCAAGGCAGACACGCCTGCCCCTGGCAGCTCCGCCGGTCAGGCAGACTTTGATTATGAGAAGGACACGAAGGATAACAAAGAAAAAATAGATGCTACTGTGCAGGAGCAAATGATTGTGGCGCAGAAAGCCATGCAGCAGGCCATGAAGAACATTGATTGGAAAAAGATCAATGAAGAAACAGCCAAGGCGATGAAAAATGTTGACTGGAACCAGATCAATAAGAACGTAAATGAGGCCATGAAGAATGTTGACTGGAAAAAGATCAATGCAGAAATGAATGCAGCCATTAAAGAAAGCCAGCAGTCCTGGGACCCTGAAGTAATTAACCAAAGCGTGCAGCTGGGCTTACAAAGCGCCAAGGAAGCAATGGCCTCCATTAACCTGGAAGAGATCATTAAGAACAGCATGCAGGAAGCCCAGGAGGGCATAAAAAAAGGCCTTAGCCCGGAAGAAAGAGAATCTATACGTAAAGAAATAGCTGCCGCCCGTAAAGAAGCCAGGAAGGCACAGGAAGAGGCGCTGAAAGAAGTGCGGAAAGAAACCCGGGAAGCCGGCAAAAAAGCCAGGGAGCAAATGGATTATGCCAGGGCAGATGCTGCCACCGCCCGCAAACAGGCAGAAGTAGCCCGCCGCCAGGCAGAAGTAGCGAAGCGCAAAGCTGAAGTTACCCGTGCCCGGTATAGTGAACTGGTTAAAAAGATGGCTGCCGATAACCTGCTGGATCCCAACAAAGCCTATTCCATCGAAAAAAAGAATGGTCAGCTCTATATTAACGGTACACAGCAACCCGGCGCAGTAATGGATAAATACCGCCCCTACCTGAGTGAAGGCAACTCGATCATCCTCAAAGGAGAAAAGGATAACCTGAACATTAATATACAGGATTAATGTAGCTCCATCCCGGAACTACGTTGCCAGGAACGCACAAGTTCCTCAGATCTTCATACCCGCTTATCTGCCTGACCGCCATCTGCAAATAAGCATTTTTTAAGCGCTACTGCCGTTCATACAGCAGTAGCGTTTAATTTTGGCAGTTACCCTATCTTTAGGATCATTAAACCCTTTTTTTCACATGCGTGTATTAGTGATCGTATTAACCGTACTCTGTGCAGTACAGGTGAATGCCCAAACCAATGAAATTATTGTTCAGAAAAAAAATGCGGCAACCGCGGTAAAAAACCAGGCACAAACCGGCACCTGCTGGTGTTTTTCCACCACCTCGCTGGTAGAATCAGAGTGTATCCGTAAGGGGGCACCCAGCCCGGACCTCTCCGAAATGTTCACCGTGCGTAATATGTACATGGAAAAAGCGCTGAACTACATCCGGCGCCAGGGCGCTGCCCGTTTTGACGAAGGCGGCCTGGGTCACGATGTGATACATGCCATGGCTACTTACGGCATAATGCCGGAAAGTGCCTACAGTGGCCTTATTGATGGCCAAACGCAGCATAACCACACCCAGCTGGTAGCGGAGCTGCGGAGCTACCTGGATAGCCTGTTGAAAGTTAAACGCCCTATCCCGGATAACTGGCAGGAGCGCGTTACCGCCATCCTGGACCAACACCTGGGTAAACCGCCGGCCAGCTTTGAATACAATGGCCATACCTATACACCGCTCACGTTTGCCAAAGAGGTAATAAAATTTGATCCGGCCGATTATGCCTTCTTTACCTCCTTCAGCCACCACCCTTTTTACCAGTCCTTTGTAGTAGAAGTACCTGATAATTTTTCTAACGGCGCCTATTATAACGTACCCTTAAATGAGCTGATCGGCCTCACCAAAACGGCTATACAAAACGGCTACACCGTAATGTGGGATGCAGATGCCAGCAACCGCGGCTGGATGCCCGGCAAAGGTTATGCCCTGGCCCCTGCAGAAGATGCACCTATTATGGGCAGCACCATAGATCCCGATCAACAGGAACGGCCTAACTCACAGGAATACCGCCAACGCCTGTACGAAGAGCTGGTTACCCAGGACGATCACCTGATGCATATCACCGGCTTAGGTAAAAGTCCTAAAGGCAAAGATTTCTTCATCGTTAAAAACTCCTGGGGCACCAATGGACCTTTAGGCGGTTACGTAAATGTATCCGAACCCTACTTCGCGATCAATACTATCACGATCATTGTACCTAAAGCAGCGTTGGATAAGTCAATAAAAGAAAAGTTGGCAATGGCTATGAAGAATTAATGGGTCAACTATATTTTGATAAGTGCATATGCGGATATACAATGTATGGGTGAGTATATAGCTACTCTCAAACAGATTGCTGTATAATTTTAAACAAGACAAGCAGCAAAAAAGTATAGTGATGTAAAACAGGCCAGCCCTTTCGGGGTCATTCATAGTTTGCGGCAAATGCTGCATGGCAGCCCGCCCGCATAGTTTATACATTCACTTACACCGTTGCATATCCGCATATTCACTTAATGTACTACTTCAAATTTTGTATAATGTTGTACAGGTGCATCTGTTAGCTCC
>NZ_DATCRF010000047.1:0-3645 GCF_036569125.1 Chitinophaga sp. | reverse complement strand
ACTTATAGTTATAACACATTACTAAGGGTGATTTCCTTTCCCCGCCTCAATCCATGAATTTTGTGCCGGTAAAATAAAAGGCAGCTCATGGAAACAATCCTTCACAACAAAGACCGGAAAACCTTCCTCGATAAAAGCATTACTACCCGCGAGGTAATTTTCGTACTGGTATTAGCGGTATGTCTTACCCCCTGGATCTCCCCTCCTTTGGCATTATTGCTGGGGTTATGTATTGCGCAGTTCATTGGCCATCCTTTCCTGCATCTGAACCACAGGGCCACACATATTTTATTACAGGTATCTGTGGTAGGCCTGGGTTTTGGCATGAATGTGTTCAGCGCACTACAGGCAGGCAAAGAAGGGATCTTATTCACCATTGCTTCTATTGCTGTTACCCTGACGCTGGGATGGCTGTCAGGTAAAGTATTGAAGATAGAGAAAAAGCTTTCCCACCTTATTGCCTGCGGCACCGCTATTTGCGGCGGCAGCGCCATAGCAGCCATTTCCCCGGTAATGAAAGCAGAAGAGAAACAGATCTCTGTGGCATTGGGTACCGTGTTCATATTAAATGCAGTGGCGCTTTTCCTGTTCCCGGTTATTGGTCATGCGCTGCATTTAACACAGGCGCAGTTCGGGTTGTGGAGCGCCATTGCCATACATGATACCAGCGCGGTAGTGGGCGCTGCTAATAAATATGGTCCCGAAGCCCTTCAGATAGCTACTACTGTAAAACTGGCCAGGGCCTTATGGATCATACCTGTGGCGCTTATTACGGCATTCAGCTTTAAAACCAGCCGGGAGCGTATTAAAATACCCTGGTTTATCGGATTGTTCATACTGGCAATGATCCTGCATACCTACTGGCCTATGCCGCAAATAAGCCAGGTAATTGTAGCGGTGTCAAAAACCGGGTTAACCATTACTTTATTCCTGATCGGTGCGGGGCTATCCCGGGAAGTATTAAAAGGGGTTGGCGTGCGGCCCTTATTGCAGGGCGTATTACTTTGGCTGTTTATTTCCGGAATAGCATTGTGGGCGGTGCTCACGCTCGCTTGAAAAAGTTAAAAGTAAAAAAGTAAAAATTAAAAGGGAATGCAGCGGATAAGGGACTGCATTCCTTTTTAATTTTTGACTTTTGCTTTTTTACTTTCTTACCTTTAATTCTTCTGCTCGTAATCATAATTCACCATCCACTGCACGCCGTATTTGTCGGTGAACATGCCGAACAGTGCGCCCCAGAAAGCTTTTTCAAGCGGCATGGTTACTTTGCCACCGGCTGAAAGGGCATTGAATAATTTTTTGGCTTCCTCTTCACTGGCGGCGCTGATAGCAATGGAAAGGTTATCCCCTTCTCTCAGCTGGCCATATTCCGCAGGGCTGTCGCTGCCCATAAGAATCGTTCCCTGCCCGATGGGTAAAGCTACGTGCATCACTTTATTTCCTTCCTTTGCATCGTATTTGGAATCAGGAATATCACTGAACAGCATGCGGGTCAGGAACTCTGTACCAAATGCCGCCTTGTAAAAGTCAAATGCTTCTGCGCAGTTGTTACTAAAGGTGAGATAAGGATTAACGGCTGCCATTGTAAATGTTTTTATGGGTGAATAATAACTTATTGTTTTTCCAGTAATGCTTTCAGGTTGTTCAGCCCTGTTTGCAGGTCTTTGCCTATCATATCTTCCATGTTCATCAGCAGCATTAAATTCATGGGGTAAGCCATCCTGCTGCTAAAGCCCCACTTCACCGTGGTTTGTGAGCCGGATACCGGGGTGGCGCTCATAAAGGCGCTGGCCTTGCCGGGGAATGGTTTTATAAAACGGATCTCATAATCCACCTGCCCGGGTATTACCTTTTTTATTTCCTGCTCACCTTTACCGGCGTCCTTATTCTGGCTATCCCAGCGGTATATGAAACCCGGCGTAGCATCCGTGCCCTGGTAATCCTTTTTCATAGCAGGGTCTATTTTAGCCCATACGCTATAGGTATCCTGGTTTTTCAGGTACTTCACATAATCAAAAACTTCGGCGGCAGGTTTGTTAATATTCACTTCCCTTTCCACCGTATAATCTTTGCGGATGAACAGGGCTATGAGCAGGGGAATAGCGATCAGGATCGCAATAACAAGTAAGATACGCTTGATAATTTTCATGGTATGTTGTGGTTTAGGTAAACGGTAAAAGGCTTATCCGCGCTTAGTTTCATAATGCAGGCCCACTACGCCGGTCTGGAAGGTAACGGTACTTAACAGCTGCAGGTTTGTTCTTTGCTGCACATCCTTGAATAAGGGGATACCTGTACCCAGTAACACGGGATTCACATTGATCAGGTATTCATCTATCAGCCCCAGCTCCATAAAAGAATGTGTTAAACGCGGGCTGCCAAAGATCATCAGGTTCTTGCCGGGCTGCTGTTTCAGCTTAGCTACGGCCGCGGCGGTATTTCCGTTTATTAAGGTAGTATTATTCCAGGTTACTTTTTCCAGCGTGGTGGAAAAAACTATTTTTTGCACCTGCTCCACCCAGGCTGCATGGTGGCGGTCCAGCTCACTGGCATTGGGATCGCTGGGTATCGTGGGCCAGTAACCCTCCATCATGCCGTAGGTGGTACGGCCGTAAATAGCTGCATCTACGTCCTCCATCTTGTCCGTTACATATTGGAAGATCTCGTTGTCATGCTGGATCCAGTCCATGCCGCCGTTAATATCTGCTACAAAACCATCCAGGGAAGCATGCATTAATAAAACTACTTTTCTCATAACAGTTGTAATGATTATTAGGTTTGCGATATTTTAAATTTAATGACCCTACAAAGATATCCGAACATAACCAGCTGTTCCGGGTGTAAATCCGACAAATTGAGGGGGCTTTACGACCGGGTTTCAACTTTTGCTAACGGAAGCGGCTGTACTCCAATAAGGGAACCCCGCTCAAAAGAACGGGGTTGTTGAATACAGGTAAGATGGCGGTTGTAAAGATTGTGGGGTATTATGAAACCGGCTTACTGCAACCCGTTAATGTAGCTGCGTATCAGCGCCAGCCCCTCTGCATGCACAATGGTGGTGCCTATTTTGGGCATTTGCCCCTGCGCTACTTTATGCACCATTCTATTGCCATCCCTTTCTATATACGTATCCTCCAATGACAGCTCATAGGAAAGCCGCAGGCCGGTACGGGCGGCCCAGCCCCCGCTGCGGTGGCAATGGGCGCAGTTTACTTCCAGGTAAGCGCGGGCCCTTTCTGCCAGCGGCGCCTGTTCATTATCCCAGGCCGGCAAAGCGGTGATAGCAGCTACATCTACCTCCGGCAGCAAACCCGCATGGGATAGGTATTGCAGCTGATTCACACTCGTACCGTTACGCAGCACTGCACGGTTTAAGTTGCGCAGCTTAGGTCCTATGGGCTGCATTGCTGTGCTACCCTGGTGGCAGGATCTGCAGCTGCGCTGGTCCGGGATCTCATACTGTACGGATTGTTGTTCCCCATTGGCATTGATCCATTGCACCTTTTCCGTTGCGCCGCCCGTGATCAGCACCGCATCTGTTTGCGCTGCATTCCACTGGTAGGCGCCGGCCTGCCAGGCATCCGCCGTTTTGATCATCACCCGGGTTTCCATAATACGTTTGCCTTTGGCAGTATCCCTTTTATC
>NZ_DATCRF010000046.1:0-16555 GCF_036569125.1 Chitinophaga sp. | reverse complement strand
GCTTAATGCTGAACGCCGCATGCTTAGAGCAGAATGCTGAAGACCGAATGCCGAACGCGGAAGGCGCTGCGCAAAGACTGACGCTAAAGCGGATTGCTTAATGCTGAACACCGCATGCTTGGAGCAGAATGCCCAAGGTGGTAAAGATTATGGCCGGAAGATCAGAGCTGGCCCGCCGAACGCTAAACACCAAAAGCTAAAGGCTAAAAGCTAAGAGCTAACCGCTAAGCCTCGCCCGGTTGGTAAACGAAAAAACGGGGAAAAATCCCCGTTTCGTAAAAATCAAAAACCAACCATTAAAAATTCTTATCAATAAAAGCCTTGCGGCCCTATTCGTTGCATTTTACTGTTACCAGTTAAAACACGCCCGGCTGCCTATTTGTTCGGCTGCGGGGTAGTTCTCAGGTAAGGCTTAATAACTTTGTGCCCTTTCGGGAACTTCGCCGGAATATCTTCCGTTTTTATAGCCGGTACTACGATCACGTCCTCCCCTTCCTGCCAGTTAGCCGGTGTGGCCACGCTGTACTGGGCGGTCAGCTGCAGGGAATCTATTACGCGCAGCACTTCAAAGAAATTCCTGCCGGTAGAGGCCGGGTAAGTGATGGTTAATTTCACTTTCTTATCCGGGCCTATTATAAACAGTGAACGTACGGTAAATGTTTCAGAGGCGTTCGGATGGATCATACCATACAGGTTAGCCACCGTTTTATCTTCATCCGCAATGATCGGGAAGTTCACTTCGCAGCTTTGCGTTTCGTTAATATCGTTGATCCAGCCCTGGTGCTTATCCAGCGGGTCTACGCTCAGCGCCAGCACTTTCACATTACGCTTGGCAAATTCATCCTTCAAAAGGGCCGTTCTGCCTAGCTCTGTGGTACATACCGGGGTATAATCCGCAGGGTGCGAAAACAATACGCCCCAGCTATCGCCCAGGTATTCGTAAAAATCGATGTTGCCTTGTGTGGTCTTCGCCTTGAAATTCGGCGCTATATCTCCTAGTCTTAAACTCATATTACATCTCTTTTATGACTCCAAATGTAATAATTTCCTACAATTTTTATAGACTTTAGGGCCGTTTTTGGAAAAAATTTTTCCCTACCCGGTGCCGGGTAGGGAAAGGTGTTAACAAACAACTGAGGGTCAGGGCATTTGGGGCTAACAGTTTCAATGGTATAGGGTTAACAGGGATGAATATGTAGTGTTCAATTGCCGTGTTGTTTCCAGGCGCAATACGCCATGGTGTATTTGAGGTCGTCCAGTAAATTGGCTTCCTGGCGGGCTGCTGCTTCGTCAAATTCCAGCTCCAGGTAACCCAGGTACAGCTCGTAGCTTTTGCACAGCAGCAGCATGCACTGGTCTATCTGCTGTTCGGTACGTACGGTTTCTTTTTCCTTTACCGGCGCGGGTTGCGGGGTTACCTTGCTGATGTAGTAGCATTCGCCATCCGTATATTCTATCCAGTTACCACGCTGCTGCAGACGGGGGCGGGTAAGCTGAAAGGTCATATTTTCCAGCACCACAGCTTCCCCGTGGGTGGCTTCCAGGTCAATGATCTCCGGGATGTGGCGCATATCTTCCAGGTGCTGCACAATGCTCATTTGTATGCCGTCGTTCTGGTGGCCGGAGTAGCGCAGTATATCATTCAGCACATCGTAATTAGTTACAAAATCGCAACGGTGCCAGGTACCTTCCTGCTGTATATAACCCCAGAAGGTTAAAAAGTTAGACTCATCCAGTATGATCTGGCTGATGGAGATGGCCTGGCATTTGGCGGCGGTGCTTGTATTTTTTACTTTGTTCATAACCCTGATGTTTAATGACAATACAAAGCTATCCGCGCAAAACGCAGGGAATTTGCGTAGTAAAAAAAACAATGGAAATGTGCAGATGTGCAAATATGCAAGTGTGCAAATTAAGGCCCGCTTCAATCCATCTGCACATCTGCATATTTGCACATCTGCACATTTGCACTATTTTGCGCACCAAAACTCCCTCTTCATGCCAAAGAATAAGGATGCCCTTTCCCGTTACCGCTGGATAGATGAACGGCTGCGCAACAAACGCCTGCCCAAGCCTACCCTGGATGCGCTGATTGCCTATGTGTCTGAAAAAATGGATGCATCTATCTCTACCCGCACCATACAGAAGGATATACAGGATATGCGCCAGGACCCGGAGCTGAACTATATGGCCCCCATCTTATATGAGCGCAGCAGCGGTACTTACCGTTATGAAGATGAATCTTACTCCATCAGCAATATACCTATTGAAGAGGCCGACCTGCAGGGGCTGGAAATAGCCATCGGCATCCTGGAGCAGTTCCGCAGCCTGCCTGTTATACAGCAGTTTGAAGATGCGATCCTGAAAATAGCCGCCAGCCTGAAAATAAACCGGCAAACGCTGGAGCATAAAGGCATGATCAAATTTTCGCGCACTGCGCAATACAAAGGCGCAGAGCATATCCCCGAAATTGTAGATGCCATCAAGAACCTGGAAGTGATCCGTATTGCCTACCAGAGCTTTGACCGTAATGAGCCTAAAGAGCATTGGGTTGAGCCCTATCATTTGCGGGAATACCAGCACCGCTTTTACCTGATCGGCAAAAGCCAGAAGGCCAAAGGCGGCACCCTGCTTACTTTTGCGCTGGACCGTATTGTAAAGCTGTGGCCTACCAATACTAATTTTGATGAAAAGAATTTTGATGATGCCAGCTACTATCGCCACGCCATTGGCATTACAGTGCTGGAAGGGGAGCCGCAAAAAGTAGTGCTGGCCTTTACCCCGCACCAGGGTAAATACATTAAATCACAACCCATTCATACTTCCCAGCAGGTGCTGGAAGATAATGAAAAGGAATGCCGTATATCCCTGAACGTTGTAATTAACCCGGAGCTGCATATGCTGCTGTTAGGTTATGGCGCGAATGTAAAAGTGCTGGAACCCCAGCAGCTGGTACAAAAAATGGCGGCCGAAACAGCCGCCATGAAGGAGTTATATTCTTAATGTGCAGATTTCAGATGTGCAGATGTGCAGATGGAATGCTATCATTTGAACATCTGCATATTTGCATATCTGCACATCTTTATTATTTTTTCGGCATTACAAAAATGCTATCATCTACCGGCTTGTTCACCTCTACCTTGCTTACACTGATCTTGGTGCCAATAGGCTCCTGTGAGGTAGATGCCGGGTACACGAAACCATTATCTGTTTTCTTGTAATCGGATAATACAGTGGTAATATCCATTTCCTGTCCCTGTGCTTTAATATGCGTTTGCATCTGGTCAATGTAATACGTATTGGTATCTACATATAAGATGATCACGCTGCCGTCACGGTTAGTCACTTTTAATTTATACGTTTCCATTCCGTCTTTGGTTTCCTTTCCTTCCAGCGTTACGGTACGGCCTTTGGCCTTATAATCATACAGCTCGCCGGCCAGGTCCAGGCGGGATTGCATGGCATGCACCATGCTGGAATCCAGCGCCTTTGGTTCCGGCCCCTGCATCGGCATTTGCATCCAGCCGCCGTTACGGGTTATGACCTGTATGTTGTTGGAACCCATTACCTCAAACTCCATACGCATGGCCTTATCATTTACCAGCCACAGTTTCAGGGGTATTTCCATACCGCGTACTTCCATAATCCCCTCTGTATACATGCTTTGCAGGCTTTTCAGTTTATCCTTGCCGCCCATGGCGTCAATATGTTTGTTCACGATCTCATCTACCGTTTGCGCCCGCAGCCCGCTACATACTGCTATAACTGCCAGGAACAGGAGGGTTAACATTTTATTTGCTCTCATATTATTCGTTTTAGTGGTACACAAATTACACGAATTATGCCAATTCCCGCCGGGTAATTATATCTTTAACATATGAGTACTTTCCAGCTTTCCGGCAACCTGATAGATATCCTGAACCAGGAAATATACCCCGCTACCGTACACATTTCACACGGGCGTATCCGGCAAATTGTGCGCGATAGCCAGCGGTACGATCAATACCTGCTACCGGGCTTTATTGATGCGCATGTGCACATTGAAAGCGCTATGCTTACCCCGGCGGAATTTGCCCGCCTGGCAGTGGTGCACGGCACCGTAGGCACTATTTCCGACCCGCATGAAATAGCCAATGTATTAGGCGTGGCCGGCGTAAATTACATGATCGCCAACTGCCAGCATACCCCGTTCAAATGCAACTTTGGCGCCCCCTCCTGCGTGCCGGCCACCCCGTTTGAAACAGCCGGCGCCGTGGTAAGCGTACAGGATGTAAAAGCGCTGCTGGCACACCCGGAGATCCGCTACCTTTCTGAAATGATGAACTTTCCCGGTGTGCTGCAGCAGCAGCCGGATGTAATGGAAAAAATAGCCGCTGCCCATAAAGCCGGTAAGCCGGTGGATGGCCACGCCCCCGGCCTGCGCGGCGCTGCGGCCAAACAGTATATAGATGCCGGCATCAGCACCGATCACGAATGTTTTACACTGGAAGAGGCGCAGGACAAGCTGCAGTACGGCATGCACATCCTGATACGGGAAGGCAGCGCAGCCAAGAATTTTGAAGCGCTCATTCCCCTGCTGCACGACTACCCGGAAAAAATGATGTTCTGCAGTGATGATAAACATCCCGACAGCCTGGTGGAAGGGCATATTAACGTGCTGGTAAAACGTGCGCTGGCAAAGGGTATCGACCTGTTCAAAGTGCTGCGCGCAGCCTGCGTAAACCCGGTGCTGCATTATAAAATGGAGGTGGGCCTGCTGCGCGAAGGTGATCCCGCAGACCTGATCATTATTAACAATACCACCGACTTTACCGTAAAAGCCACCTATGTAAACGGCATACAGGTAGCCGCCAACGGCCAAACGCTGATTGAGCCCGTTACTGCAGGCATTATCAATAACTTTGATTGCCGCCCGCAGCATGTGGATGATTTTCGTATACCCGCTGCCGGTACTACAGCAACTGTAAATGTAATTGAAGCGCTGGACGGGCAGCTGATCACCAATAACATTACGGCCACCCTGCCCGTTAAAGACGGCGCC
Organism: Chitinophaga sp.; assembly: GCF_036569125.1. Classification (GTDB taxonomy): domain Bacteria; phylum Bacteroidota; class Bacteroidia; order Chitinophagales; family Chitinophagaceae; genus Chitinophaga. Next base: position 11,514 of record NZ_DATCRF010000046.1, on the reverse strand, counting down.
CTGCACAGCGATCCCTCACAGGATGTACTGAAGATGGTGGTGGTGAACCGATATTTTCCGGCGCCTGCAGCAGCAGGTTTTATCCGCAATTTTGGATTTACCAAAGGCGCCATTGCATCGTCCGTAGCGCACGACAGTCATAACATTATTGCTGTTGGGGTAGATGATGAAAGCATTTGCGCCGCAGTGAATGCCGTGATCCGTGAAAAAGGGGGTATTAGTGTGGTGAATGGTATGGAGATAGATGTATTGCCCCTGCCGGTAGCCGGCTTAATGAGCCACCTGGATGGCTACGAAGTAGCAGCCCGGTACAGCCACCTCGATAAAGCTGCCAAAGCCCTGGGCAGCCCGCTGGCCGCACCTTTCATGATGCTCTCTTTTATGGCGCTGTTGGTGATCCCGCACTTAAAGCTGAGTGATAAAGGTTTGTTTAATGGTGATACGTTTACATTTACTGACGTAGTTAAATAAAAAGTAAAAAAGCAAAAATTAAAAACGCGAAGATCTCCGCACCCTTTTTAATTTTTGCTTTTTACTTTTAACTTTTTCACGACTGCCACAGCGCGCCGCCTACACTATCCCGTTGCGCACCCGTTACGGAAGATAACACATTCGGCTCCTGCCGCCAGCGCAAAGTGCCTATCAGCGCCATGATCAGCGCCTCTTTATAATTTACCGTCTGCGCATCCGGCACTACTACCGTTACATTATAAGGCTGCAATTGTTCCTGGATCTGTTTTACTAAAAATCCATTAAAAGCGCCACCGCCGGTAATAAGCATCTTTTGCTCTCCTTCCGTTGCTGCTTGCTGCTTTTGCAGCTGTGCCACGGCATGGGCTACCTGCACGGCTATATGCTGTGTATAGGTGTTAAGCTTACCCTGTATGGAAATGCGGGTGTTCTTTATTAATGGCAGCACCGTATCAGTACCAAAATCATTAGCCAGCGATTTAGGCCAGGGTAATGTATAATAAGGCAGCTCATTTAATGCGGCCAGTAAATGCTTATCTGTAATACCACCGGCTGCCAGCGATCCGTTTTCATCGTACGCGCGGCCCAGCTCCCCGGCCAGGGCATTCAGCACCCGGTTGGCAGGGCAAATATCAAAAGCGGTAAAACCGGTTTCCAGGTTAGCGGATACATTGGCAATGCCTCCCAGGTTTAACCAGTACTGGTAGCCCGGCAGCAGTAATTGTTCACCAACAGGTACTATGGGTGCGCCCTGCCCGCCCAGGGCTACATCCATGGCACGCAGGTCGCTGATCACCGGCAGGCCGGTAACCGCAGCTATGGCAGCGCCTTCGCCCAGCTGCGCCGTCATTTTCTGTGCCGGCATATGAAACGTAGTATGCCCGTGAGAGGCAATGAAATGTACTTTATGTTCCAGCCCATGCTGTGCTATAAACTGTTTTATTTTTTCCCCGATGTAATGACCATAACGGCTGTGCAGCAGCAGGTATTCGCCCGCAGGCAGGCCGGTAGCGTTGCTTAGCTGCTCCACCCACTCCGGCTCATACGCCAGGCAGTCTGCCGCCTGAATCGTGTACTCCCACTTACCGCGTACTTCTGCCAGCTCCACAAAAGCAATATCCAGCCCGTCCAGCGAACTCCCCGACATAATGCCAATTACATGATATACCATGCTCAAAAAATTTTCATCAAAGATAATATGGAATTTGACCTCATTGATGCATCCTCTTAGCAGATCAAAACAAATCACTATGCAAAAATATTTTTCCCTGTTGCTATTGGCCTGTTTTACTGCCCTGACAGTCAATGCACAAACCCGTGAGATCAAAGGCACCGTGCAGGAAGCAGGCTCCCATAAACCGCTGGCCGGGGTTACCATCCAGGTAAAAGCAGGTAGATCATCCGTACAAAGTGATGCCGCAGGCGGCTTCCGGCTGCAGATCCCAACCGGCCCCGTGGTGCTGCAGCTGCGTTATACCGGTTATAAAACACAGGAAGTATTTATAAAACCAAATGCAGGCAATGTGCTGATCCTGCTGCAGCCGGCAAGCTTCACTGATTCCACGGCGCGGCTGTTCAAGCTGGAGGAAAAGAAACGGGTACGGGCTGCGCAAGCCAATGCTACAAAGGGTTTGGTTGAATACGAGGCAAAGGCAGATGCCGTGATGATGTATGCTGCTCCCATGCCACAGGGCGTTTACAGAGATACTTATAACACAGAAGATTACAGCCCTATTAATGAAAACGATTTTCATACCGCTACAGACCAGCCGCTCAGCACCTTTTCCATTGATGTGGACCGTGCTGCCTACAGCAACATCCGCCGGTTCCTGAACAACGGGCAAATGCCGCCGGCCGATGCCGTGCGGGTAGAGGAGATGATCAATTATTTTGATTACCAGTACAAAGCCCCCACCGGTACAGACCCCGTAGCTATTTATACGGATATGGCTATATGCCCCTGGAACACCGCACACCAGCTGGTACGCATTGGCCTGAAAGGCAGAACCGTTACAGCCGATAAGGTACCGCCCTCTAACCTGGTGTTCCTGATAGATGTTTCCGGATCTATGGAAGATGCCAACAAGCTGCCCCTGGTAAAACAGGCGCTCAAAACCCTGGTACAGCAGCTGCGCCCTGCCGATAAAGTAGCCATTGTTGTATATGCAGGCGCTGCCGGCCTGGTGCTGCCCGCTACACCCGGCAGTGAAAAAACCACCATCCTGGACGCGCTGGATCAATTGCAGGCCGGTGGCTCCACCGCCGGTGGCGAAGGTATTCTGCTGGCCTATAAAACCGCCGCCGCCAACTTTATGAAAGAAGGGAATAACCGCGTGATCATAGCTACAGACGGCGATTTTAACGTAGGCCCTTCCAGCGACGGCGAGCTGCAACGTATTATAGAAAAAGAGCGCGACAAAGGCATTTTTCTCTCTGTGCTGGGCTTTGGCATGGGTAATTATAAAGATAATAAGCTGGAGCTGCTGGCCGATAAAGGCAACGGCAACTACGCCTACATAGATAATTTTGAAGAAGCCCGCCGCACCTTTGTAACAGAATTTGGCGGTACCCTGTTCACCATTGCCAAAGATGTAAAGCTGCAGATAGAGTTTAATCCTAAATACGTGCAGTCATACCGGTTAGTAGGGTACGAAAACCGCCTGCTGCAGAACGAAGATTTTAATAACGATAAAAAAGATGCGGGCGATATGGGCGCCGGCCATACGGTAACCGCCCTGTACGAGATAGTGCCCGCCGGCGCTAAAACAGAGGCTGTTAGCTGGGTAGATCCGCTGAAGTACCAGCAACGTGCAGTGATCAGCAACCCGGCAAACGAAGTGCTGACCGTAAAGCTGCGCTATAAAAGGCCGGCCGACAGCCAAAGCCAGCTAATGACCAAAGTGCTGCCCTACCAGGTACAGGCCATTAGCGCAGCCCCTGTAGATTTTCGTATGTGCGCCGCAGTAGCGGAGTTCGGGCAGCTGCTCCGCAACTCCGCCCATAAAGGGCAGGCCAGCTATGAGCAGGTGCTTACCCTGGCTAAGGATGCCCGGGGCGATGATCCGGAAGGATACCGCGCTGAATTTTTACAGCTGGTAAAAAAAGCCGCCCTGCTGCAACCGGGCAGCCAGGCTTCCAGGGAATAACAGCCGGCCTTCCCATTGTTGTTATCCCGCCTGGCAAGCATGTAAAAATGTAAAATTTAAAATCATAAATCATAAATGTAAAAGTGGAATGCCGTGAACCGGGCAGGCTTATGTTCGCGGCATTCCACTTTTACATTTTAAATTTTACATCTATGATTTTACATTCTTTCCGGTCAGCCCCTTTTTTCCCTACTCCAATTGCTGTGCAACTGGTACCCTTCCCTCCTAAAATCCCCCTTTTTCCCTACTGACATTGCTGCGCAACTCTACCCCCCTACATAAAACCCTACCCTTTTCCCACATCATAATATAATGATATCACCCTGAGCCTTTTCATGTTAAAAAAACCTTTTCCCTTCGCCTTTCCTGTGTTTTTTGGTATTTTGCCCCCCAAACGGCTAGTAATGATAATCAATCTGAGTGAGACCAATTCGCTGGTAGGAGAATGGCTTAGCGAGATCAGAAGTATGGACATCCAGACAGACCGCATGCGTTTCCGTCGTAATATGGAACGCCTGGGCGAGGTGGCTGCCTACGAGATCAGCAAAACGCTGGAGTACGAGGAAAAAGAGATCCAGACCCCGTTGGGTATTGCCAACTGCCGGGTATTGAAAGAGCAGCCGGTGCTGGCCACTATTTTGCGGGCCGGTTTGGCGCTGCACCAGGGATTATTACATTATTACGATAAAGCCGATCACGCCTTTATCTCCGCCTACCGCAAACATAAAACCGACGGTTCGTTTGATATCAGCCTGGAATATGTGTCCAGCCCCTCTATTGACGGGCAGGTGGTTATCCTCTCCGATCCTATGCTGGCTACCGGGGCTTCCCTGGTAAAAACCATTGAGCACCTGGAGGATATCGGCAAACCCAAACACATTCACCTGGTAGTAGCCATTGCCTGCACCGTGGGTATAGAATACGTACAACGCCATGCCAGCCCCAATCTCAGCATATGGGCAGGGGATATTGACGACGAGCTTACCGCCAAAGGATACATTGTTCCCGGCCTTGGAGATGCCGGTGATCTGGCCTTCGGTAACAAACTGCAGCAGTAAAACGTTCTATATTATATGAATTAAATTTGAAATATTAAGCTCTTTTCGTACCTTAGACTGGTAAAAGTGAACTGTTTTTATCCTATCCTATACCATAATGCATTAACCTTTATGAAAAAGGCTTTACTAATATTAACCATCATTCTCTATTTGATTCCTGCCAGCAAGGCACAGGACCCGCATTTTTCGCAGTTCTTTGCCTCGCCTATGACCCTGAACCCAGCTTTTACCGGCTTGTTTTCCGGCGATTATCGTATAGCCGGCAACTACCGTTCACAGTGGAGAAGCATCGCTACCCCCTATGTAACGGGAACCCTTTCTGCCGACTTTAGCATTTTAAAGAATGTTATTTCATATACCGATGTATGGGGCGTAGGTATTATGGCCCTGTACGATAAAACCGGCGGCGGCGCACTGGTATCTAACTACATCGCTATCAGCACTTCTTATCATAAAGGTCTGGATCCGGAAGGAAACCATACCCTGGCCATTGGCTTACAGGGCGCGTTTATGCAAAAACGTATTGACCAGAGTAAGCTGATGTTTGAGAACCAGATAGATAACAACGGGTACAACCCCGGGCTGCCCAGCAACGAGTTCCTCACCAATCCTAAAATATCTTACTTTGATCCCAACGTAGGTATATTATATAATGGCCTGGTGGGTGAAGCTTCCAATATTTACGCGGGTGTTTCCTACTATCACATTACCCAGCCTACCGAAACTTTCATGAGCCAGGATAACAACCGCTTAAGCTACCGTTACACCATACACGGTGGGGGCTCTTTCCCGGTAAATGGTTATAACCGCATACATGCCAGCGCATTGTACATGAAACAAAGCACGGCCTCTGAAACCTCTTTTGGCGCAGCTTACGGCTTTAACCTGAGCGGTGTGCCGGAAGATAACCCAACCATGTTTTACCTGGGTAGCTGGTACCGCCTGAAAGATGCTATTAACCCCTATGTAGGGTTAGAGATCGGCGGCTTTAACGTAGGCCTGACCTATGACCTGAACGTGTCTTCTCTGAAACCGGCCTCCAACTACCGGGGCGGTATGGAAATATCTGTTATTTATATTCACCGTTCCAGCGAAAACAGCAAGTATAAAACCTTGTGTCCGAAGTTCTAACAACGGCTGCTGCTAATACCATTTAGTGGCCTGCCGTTAAGTGTGCTATACAAATATTCTTTGAGTAAAAGCTAATAACTAGCGGCACAAAGCCGGTGGCTGAAATATTTTTATTTTCGTTCCGTTGATTTTTTAGTTATTTACGGCATTATTTATTCTGTCATACTAAAAAAGCGGACCTTGTTTTCATTCAGAGAAGTTATAGCTGCCATACAATCTTACGGAAAGGCCCATCACTTCATTACCGCCAATAAGCTTTGGAAATGGATACTGTTACCCGGTATCATTTATTGTTTGTTATTTATAGCCGGTATTTATTTTGTATGGAGCTATTCAGGTGACTTTGTGGAGTACCTTCTTGGGCTGCTGCCCCTGCGCACCTGGATCCAGGACCTGGAAAGCAGCTGGGTAAGCTTTGTTTTTATTCTCCTGGGCCTGTGCATCCGCCTTATTCTGATGCTGCTTTACTTCGCCTACTTCAAATATTTTTTCCTCATACTGGGCTCGCCCCTGTTTGCCTACCTGTCGGAAAAAACAGAAGCCATTTTACAGCACCGCGAGTTCCCTTTCAGCTGGCAGGAGTTCCTGAAAGATATGGTGCGCGGCATCCGCATATCATTCCGTAACATGGTGTTCCAAACCATTACGCTGCTACTGCTATTCCTGCTTTCCTTTATACCCATACTGGGCTGGATAACGCCACTGGCGGGCTTTTTCATTGAAGCCTACTTTTACGGTTTTTCCATGATGGATTACAGCTGCGAGCGCCACCGGATGAACATGCGCCAGAGCATTACCTTCATAAAAGCCCACCGGGGCATGGCCCTGGGCAATGGCATTGTGTTTTACCTGTTCATGTTCATACCTGTTATAGGCTGGGCGCTGGCGCCTTCCTACGCTGTAATTGCGGCCACTATTCATTTACAAGATAAACGCCTGTTGTAATGAGCACGCCCGGCAAAGTGTACCTGATTCCTACTGTATTGAGCCCGGAGGCATTGCATACCATTCCTGCATATATTACTGCCGCTGTGCAGCCCTTACGGTTCTTTTTTGTGGAGAATGAGCGTACGGCCCGCCGCTTTCTGAAAGCGCTGGACCGTAACATTAACATTGATGCGCTGCAGCTGCACCTGATGCACGAAAACCACCCGCCGGATACGGCGCTGGCAAAAAAATTATTGCTGGAAGGGAATGATATTGGCATCATGAGCGAGGCAGGATGCCCGGCCATAGCCGATCCCGGGCACCTGGTAGTGCAGGTGGCGCATAAGATCAATGCCCCGGTAATACCCATGGTGGGGCCTAATTCTATTTTATTAGCCTTAATGGCATCCGGCATGAACGGGCAAAATTTCCAGTTCACCGGTTACCTGCCGGTAAAGCCGCCGGAGCGTATTAAAGCCATCCGCGAGCTGGAAGCCCTTTCCCTGAAAAAGGATCAGACACAGATCTTTATAGAAACCCCTTATAGAAATAACCCGTTGCTGAAAGACATACTGACTAACTGTAAAGACCAAACGCTGTTATGTATTGCCGCAGATCTTACCGGGCCGGAGGAGTACATTCACACCAAAACAATAAAGGAGTGGAAAGCCGCGCTGCCGGAGCTGCATAAGCGGCCTGCTATATTTCTGATGCATGCGAAGTAGTTGGCAGTTAGCAGTTAGCAGTTGGCAGTTGGCAGTCTGCGGAGTATCACTAGTACAGCAATACGCGCCTGCCCGTCTGTGGGTAGTGGTCCGTCGTTAGTGGATTGTGATCCGTTAAGGGATCGTTTGTATATTTTGCTGGTTCGTGATGGCCACAATACTATCTACTATAAACGGGCTAAAGCCACGCCAGGGAATGGCTCCCAGGTATTCTTTATAATGCAGCTCCACCAGCTTGCCGCTGCTGCTCATCAGCTTTTGCGCCACCTTTTCATCTACCACAGAAAATTCAAATTCATTGGACTGCAGGGAACCCGGCTGCTTGGAGCGGTAACCGGTCTGGATCAGCCGCCCTTCATAGGTTTTGAAGATGTACCCCTTCTGCACAAAAAAGTTCAGCTCCCCGGCCTTTACACCCCGGCCAAATACAAAGTAATAGCGGTAGGAAATAAACAGTACCAGAACAAGCACTATGATACCAAAGATCAGGAGAACAAATTTGCGCATAGCTTTTATTTGAGGTTTGAGGTATAAGACAAAGCAGGAAGTAAGAGGCAGCCCTTACTTCCTGCTTTATTTATTACAGTCCGTATTTATCGATCATATACACCAGCCCTGCCATGCTAAAAGCGCCCAGCTCCATTTCCCGTTTATTCACGGCTTCAAACACATCGTTGGTAGCGTGGTGCAGGTCAAAGTAGCGCTGTGAATCCGGCGCCAGCTCGCCCATAGGCGCGCCCACGGCTTCATTTAATGCGCCTACATCCGTACCGCCGCCTTCATCTTCAAAATCATATAAGCCATACGGCAGGAACAAAGGTTTCCAGCTGATGATCTTTGCCTTTTTTTCTGCTGGCATGGTAAATGAAAAACCACGGGGCGTAAAGCCTCCGGCATCACTTTCCAGCGCAAAAATATGATGTTCTGCAGGAGTAGCCTTGGCTACCTCCGCATACTTATTGGCGCCGCGCGTTCCGTTTTCCTCATTTGCAAATAACACAATGCGGATGGTGCGTTTCGGCCGTATGCCCAGCGCTTTGAATGCGCGGATAATTTCTATGGACTGCACACAGCCGGTACCGTCATCATGCGCGCCTTCATTCACATCCCATGAATCCAGGTGCCCGCCAATGGTGATGATCTCTTCCGGATGCTCTGTACCGCGGATCTCTCCAATTACGTTATGGCCAATGGTATCCGGTAAAAATTTAGCGCTGGTATGCAGGTATATTTTCATGTCCTTATCATCCTTTATGCGGTCGCTTAAGCGGTCGGCATCTTCCAGGCCAATGGCCACGGCAGGGATCTTGGGAAAGGAATCATTATAGCGCATAGCGCCCGTGTGCGGGAAGTTATTAGCCCCGTGCGACATAGACCTTACTATTACTGCCAGCGCGCCGTATTTGGCAGCCCGGCTGGCGCCGGTGGCTCGGTACATGAACGCATCGCCATAGGCATGAAAGGTTTTAATGAACGTAGGGTTAAAATGGTAGTTGTAAAAAACCACCTTTCCCTTTACATCATTCTTTTTAGCTTCCAGGTCGTCAAAGGAGCTTACTTCCAGCACCGGCGCCGTTACGCCGGCAGTGCCGCTGCCTTCTGAATTACCCAGGGCCAGCACCTGCAGGGCAGGCACAAAATCGCGGCGCTTGGAAATAATGCGTACTTCCTCTTTTTCACCGCGTACCCAATGCGGTACCATACACTCCTGGAAATACACGGTATCTGCACCGGCAGCTTTCAGCGCTTTAAAGCCCCACTGCTCTGCTTTGGGCATTTGCGGGGAGCCGGCCAGGCGGCCGCCTATCTCTTTGGTAAGTATCCTTAAATTTGCATAGGCAGTGCTGTGTGTTAACACTTCATCAGCCAGTTTGCGCAAGGTCACAGAATCATCGGAAGAAGTTTGGGCATGCGCCACAGATATGGAAAAAGCCAGTGCAATTGGCAACAATGATCGTAGCATAAACAGGCGGATTTTTGCGCTAAAACTAACTAATTCGGACTGTTATTACAAATAAATGGCTGAGCGGTAAAGGGCAAATGAATTTTGTAAAGTACCTTAGCGGGGCAGAATGCGACACAGCAGAAAGCAGAAAGCAGAAAGCAGAAAGCTCAAGGCTCGGCGCTCAAAGCATTAGGCACAATGTTTAAAGTAAAAGGTGAAAAGCTTTATGCTTTTTGCTTTCGGCTTTAAGCTCTCCAAAAAACTGTAATTCCCATGCGTATAGGAATAGTATGTTATCCTACCTACGGAGGTAGTGGTGTATTGGCAACGGAGCTGGGCAAAGCCCTGGCAGATAAAGGACATATGGTGCATTTCATCACCTATCAGCAACCGGTACGCCTCAACGCTTTTCACGCAAACATATATTATCACGAAGTACAGGTTCCCACCTACCCCCTGTTTGATTTTCCGCCCTACGAATCGGCGCTCAGCAGCACGATGGTAGATGTGATCATGAACCACCAGTTGGACCTGCTGCATGTGCATTACGCCATACCGCACGCCAGCACGGCCTATCTTGCCAAACAGATCGTAAGTAAGCAGGGCCGCGTAGTGCCTTTTATTACTACCCTGCATGGTACGGATATTACCCTGGTAGGTAAAGACAAAACCTATGCGCCGGTGGTTACCTTTTCCATTAATGAATCCGATGCGATTACTGCAGTGTCCAACAACCTGCGGGAAGAAACCTATAAGTATTTCCAGATAGAAAAAGATATTGAGGTGATCTACAACTTTGTAGATATTGAACGCTTCAAACGCCGCAGCCTGCCGCATTTCCGCCAGGCTGTTGCACCGAACGGCGAAAAGGTGCTGCTGCACGTTTCCAACTTCCGTAAGGTAAAACGGGTGCCGGATGTGATCAAGATCTTTCAGCAGGTGCGCGCAGAAGTGCCTTCCAAACTGTTGCTGGTAGGCGATGGCCCCGACCGCCCGACTATTGAATGCATGTGCCGCGACCTGGGTATTTGTGACGATGTACGTTTTGTGGGCAAGCAGGAGCAGCTGGAAGATATTATGTCGATCAGCGACTTATTTGTACTCCCTTCTGAATATGAAAGTTTTGGTTTAGCCGCCCTGGAAGCCATGGCTTCTGAAGTGCCGGTGCTTTCTTCTGATGCCGGCGGCCTGCCGGAAGTGAATATACAAGGTGTTACCGGTTTTCTGAGCCCTGTGGGCGACGTGAACAGTATGGCCCGCCATGCTATTGACCTGCTCTCTAATGAGGCGCTGCTGGCCACCGTACGCAAAGGCGCACTGGAACAGGCGCAGCGTTTTCACATTAACAATATTGTACCTCAGTATGAAGCGTTGTATGAGCGGGTGCGGGAAAAAGCAAGTATTATTAGCTATTAGCCATTAGCTTTTAGCTTTTAGCGCTGTGCATTAGGCCAGGTTAACAGCTAAAGGCTAACAGCCAACGGCTAAAAGCTAGTCCTTACCTTCTCATAATCCAAACTTCAGGATTTTGTTTCACTACGCCTTTATAGATCTGTAGCTCCACCTCACCCTGGTTTTCTATATCGTTGGTGCTGGCAGTGCCTATCATCTGGCCGGTACGTACCTTATCACCGGTTTTTACGCTTACGGTTTGCAGGCGTACATAGTTTGTAAAGTATTGCCCATGGCGGATCATCACTACATAACCGCTTCCCGGTATCACCATTACCCTTCTTACCTCTCCTTCAAAAATGGTTTTCACGGCAGCTCCTTTGGAGGTGGCAATGATAATACCATCATTCTCCACATTGATCTTTTCCACCACGGCATGGTGCTGGCGGCCAAAGTGGCCAATAACATTGCCGTTGCTTACCGGCCAGGGAAGCTTGCCGCGGTTGTTCTCAAAGCTTTCTGACAGTGCCAGGGCTTCGGGTGTAGCTTCCAGCACATTTGCGCTGCGGGAAGGCGCCGGCGCGGGGCGTTCCGGTTCCGGTGCTTTGGGTGTTTCCTTAACCGGTGGCGGGTTGGCAGCTACATTATTGTTGTTATTATTATTGTTAGCGGCGGCCGCGGCAGCTGCAGCAGCAGCGGCTTTGCGGGCAGCTTCATCC
>NZ_DATCRF010000045.1:0-8846 GCF_036569125.1 Chitinophaga sp. | reverse complement strand
GTATGTATCGGATAAATATATAGGATTGACGTAGATGCAATAATTAAGTGGTAGTGGTATAAAGTGTGCTCAGTAAGATTAAATGTAATTGCTAATAGGGCGATATAACTACTAAAAACAAAATCCCCAAAAATCCCCCTGGAGGCCTATACAAACCAGGCAGCATCCGCCAAAGACTGCCAACTGCCCACTGCAGACTGCCAACTATATAAAATGAACGAGCGGTCGGACTTTCGCCGGCCGCCCGTTGATGGCAAGCAAAAAAGGGATTATTACAAACAAATCTGCTTCTCCGTCATCATCTTCCGGAGATTGATCAGGCCGTAACGCATACGGCCTAATGCGGTATTGATGCTCACTTGCGTGAGGTCTGCAATTTCTTTGAAACTTAATTCAGCGTAGTGCCGCAGGATAATTACCTCCCGTTGTTCTTCCGGCAGCATATCCAGCATTTTACGTACCCGGTCATGGCTCTGGCGTGTGATCATCTTATCCTCTGCACAGCTATCGCTGAAGCCCAGCACATTAAAGATGTCCTTATCATCGCCGGTCTTAATAACTGGGGTCCGTTTGATCTTCCGGAAATGGTCTACACACAGGTTGTGCGCAATACGCATAGCCCAGGGAAGGAACTTACCTTTCTCCGTATAACGTTCCGCGCGGATCGTATCAATAATTTTAATAAAGGTATCCTGGAAAATGTCTTCAGCTAGGAAGGGATCTTTTACGAGTAATACGATTGAAGTAAACAGCTTATCCTTATGCCGTTGCACTAGTTCCTCCAACGCAGAGGTGTGCCCCTTCTTGAAAAGGGTAATCAATTGTTCATCGCTTAATTTATACATTACTTGCATAAACTTTCTACTAATAGACGGGTGAGTAAATAATACGGACCTAACAGTCTGTAGGTGTTTGTTTGAGTAGAGTTTATGCTATAATTTGGATGTTTTTTTGGTTAAAATTCGCTGTTCTGTCTAAAGGGTATAGGTGTTCGTCTGGATGCAAATATAATTGAATAGTTTATAAAAACAACTTATCCAAAATAAATTTCACCGGGAATTCATCGACACATTTAACCCGCTGTATTTGCCTGCCAGCAACGGTTAGCCCTGCCCCGCCCCTGCTAAAAAGCGTAACTTCAACATTATCAGCTTTATTCGTTCCTGCCACTCCGCTGTCCGCGCTCATTTGCGGCTATACGAATAATATATAATATGGGGAATTGTACCCCACATTCCTGAGGGCAGTCAACTGGTAAAGGTGCAAAAATCAGGAGGGTATGATTATATATACGATTGAGGGGCAGTAAAAGTTCAGAAAATGTAAAACAAACACGAAGCAGGGTAAGGCGCCGGTATCTGTTACCTTAACTTTCACCAGAAAATCTTACTTTCGGAGATACATTTGGCGGGACCCTTTTTCACAGAACCGTTTCCGCATCTGTAACGGATACATTGCTTAATATAAACCGACAGTGAGCCTGGTCCCTGAACCGTGGACCTCTTCAGATTGTCAACTTTTTCGTGGAAATTTGCCCAATAATCATGGCTACAAAAGTTAAGAAACAGGAAGCAGTAATTGATGATCAGTCAGTTAGCACACAAGATCATATTTTCATAAAAGGCGCCCGGGTACATAATCTCAAAAATGTAAGCGTAGCTATTCCCCGCAGCAAGCTGGTGGTAGTAACCGGGGTATCAGGGTCCGGTAAGTCGTCCCTGACCATGGACACCCTGTATGCAGAGGGTCAGCGCCGTTATGCGGAAAGCCTCAGCTCCTACGCCCGGCAGTTCCTGATGCGTATGAACAAACCGGATGTGGACTACATCAAAGGGATCTGTCCGGCCATTGCCATTGAACAAAAGGTGATCACCCGTACGCCCCGCAGTACCGTAGGGTCTATGACGGAGATCTATGATTACCTGCGTTTGTTGTTTGCACGTATTGGTAAAACCTATTCGCCGGTATCCGGCCAGCTGGTTAAAAAGCATGAGGTGAGCGATGTGGTGGACTTCATTACCAGGCTGCCTGCCGGCGCTAAAGTACAGATCCTGGTGCCTTTCCGGCGGCACGCCAAACGTGATGTAAAGGAGGAGCTGAACATCCTGATGCAGAAAGGTTTTTCCCGTCTGTATATGAGCGGTAAGGACGGTGGCCAAATGCAGCGCATTGAGGAGCTGCTGGAGGAAAAGAAACCCGCCATCAACGAAAATACCTATGTATTGATAGACCGCGTGGTGGCTAAGGATTTTGATGAAGATGATAAGCACCGCCTCGCCGACAGTGTGCAAACAGCGTTCTATGAAAGTGAAGGCGATTGCCTGATAGAGATCGACGGCAGCCAACAGCAGCATTTCTCCAGCCGTTTTGAGCTGGATGGCCTGCAGTTTGAAGAGCCGGTGCCCAACTTATTCTCCTTTAACAACCCATACGGCGCCTGCCCGGTGTGCGAAGGCTTTGGACAGGTACTGGGCATTGACCCCGACCTGGTAATACCGGATAAGCGCTTAAGCGTGTATGAAGGCGGTATTGCACCCTGGCGCGGGGAAAAGATGGGTGAGTATAAGGAAACGCTCATTAAAGCATCCCGTAAATTCAACTTCCCCGTACATAAGCCTATTGCAGAACTGTCTGACGAGCAGCTAAAGCTGCTGTGGACCGGTAACGAGCATTTTTACGGCATCAACGAGTTCTTTAAAATGGTGGAGCAAAACCTGTACAAGGTGCAATACCGTGTGCTGCAGGCGCGCTACCGGGGCCGTACCGTATGCCATGAATGTGGCGGCGGCAGGCTGCGTAAAGAAGCGCTGTACGTGAAAATAGGCGGTAAAAATATTGCCGACCTGGTAGATATGCCGGTAACGGACCTGAAGCAGTGGTTTGATGAGCTGACCCTCAGCGAGTACGATCAGCAGGTGGCCAAACGTATATTGATCGAAGTGCACCACCGCATTAAAACCTTGCTGGATGTAGGTTTGGGCTACCTTACCATGAACCGCGTAGCCAATACACTAAGCGGCGGGGAAAGCCAGCGCATACAGCTTACCCGCTCCCTGGGCAGCAATCTTACCAACTCATTATACATACTGGATGAACCCAGCATTGGCCTGCATGCCCGCGATACCCACCGCCTTATAGGTGTGCTGAAAGAGCTGCGTAACCTGGGTAATACCGTGGTGGTAGTGGAGCATGATGAGCAGATGATGGAGGAAGCGGATTACATTATTGATATGGGCCCGCTGGCCAGTCACCTGGGTGGGGAAGTGATCTTTGCCGGCGATTATCCTACCATGCTAAAAGATCCCAACAGCCTTACCGGTAAGTACCTGAGCGGCGCCCTTACCATAGAACCGCCCACGCATGTACGTAAATGGAAAAAGGCCATTACGCTGGAAGGCTGCCGGCAGCATAACCTTAAGAATATTTCAGTTGACTTTCCTTTGCAGGTGCTATGTGTGGTGAGCGGCGTAAGCGGCTCCGGTAAAACCACGCTGGTAAAGCAGATCCTTTACCCGGCCCTTATGAAGCTGAAAGGCGAGTTTGCAGAAAGGGTAGGGCAGCACCGGGCCTTAAAAGGCGCGGTAGATGATGTTACGCAGATAGAGATGATAGACCAGAACCCGATCGGTAAATCATCCCGCTCTAACCCGGTTACCTATATTAAAGCATATGACGAGATCCGCGACCTGTTCTCCAAACAGCCGCTGAGCAAAATGCGCGGTTTCCAGGCCAAACATTTTTCCTTTAACGTAGATGGCGGCCGTTGTGACGCCTGTAAGGGAGAAGGCGAGGTGATCGTGGAAATGCAGTTCCTGGCAGATGTGCACCTGACCTGTGAAAGCTGCGGTGGTAAACGCTTTAAAGATGAAGTGCTGGAAGTGAACTATAAAGGCAAAAGCATTTACGATGTGCTGGAAATGGGAGTAGATGAAGCACTGGACTTTTTTAAAGATGAAAAAGATGTGTGCAACAAAATACGCCCCTTAAGTGATGTAGGTTTGGGATATGTGAAGCTGGGCCAAAGCAGCGATACCCTCAGCGGTGGCGAGGCGCAGCGTGTAAAGCTGGCTTCCTTCCTGGGTAAGGGCCGTGCGCAGGGGCATATCCTTTTCATTTTTGATGAACCCACCACGGGCCTGCATTTTCACGATATTAAGAAGCTGCTGAATTCTTTTAATGCGCTCATTGACCAGGGCCATACCGTGCTGGTGATAGAGCATAACCTGGATGTGATACGCAGTGCCGACTGGTTAATAGACCTGGGGCCGGAAGGAGGCGCCGGCGGCGGTAACCTGCTGTATGCCGGGGTACCTTCAGGATTAAAGAAAGTAAAGGAAAGCTATACAGGGAAATACCTGTAATAACTAATATGAGTATTACTTAAATGAGCACACCAATTGGTGTGCTTTTTTATTGCAACGGTGCAGCAGGAGCGCTTATTGTGTTATTAAATATGAGCTCGCTCTTGTATATTTGATGTCGTATTTCGCAAGGGGAAACCATAACATAACACAGGCCATATAACCACAACCCAACCGCATGTTATTTAACTCTATCGATTTCGCCATCTTTTTACCAATAGTATTCGGGCTCTATTGGCTGGCTAACAACAAACTGAAACTGCAAAACATCCTGCTGCTGGTTGCCAGCTATTTCTTTTATGCCTGCTGGGATTGGCGATTTATGTTCCTGCTCATTTTCTCTACGCTGCTGGATTATTTCACCGGCTTAAAAATGTCGGAGACCAACAGCGCAGGCATGAAAAAATTCTGGTTCTGGTTAAGTATTTCCGTGAACCTGGGTTTCCTGGGCATATTCAAATACTATAACTTTTTTGTAACCTCTTTTGCAGATGGGCTATCACAATTAGGGCTACACGTAAATCCATGGACCATAAAGATCATACTGCCCATTGGCATCTCGTTCTACACCTTCCATGGCCTGTCTTACGTGATAGATATTTATAAAGACCGCATTAAGGCGGAAAAGAATTTTATTGATTATGCCTTGTTCGTAAGCTTCTTTCCCCTGCTGGTGGCAGGGCCTATTGAAAGGGCCACCCACCTGCTGCCGCAGATCCAGCGGGAGCGGCATTTTAATTACGCAAAAGCGGTGGATGGTTTGCGGCAGATCCTGTGGGGGCTTTTTAAGAAGATTGTAATTGCAGATAACTGTGCGGAATACGCGAACCAGATCTTCAACCATTCAGCCACTTATTCCGGCAGCACGCTGGTGCTGGGTGCCTTGTTCTTCACCTTCCAGATCTATGCAGATTTTTCCGGTTATTCGGATATAGCCCTGGGTACAGCCAGGCTGTTTGGTATAGAGCTGTTAAGGAACTTTGCTTATCCGTATTTCTCCCGCGATATTGCGGAGTTCTGGCGGCGCTGGCATATTTCCCTTTCCAGCTGGTTCAGGGATTACCTGTATATACCACTGGGAGGCAGCCGTGGCGGCACCTGGATGAAGGTGCGCAATACCTTTATTATTTTTATTGTAAGTGGTTTCTGGCATGGCGCTGCATGGACGTTTATTGTATGGGGCGCATTAAATGCCGTATACTTTTTACCGCTGCTGCTTACCAACAATAACCGTAATAATCTTGAAACCGTAGCGCAGGGTAAAACCTTTCCTACGTTCAGGGAATTTTTCAGCATTCTGCTCACATTCGGGTTAACGGTGCTGGCCTGGATCTTTTTCCGTGCGGCCGATATACACCATGCCATCAGCTACATTGCAGGCATCTTTAAACCTTCGCTGTTCAGCATACCGGAGGTAAAACCACTCACCGTTATACTGCTGGTAATACTGTTCGTATTAATTGAGTGGAGGGGCCGTGAGCAGCCCTATGCAATTGCTGATTTTGGATTGCAGTGGAAAAAACCGTTGCGGTACGCCTTATACTATGCCATCATTTTTGCCATCATCTGGTTCGGCGGTAAGGAACAAGAATTTATTTATTTTCAGTTTTAGGTTATGCGCAAGTTCATTGTAAAAATATTTTCCTTTAGCATTATCCCTTTTATCCTGATACTGGTGCCAACACTGCTGTATATGAAAAGGGATGTGTATGCGGATTTTAAGCAGTATAATAATTACTCCTGGAAATACTCTTTTCAGCAGCTGGGCGACCTTTCCACCAAAAAGCTGCTGAAGGCGCCCAACAATAAGTATAACTCTTTCATTTTTGGCAGCAGCCGTACCACCGGTGTTTATGCCTGTTACCTGCAGCATAAGATCCCCAATGCACATTTTTTCCATTATGCCAACTGGAATGAAAGCATTGGCGGTATGGATGAAAAGCTAAAGCTGCTGGATACTTTGGGATATAACATCAGCAATGTGGTTATATACCTGGATACGGATAACACTTTTGAAAATGATGGCGCCTGCCACCCCTCAGACCATTACCTGCTAACCCAAAAGAGTGAAAGGGATTATATGCTGAGCCATTATAAGAGCTTTTTTTCCTCTCTGAATGCAGATAAGATAAAGATCCTTTGCGGCATGCCGGTAAGCGGCGGCATTTACCCCAACTGGGAATCGGACCCGGTGACCAATGATTGCAAGCACTTTTGTACCGATAGTATTATTGCTGCTTATGGCGATGTGCTGCACGATGAAAAGTTCATACATAAAATGGATTCACTGAAAGCAAACGGGTTCTTATATAAAAGAAGCGCTACGCAGCAATACAGGCCGCAGCAGATCTCGGCAGGAGAAGAGCGGATGCTGCTAAGCATGAAAAAGATCTTTGAGAAGCATAACACCAGCTACTATATTGTAATAGCGCCTTTGTATGACCAGGAGAAATTTGCCCCGGCAGATATGGCTATTCTGCAGCGCTGTTTTGGCAGCCGCCTGTATGATTTTTCCGGTATAAACGCTATTACGAATAATGTATACAACTACCCGGACCGCAAACACTTTCAGCCCTATATTTCAAAAATGATCCTGGATTCTGTTATCACGGATAAAAGCAGTGTGCACATGCAAATGACGAAAAGATAACAAACAGTTAAAGTGCCGGGTTAGACCTGAAGAGAATGTAAAATGTAAAATTTTAAATCATAAATGTAAAAGTAGAATGCCGCGAAGCTTATGTTCGCGGCATTCTACTTTTACATTTATCTCGTTCATAAAGTTTTTTAAATGGTCTCTATGAACCTCCTTTGTCGGTTTGAAATTTTGCATTTATGATTTTACATTCTTTTTCCGCGGGCCTATCGCAGCCGGTCCAGGGACTTGATCAGCTTCTCATCCTTATAAATGCCCCGGGCAGCCAGGAACAGGAATATTAAGATCAGCACCGGTAAAAAGGCGCCGGGTAAATAGGTAGCGGAAATAATGCTTACGCCGGAGCTTACCAGCGTATTGGCATGGTCCTGCACTTTAAAATATTGCAGGATAATGGCCCCGATAGCAAAAAGTATATTGATCACCGTTAGGCGGAACTGTAGCTTACGGTTCTTGTACAGGAAAATACAGATCAGGGCCAGCAGTACGATCAGCATGTAAAGAACAAATACCAGGAAGCTGGATTGGGCGTTAAAATAACTTTCGGTGTTATTGCTGAGCTTAGCCTTCCATAAGTTCAAAAACCAGGTAGCAGTGCCGGCGCCGGCGGCCAGCAGAAGGTATAGACTTTGAATGCGTTGTATCATGATATTTGCCAGTGTTTTAACTGCGTAAATGTAATAATTTATGCTTAAACAGCGCTGCCTTCCCGGATCATACAACCATTGGGTCATTTAGCCATAGGCCAATACTTTGTATATTGCAGCCCCGAACGGTCTTTTATAATTTATTTATGGCGAGAAAAAAATTGAACAAGCAGGATGCGCTGGACTACCATGCATTAGGCAGGCCAGGCAAAATTGAGGTAGTACCTACCAAAAACACCAAAACACAATGGGACCTTTCACTGGCTTATTCTCCCGGGGTAGCAGAACCCTGTAAGGAAATCCATAACGACGTGGAAAATGTTTACAAATACACGGCTAAAAGCAACCTGGTAGCGGTGATCAGCAATGGTACCGCTGTGCTGGGCCTGGGCGATATTGGCCCGGAAGCCAGCAAACCCGTGATGGAAGGCAAGGGGGTATTATTCAAAATATTTGCAGACATAGATGTATTTGATATTGAGCTGAATGCCCGCGGAGTTGATGAGTTTGTGCAGGTGGTAAAGGCGCTGGAGCCTACATTCGGCGGCATTAACCTGGAGGATATTAAAAGCCCGGAATGTTTTGCCATTGAGGAGCGCCTGAAAAAAGAGCTGAAGATCCCCATTATGCACGATGACCAGCACGGCACTGCCATTATATCCAGTGCGGCCCTGCTGAATGCGCTGGAACTGGTAAAAAAGAAAATAGAAAAGGTAAAGTTTGTAATAAACGGCGCCGGCGCTGCCGCCATGGCCTGCGTAAAGCTGTACGTGGCTTTGGGCGCCAGGCCGGAGAACTTCATCATGTTCGATAAGAACGGCGTTATTACCAAACAGCGTACAGACCTTACTGAGATGCACCTGCAGTTTGCTACTACGGCTAAGGTAACGGACCTTGCAGGGGCCATGAAAGGCGCCGATGTATTTGTAGGCCTGTCTGTAGGCAATGTGGTAACCCAGGAAATGGTAAAAAGCATGGCTAAGCAGCCCATTGTATTTGCCATGGCCAACCCGGATCCGGAAATAGCTTACGAGCTGGCAGTACAGGCCCGCCCGGACATTATTTTTGCTACCGGCCGCTCCGATTATCCCAACCAGGTAAATAATGTGCTGGGCTTCCCCTACATTTTCCGCGGTGCGCTGGATGTAAGGGCCACGCAGATCAATGAGGCCATGAAGCTGG
>NZ_DATCRF010000044.1:0-14708 GCF_036569125.1 Chitinophaga sp. | reverse complement strand
TTATGATTTTGGTGTATGAAATAAATTACGGTGGCAATAATAAGTAATACTACAACGCTCAACAACATATTTATAACACGTATATAAGCCCCCTCTTATAAGAGAGCGCTTATAGGGAGCGTATATAAGGCTTACAGGGGGAGTATAGGGGGCTTATCTATTTATTGCAACAGGATGCAAAACGAAATGCAATACTGAAACTGTTAGTATACTTTAGAGCTAACAGGTTTAAAAAGCACAAAAGCCTGGCAGGTTTTTAAAACCTATCAGGCCTGCGGACCGTATATTCATATACCTATGGGACCGAATACCTTTTTTTATGTCTAAGGAGACAAGCACTACCAAAACTCCCGGACCTTCCGGTTATGGAATAGCTCATCATGCAGGCAGTTTGGGAATATCCCATCCTGCAGTAATACCGCTTCAGAAAATGGAAGCCGGCCCTCAACAGGAGGATGCACCTTTATCCAGGGAGGACCGGTTTGGATCGGATATTCCGAAATTCTCATTGCCTGCATACAACAATAGTGCAGCCGGTGCAGCAACTGTAATGCCATTTCAATTAAAGCCTGCCCTGCAATTTGCCAGCAAAGGGAATGTTGTTCAATTGGTCGGTCGCACAATAAGAGTCAACTTTGGAGGTGGTAAAACACATGATTTCCCCCTATCGGAGTTAAATGATGAGCCGCAGGATTTTTTTTATGAACAAGGGCGTCAGGTTTTAAACAGCATTTGGGCGCAATTAAATGCGTTAAAAGGCGCAAACTTAGACGCAGCGGACAAGCAACACAGAAAGCAATTAAAGACCAAAGTGCATAATGCCTGGGAAATACTGGGGCATTTAGACAGGGCTACAAATGGATGGAAGGAAAGGTATGGAGCAGAGGCCGGCAAGGGGGATAGCCTCCATGACTACACATATAATGCAATTATTGAAGAAAGGAGCAGCGGAAATACAATCGCAGGAATGAGTCACGACGCTACCTTTAATTATAAACCGGAAACGCAGCTTGCCTATTGCCTGGAGAAATGTGTACACGATTCTGAGGAAACGCTGGCCATGAGCCTTTATACCAGTTATTTCTATCTGCCGTTAAACAGCTACCTGCGGGGATTGCAACAGCCGGATACCTCTACGGGTTTTGGAAAATTGCTGGTAAAAACTGCGGAGGTTTTACGGGATGGGTATGCGCAACAAGCAGCCACCCCAATAACAGGGAGAAGATACCGGCTTGAATTGAAGTCCGGCTGGATAAGCGGCAGCGAAAATTCCTTACGTTTTGATGCACTCACCAGCACACAGCTAAACCTGGGCAAAGTAAAAGCAATGTGGAGCGACATAGCTGAAGGCAAATTCGGAGCTTATGATAACTTTGCGTTGTTGATCTTTGAAGGGACTGCGAAAGTAAAGCGCCCGCACCCGGCTAAGAAATATTTTCCCGGCGAAACAGAGGACCTTATGGGCCCTGGCGCCACCTACAACGTTATAGACAGATATATTATCAACGGTAACATCCCAGGTATAGGCCAGCAGGCAATCCGCGTGTTTCACTTAAGGAATGTACCTGGCGCGAAGGCTAATGTAGCCCGGGTAAGTTTTACTAATGTAGTCTAAACCACTGCCGGGTTAAGCGCGATTCCAAAAACATTTGGATCGCGCTTAACCCGGCAGGTTGCAGGATATGGATCCCTCCAGATCCTACACCGGCTTATTAAAAGCATACCTGGTATATACTATACCACCCTGGGCATCGGCTCTTACCACGTACCATTTCTTGTTATCGCTAATTGTCAATTCATACAGTACGCCGTTCGCATTGGTTAGCTCCACAACACCCACAATTTGTTTGTCTTTATACTTTTTCTTCACGGCCATCAGCGGTTTTAAAGGCAGATCGTTTTCCTGCATGTATTTTAATGAATAAACAATTGCGCCCTCTTTGCTGTAGCATATTTTACACTGGGTGTCATTCAGTGTAAAGGAAACAACCTGGTAGTCATGGTCTTCTGTCCATCTTACATACCGGGCATCCGGGAAGGTGTGATTAAATGCTCTGATCAGCTCCTCGCTAACGGCTGCTGTTGCCTGGGAGATTGAAAAGATAGCTAGTGCTGCTACCAGGAGCAGCTTCTTTGACTGATTAAAAAATTTCGGTTTCATGTTTGGCGGTTTAATTTGTGATCGATGGTGTAAAGGTAGGACCGTGGGGATCCTTAAAATTGTACAAAACGGAACAGCGGCAAAAAAGTTCACTTTTCCCCCGGACCGCATCCCCCGCACCCTTAGGAATTTCCACATTTATTTATTTAAATTGCTGCGGTAAATGGCCACGTTTTGAATACTATCGCTGCTTTGAAGCAAGGTAACTTATTGGTTTTTAATGAAGTGTACTATGCCTGGCACAAAAGGGTATACTATTTTATTCTCCAGAAAACCAGGTCATCCTTCATTGCAGAAGAGGTAACGCAGCTCACCTTCATTAAATGCTGGAACTACCGCGAAAATCTCACAGAGGACCTCAATATACAGCTGCAGCTGTTCCGCATTGCCCGCACCACCCTGATCGACTTTCTCCGCAAGGAAACTATCTACAAGGAAAAGGTGATCCACGTTATAGACAAATATACCCTGCCGGTAGATGACCTCTGGGGAAAGCTGGCGGAAAAAGAATTACAGGCAAAGCTGGCAAATGCATTAAATGAAATGCCGCCAATGCGCCGCAAGGTATTTGAAATGAGCCGTTTTAAAGGCATGAGCTACCAGCAGATCGCACATGAGCTGTCCCTGTCATCCAGAACAGTGGAAACGCATATTTTCCAGGCCATTAAACAGATCCGGCATTATCTCGGGCTCATTATCTCTCTCCTGGCCTGGTTGGGCCGGTTTTAAAATATTTTTGGATCACACTACGTAGTTCGCGCACCACAAACGTATTACTTATCTATCAGCCGTATATTATGATCAATGATGAATTACTGAAACGGTTCTTCAGCAATCAATGCACACCGGAAGAAGCCCGCCAGGTAGCCAGCTACCTGCAGGAGCATCCGGACCTGCTGGAAAAATACCTGCCGGAAGAGGAGTTCCTGCAATTACAGGAAGACGGCCACTTTCCGGAGATCGTTTCCCAGCTGTGGCTGAAAAATATTCATCAGCAAACAGTATCGGCCAATAGCCGCAAGGTATGGATCAAACGGCTGGCCATTGCTGCTGTAACAGCCGGTGTACTGATCGGCGGCGCCCTGTTGCTGCGGAATCGTGACCAGCAAAAGATGGCTGCCGCTAACCCGGAAATGACCATAACCATTCCTGTTGAACAGCAGCAGCTCACCACCAACACCAGCCGGAAAGCCATGGCCATTGTATTGCCGGATGGTTCTGTAGTACGGCTGCTGCCGGCAGGCACCATGATCTATAACAAACAATTCAGGGAAAACAGGAACATATACCTGACAGGAGAAGCCGATTTTACAGTAGCCGCCGATAAATTACATCCCTTCGTTGTGTATAGCGGGGAACTATATACGACCGCGCTGGGCACCTTTTTTCATGTGAAAGCCCTCCCGGGCGAAGATCTGATCACCGTACGGCTCAACAGCGGGAAAGTGCTGGTACAGGGAGCTGTTAATAAAAAGAAAGTCATTAACGATGTGGTGCTTACGCCTGGTAAAGAGCTCAGATACTACCGCAAAACGGGAAAAGCTTTGGTGGCTGATTTCAATACCAGGGGCACGGATGCATTAGTAAAAGCGGGCAATAACGGGGCTGGCTCTACGAAGCCTGACTGGTATAAGTTCAGTAATCAACCAATGTCGCAGGTATTGGACCAGCTGAGTAATTACTATGGAATAGCCATCTATTATTATCCTTCAGACGTGACGGAGATCTATTTCGATGGCAAATTTGAGAAAACAGACTCGCTGGAAAAGATACTGACTGATTTAACGCTTCCCAATAATCTGAAGCTGATCCGGAACGATAGCGGATTTATAATTAAGAGGAAATAATTCACCAATATAGTTCCATCCACAATGGGCGCCGTTAGCGCCCCGGGGCTTGCTATGCCTTACACTTTAAAAATACGTTCCAGTTATGAAGATGTTCTATCGACCAAAATGGGGGCTTTTCCTGATACTTGTCATGTTGATATCAGGCATTTCAATCACCACCCGGGCACAGGGCCGCATGCAGGTAACCGGCACCGTGCGCACAGACCGGGGCGACCTGCTCCCTAATGCCTCTGTAGTGGCGCTCAATGAAAAAACAAAGTACAGCGCCGGGGTGGTAACCGACAGCAATGGCGTATTCCGTTTCTCCGGGTTACCGCCTGAAGGGCAATACTCCATCAGCGTTTCTTACGTGGGTTTTGAAACCCAGCGGCTGAGCAATGTATCCCTGAAAGCAGGCGCCACGCTTACCTTTTCCGTACGCCTTGTTAAAACCGTATCGGCCCTGAACGACATTGTTGTTATTGGTTATGGTACTGCCAGGAAGAAAGATGTGGTAGGCGCCTTTAACGTAGTAACAGTGAAAGAAGCCGGTGCGGTAAACGCCACCAATCCCTCGCAGCTGCTTATTGGTAAAGCAGCAGGTGTGCAGGTGCTGCAAAGCAGCGGCAGCGCCGGCGCCGATGCGCAGATCATTATCAGGGGTACCGGCAGCTTCACCGATATTAATCCCCTGTATGTGGTAGATGGGATCCAGGGCACCAAAAACCTTTTTAATACGCTCAACCCACAGGATATAGAAAGCATCACCATCCTGAAAGATGCGGCTTCCACCGCTATCTATGGCTCCGCAGCCGCCAATGGCGTGGTGATCATCACCACCAAAAAAGGAAAGACCGGTCCGCCCCGCGTTAGCTTTACCTCTCAATGGGGTTTCGCAAAAGCCTGGAAACAGCTGCACCTGCTGAATGCAGCGCAATATGTGGATGCGCTGAAGGATCTTGCCGTTACCAAGAATACCGTGCTGCCGGCAAAATTCAGCACACCGGCAGTTTTACAGGACAGCACCGACTGGCAGGATGCCATCTTCCGTACGGCCCTGGTATCTGAGAATGACCTGAATATCAGCGGCGGTGGAGAAAGGGTGAACTATAGCATCTCTGCCACCTATATCAATCAGCAGGCCATCTTAAACAATGCAACCAACAAGCGGTTCCAGGCACGCATCGGCCTTGAGGAAACGCTGGGCCGCTTCCGCTTTACGCAAAACGTTATCGTACGGCAATATGTAGCCAAAGGCTACTACGCCAATATCCTGAATGCCATACAATACGCGCCCTATAAACCTATCCTGGACCCATCCATCCAGGGCGGATATTCTATCCTCTCCAACATCGATGACTTCAGCAATGCCGTGAATCCGATGCAGGAGATTGCCATGAGAAGTCAAACTACCAAATCACTGGCTTTCTTCCCGCAGCTATCAGGTGAAGTACGGATCATTGATGGATTAAAATTCCGTTCACAGTTCGCAGCAGAGGTGAACTCCAGCCGGAGCAACAGCTATCAGCAACAATACCAGGCATCCAATTTCCTGAACCAGGCCCGCCAGTCAACGCTGGGTTTTACAGAGAACTCGTATTACATGCTGGAAAATTATTTGTCGTACGACAAGCTGCTTGGCAATCACCAGCTGTCTTTGATCGCAGGGCAAAGCTATATTGATCCGGGCATCACGAACGCCTCCACCATCCGGGGTACCGGGCAGCCCAATGATAACATTCCCAATGTGGGGGTAGCCTCTTCCCAATCCGTTACCAATAGCTATTCCAACTATGCACGCCCTTCTGTGATCTCCTACTACGGCCGCCTGAATTATACTTATGATGATAAATATATCCTCACCACCAGCTACCGCAGGGATGGCGCTTCCAACTTCGGTTCCAACTACCGGTACGGTAATTTTTCTGCCGTAGGTTTATCCTGGCGCTTTTCAGAAGAAGCATTTATGAAGAACGCGTTGCCCATATTGTCAAACGGTAAGCTGAGCGCCAGCTGGGGGCAAACCGGCAACAACAATATCCCCAACTTTCTGAATACTGCAAAAACATACCAGGGCACACCCGGCGGCGCACTGGTGTACTCCCTGGGCAGTACGGAAACATTTGTATCCGGCACCACGCTAACCACCTTAAGCAACCCGGATCTGAAATGGGAACAAACCACGCAAACGGATATAGGTATAGACCTGGGCTTCCTGAATAACCGCCTTACCGTGGAAGCGGATTGGTATGACCGTAAAAGTACCGGTTTGCTGGTAACCACCCTGCTGCCTGCCAGCATTGGCGTAAGCCCCACGGGTACGCAGCCACGAAAAACCGTGAATGCAGCTAACGCCCGTAATAAAGGTTTTGAGCTTACCATCGGCTATGCGGATAAGATCAGCAACAACCTTAGCTTTAATGTAAGCGTAAACGGATCTGTTAACCACAACGAAGTATTGTCATTAGGCGATCAGTTCTCTGCGCCTATCCAGGCCGGCGCCTTTACGCCGGTACCTGCCACCACTTACACGGCTGCAGGCAGTGCCATAGGCTCTTTCTACGGCTACCGGATGGATCATGTGGCCCGGGATGCAGCTGAAATAACAGCCCTTAACCAGGAAGCAGCAAAGAAAACAGGCCGGCCGGATGCCACCTACCAGGATGGTTTGCTGCCGGGTGATTTTATTTATAAGGATATTAATGGCGATGGCGTGGTGAACGCAAAGGACCAGGAAATATTAGGCAATGCCATTCCCAAATACATATACGGCATCAACGCCGGTATCACCTATAAAAACTTTGATCTGAACCTGGTATTGTCAGGCATCAGCGGATTAAAGCTCCTGAATGGCTTAAAATTAAATACCAGCTTCATGTCTACCGGGCACAATGCCGGCACCGATATTCTCGACCGCTGGCGTAAACCCGGCGACGTAGCTGCTTTGCCCCGTATAGGCCAGAACGTGACCGGCAACGGTAACCTCCGCCCATCCGACTGGTGGCTGGAAGACGGCAGCTACCTGCGTTTACGGAATATTACTATCGGATACAACGCCCCGGTAGCCATGTTAAACAATGTGATCAAGGGCAGCATTAAATCGCTGCGCATTTACATAGCAGCGCAAAACTTAGTTACCATCACTAACTACACCGGCTATGATCCGGAAGTGGCAGGCGACTACCTGTTTGCACGCGGTATTGACCAGGGACAGGTGCCGCAGCCAAGAACTTTCCTGGCAGGCATTCAATTAGGGTTTTAATTTTTAAACGTGATCTTATGAAGAAGCATATACATCAATTACTGCTGATAGCTGCGCTGGTGACCATCTCTGCCGGGTGTAAAAAATCGCGCCTTGACCTGGTGGACCAGAGCGCCTACGCATACGATACCTATTTCACCAACATCGGGGCGCTGAACCAGGCCACTATTGCCAGTTACGCTACGCTATTGCATCCCGGGTTGTGGGCCAGGGAGTATTATTACATTTTTGACCTGATGGGCAATGAAGCCAAACGCGCCAGCTTTTTACTGGGCGCAGAGCAGGAGCTGGGCGATTACAGTTTTGGCACCAACAACGCAGATCAGAGCGCCTTATGGAGCTCCCTTTACCGCATGATCTTCCGGACCAACCTGGTGATAGACCGGGCAGCAGCCTGGAATCCCACGGCCACGGCCGATCGCGCCAAGCTGAATCAATACCTTGCAGAGGTAAAGTTCCTGCGGGCATATGCGTATTTTCATTTAGTGACTTTATGGGGCGATGTGCCCTTATATACCGACTATCAAACCACACTTAATAACAACTATTTATCCCGCAGCCCTGCTGCCGATGTGTGGAAGCAGATAGAAAAAGACCTCACAGAAGCTGAAGCAGCCACGGAATTGCCCACCGTATATCCTGCTGCAGAATTAGGCAGGGTAACCAAAGGCGCGGTGATAGCCCTGCTGGGAAAGGTGTACCTGTACCAGAAAAAGTGGGGCCCTGCACAAACCGAATTTGAGAAGCTGATGGGCGCCCCGTACGCGTACAAGCTGGATCCCTCATTTGATAATGTTTTCAGTACCACCAATCAGACCACGCCGGAAAACATTTTCCAGATCATGAACCAGCAGTGGACCGACTGGGGCATTGGATCGCCTTACTACATGTTCGGCAACGGTGCAGAGCAGGTAGGTAAGCAAACGCATAGCGGCCGCGCTATGGAATATGGCTGGAACGACTGGAAGAACGTGTACATCAGCAATTCCGCTGTGAAAGCATTCACCTACACCAATCCCGCAACGGGCCAGCCGTACACGGATCCCCGCGCCAGCTCCACCTTTTATGGCACTGCCGCTTCCGGCGGGGATACCATGTATTGCCAGCAATGCACTACCGGTGCAAAAGCATTTCCTTTTGATGCTACTGATCCGCAGGGCGACTATCGCTGGAAGAAATATGAGTATTACAACCTGGTGGAAAAATATGGCGATCCAAAAAGTCCTATCAACGGGCAGGTGATCCGCCTGGCGGATGTGATGCTGATGCTGGCCGAAGCGCAGATCCAGCAAGGCAATACCGGCAATGCGCCGCTGGCGCTGATAGACAGTGTGCGCGCCCGCTCTCATGCCTTTTTGTATACCACATTAGGCGATAAGGACAATGCCATGAAAATATTGATGCGCGAACGCCAGCTGGAATTATGCGGGGAGCAATGCCGGTATTTTGACCTGCTGAGATGGGGAATTATCAAACAAACCATCAACGCGGAAAAAGCGGCGGAACCGGGCGTGGGCACACAACCTTTCCAGGATAAGCACCTGCTGTTCCCTATTCCCGATGTAGAGAAAAATTATAATCCCAACGTAGCTAAAGACATTCAAAATGGCTGGAATTAATATACGCTTGTAATGAACACGTTATGCAAACCCTTAAAAATTCCACTAACATGAAAAGGATCTACTACCTCCTATTGCTAACATTTTTTTATCTCAGCCTTTCGCGGGGAGCACACGCGCAAACATATACCTGGAACCAGGTACGGATAGGAGGGTCCGGTGCATTACCCTCTTTTGTAGCGCATCCCAAAGTGCCCGACCTTTATTTCATTACCACCGATGTAGGCACGCCCTACCGGTGGAATAAGAACCTGCAGAAGTGGGAACATTTAATGTTATTTGAAAAACTCCCGGTCAACTACTGGAGCTGGGAATTCAGCCAGCGTTGCGGCAGCATCGGGGTAGATCCGAATGATGCTACCGGCAACATCCTGTATGCTACTGTGGAGAACAGCGCCGGTTCCGGCCCTGGCAAAGGTTCAAGTGCAGTGGGCACTATCCTGAAAAGTACCGACAGGGGCGATAGCTGGACGGACCTGCATGTACCCATTGTTGTACACCCTAACAGTACGCAGGCTTATGGAGAACGGATACTGGTGGACCCCGCCAATAGTAATATTGTATGGGTTGTTACAGATCAGAATGGCGCCCTGAGATCAGAGAACGCCGGCAGCAGCTGGTCGCAGGTAAGCGATATCACCACGCCGGGTTCCTGCGCTTTTATTCTTTTTGACAAAAGTTCCGGCACTGTTACCGTCAACGGCCAGCAGGTTACCAAAAGGATCTATATCGGCCGTTCTGCAGGAGTATATGTATCACAAGACGGCGGCGGTTCTTTCACGCTGATGAGCAACAGCCCCCTGTATCCTACGCGGGCCGTTATTCACGCAGATGGGACCCTGTACGTAACTGCCGGGGCAGAGAATTTACAAAAAGGCGTTTACAAGTATAAGAACGGCAGCTGGCAGGATATTTCTCCTGTAACTTTAGAACCGGATCCGGTTAAAGGCGACAGATACTTCATTAAAGTGGCGGTAAACCCTGCCAATTCAGATGATATCATTGTAGGTACCCGCGGCAGCTGGCAAAAAGATCCTTATTATATTTCAAGGAGGGGAGGCGCGCCTGGTTCCTATACACCGGGAATAATCTCCCGCGATAATACGGAAGCGCCGCACTCACCCAATGATGGCCTGCCGTATAACGACCCGGGGCATAATGCTTATGGTTTCACCTGGGATCCTTTTTACCCGGACAGGGTATGGATCAATGATATGCTGGATGTGCTTTCTACTGATAATATCTTTGCATCGCCTGCTAACTGGAAGATCCGCGTAGTGGGCCTGGAAGAGATCATGGTAACGGGCCCCATGGTGGTTCCTCCCAGCGGCAAGAACCTGTTGCTTACGGTGACCGCAGATGTTGGAGGCGCCCACCACCGTTCCCTTACCGAACCGTTGAACAAGGGCGCAGTTTCCTACACAGCCCTGAACAGCAACATCTTTTCTGCGTTTAATATGCAGGGGGTGGCCTTCCAGTATACCGATCCTGATTTTGTTGTTCGCGTTGGCTGCGATGGTCCTGAAACTACAGATCTCAGCAAATCACGCGCAGGCTATTCCACCGATGGTGGCGATACCTACACGCTGTTTGCAAAATCGCCCGGTTTACGCGGACGTGTAGCCGTATCCGCTAACCGCAGGAATATCCTCTGGCTAACCCAAATGGATGGCAATAGCCTGGGCAACCTGTACTGGTCGGAAGACCTGGGCAACACCTGGACAAAATCCACCGGCCTTGCTTCCGGTATCTTACCCGCCGGCGCACAGTGGATGCTGTATCCCGGGGAGAACCATCTTGTAGCGGATAAGGTGAACGGTGATTATTTCTATATCTGGGACCGCGGCTCGTTCTTTGTAAGTTCAGATGGCGGGAGATCATTCCAGAAAACAGCTGCCGACGGCCTTACCGCCAACTCAGGCAACAATTCAAACGGCTCAGCATATGCCACTACTTCCAATGTTGAAGTAACGCCGGGGAAAACAGGGGATGTATGGATCGCCTATCACAATGAAGCATATCCCCAGTTCAGCGCGCTTTATCATACCACAGATACCGGCAGAACATTCACCAAAGTAGGCGGCGATAATTTTAAACCGAAATGGATAGCGGTTGCCATGTCCGATACCACACCCAATGCACACCTGGCTTTGTATGCGACCAGTCAGGCCCTTCCCATCAACGGCATTTACTATGGCGCTTTCCGATCAGACGATACGGGCCGCACCTGGACTACCATCCTGGACCGTTTGCCGGGCGTAGCCCCGAATATTACAGCCGACAATAAGGGGAGAATGTTTATTTCCGCTCACGGGAATGGCATCTTTTTCGGCTCCCCCACAGCTGGCCCTGTACAGTCGGTGGAAATCATCAACTCCGCATCAGATACCCTTGTAAAAGGATATTCCGTTAAGCTGAACGTGAAGCTTACACCCACTTATCCTAGCAATCCATCTGTTACCTGGAGCTCCTCTGATACGGCCATCGCTAAAGTGGATCCCTTTGGGAATGTAAGCGGCATCAACGCAGGCGCCGCCACCATTACCGTTACATCGGTCGATGGAGGAAAAACAGCTACGCGGCAGATGGTCGTCATTCCACCAACAATATCAACCGGCATTACGGTAGACAGTGTGGTATTTGGCACCATGAATACGCCAAAGCAAATAGCCGTTACTGTTATACCATCCAACACCACTAATAAAACCCTTAACTGGTCAGTGGCGGATGGCACCATTGCAAGCGTAGATGCCAAGGGCATAGTCACGGGCTTAAAGCTGGGAACCACCACCCTCACCATTTCTGCGGCAGACGGCGGCTTCACTAAAACCGTACAGCTGGTAGTGAATACCATTGTAATAGCCATTAACGCAGGAACAACCGGGAATCCGGCAACACCGTATCAGAATACCACCATCGGCCAATATGTACCTGAAGGGCCCAGCGGCACTGATAAGCTATGGCATGCAGGGTATACAGGAAGCTCCCGCATCACCGCAACCGTGGACCTGAGCCAGGTAACCTCGCCGGCGCCCCGCCAGGTATATGAGTATATGCGCGTATCCAGGTATAATGTAACACAGCTGCGTTATTATTTCCGCAACCTGATACCCAATGCCAACTATTCGCTGCGCCTGCACTTTATTGAACCCAGCGATGCTGACAAAGCCAACCGGATCTTTAACGTGAAGACCAACAGCGATAGCCTCATTAACTTCAACATTTACCAGGCAGCCGGCAATAAGCTGAATACAGTGATCACCCGCAACCTGCAGGCAAAAGCAGACAATACAGGCTTAGTAACGGTGAACTTTATTCCCAAAGGAACCACCAACGATCCTTACAGTGTTGCCATAGCCGCCCTTGAAGCCAGCATCATACCACTGCAGGGGATCAGCATTCAATCAGACAGCAGCAATCTTTATATAAATTATAAAGACACGCTGAAGCTAACTACCACACCGGCCAATGCTACCAACCGGAACCTGGTATACCGGTCATCCAATGACGCCATAGCTACGGTAGACCTGAACGGGGTGGTAACAGGAAAAGCGGCTGGTACCGTTACCATTACCGCTACCTCTGTGGAAAGCAGCTTTACAGCAACCAAAACCTATACGGTTATTTATGTGCCTGTTACATCTTTAACGCTGGATAGCACTGCTGCCAATGTATTTGTAGGAGCTACCCTGCAGCTGAATGCCACCATCAACCCGGCAAAGGCCAGCAATAAAGGAGTGGTATGGACATCCTCAGATACAACCGTAGCCAAAGTAAGCAGCAACGGCACTATTACCGGTATCAGACAAGGTGATGTGATCGTAAAAGCCACGTCGGCAGACAATGCTGCTATTGCTGCACAGGCCAATATTCATGTAGCGAATGTACTGGCCACCGGCCTTACCTTGCAGCCATCCCCGGCCACCATAGGAGAGAGGGATACCCTGCGGGTGAATGTTACCTTCCTGCCGGCCAATACTTCTATTAAAAAACTAACCTGGAGCAGCTCCAATACCGCATTAGCCACGGTTGACAGTACCGGTTTTATCACCGCTATTAAACAGGGCACGTTAAATATTACCGTTAATACACAGGACGGATCGGGCGTTTCAGCTACCCTGCCGGTAACAGTGGCGCCGTTTGATTCCTGTGGCGGCATACCCAACTATGGTTTTGAAAGCGGCATGATCAACTGGGTAGCATATAAAGATACGACCCCTACTGTGGGCGCTGTGTACACCGTTAGCGGCAAAGGCCACACCGGCGATAAAGCCGCCACACTGGGTTTCACCACGACTAAGACCAGTGTGAACATACAAGGCTCCATACCTGTAAGAGGCGGCAGCATCATTGTATTTACCCAATGGATCAAAGTAGAAAGAGGCGCTGATGGCTATCCCTGGTGGGCAGGATACGGCGTTGGGTTTGCAGATAACCAGGGTGCTGCTACGGGCGCCACCACTGGAAGAGATGTGTATAATGTGGCTGCTTACCAGGACAACTGGGCCCAGATAAGAGATACCCTTACCGTACCTGACAATGCAACAGGGCTCACCTACTGGATGGCTAAATTAGGCCCCGGTACGGTATGGGTGGATGATTACTGCATAGAGGTTTTAAAGACAAGCAAATCGGCTGTTTATGGCATCAACGCAGGCACCACGCAAACACCTGCTGGTCCGTATGCCAATACCACCTTTGCGCAATATGTTCCGGAAGGGCCAACGGGTACGGATAAACGCTGGCATGCAGGTTATACCTGGGTACAAAAGGTGGATGCACCCGTAGATGTGTCGCAGGTAACGGATCCCGCTCCTCCGCAGGTATATGAGTACCTGCGCATGTTTAAAGACAATGTTACCCAGATGCGTTATTACCTGCGTGGGCTTACACCTAATACGTTCTATACTATCCGCATGCACTTTGTTGAGCCACAGGATGCGCAGAAAAATAACAGGATCTTCAGCATAAAAGCCACCAATGGCCTGGATAGCCTTACGGACTTTAATATCTACCAGGCCGCAGGCAACAAGCTGAATACCGCTGTTATAAAAACCATCCGGGCAAAAGCAGACAATGCAGGATTGATACAGGTGTTCTTCTATCCCAAGAAAGGATTGTATGATCCTTACAGCGGCTCCATAGCGGCTATTGAAGTGCGGACCTTAGCGCCCGGGGATACCCTGCAAAGTATGATGGCCAGCCAAAGCATGATGGCAGTACCCGGCAACAAATTAAGCAGCCCCGGTAAGCTGGATTTTACAACGGACTTATTCCCCAATCCATCCAATGGTGTGTTTAATGTAAGAATGACCTCTTCCTCAAAGGCGCCCGCGTTCCTGGTTATTATTAATAACACCGGCAGCGTGATTTATTCTGCCAGAATAAATGCCGGCGCCTACTACCAGCTTGGTCAGGATCTGAAACCTGGTGTTTATTATATCAGTATCAGGCAAGGCGCTCAAAGCAAAACGATGAAAGTTGTGAAACAGTAAAAAGTTAAAGTAAAAAGAGAAATGGCTGTCTCAAAAGTAAGAGGCGGCCTTTCTCTATTTTATAGCGGACCATAAAAGTTTATAGGGTTGGATTTATAGCAAACGACGTTTTGAGTGAGGTCGGCGTTCATATTGCCTAAAATGCCTGCGAACCATTTAATTACTGGTGCTTAAACATTTTTTGGGACATTTTATCGACCAGCCGTAATGTAGCATTTGGTATCAATGCATTAAACAGCCTGGCCAGAGTGATGCCAGCGAACGCATGCTCAATTTTACCTTTATTTATACTACGTATGACTTTCCGGGCGTAGGTTGATGGCAGGGGGGCTTTCCCTGTAA
>NZ_DATCRF010000043.1:0-2398 GCF_036569125.1 Chitinophaga sp. | reverse complement strand
GTGGTGGCGCGCAACATTGCCAAGTACCTGCCGCAGGAAGTAAATGAAGCAACGGATGAAAAAGCGCTGGATATACTGCAATACATCCAGCAGCATATCTATGCACCGGAGAAGCTGCGCACAGAAGCCATCAGCAAAGAGTTTGGCGTATCGGCCTCTTACCTGGGCCGCTATTTTAAAAAGCACGCCAATGAAACCATGCAGCAGTACATTAACAACTATAAGCTGAAGCTGATAGAAAGCCGCCTGCTGCACAGCGACCTGCGTATTAATGAAATAGTGGCGGAGCTGGGCTTTACAGATGAAAGCCATTTGAATAAATTCTTCCGCAAGCTAAAAGGCATCAGCCCTTCACAATTCAGGAATAAGAAGCACCGGGCTGCGTGAAATAATCTTTAGTTACTTTTATTGGCACGATAGCTAAACACCGTTAACACCGCTCCCAGCAACACGATCAATGCGCCCAGCCAGGGCGTTGCCGGCAGGCCCAGGGCCGCGCTGCCCACTGCTTTACCACCTACATAAGCGCCTATAGCTACGCCCAGGTTAAAGGCAGAGATGTTTAACGAAGAGGCAATATCCTCGGTGCCTGGTAAATACTTTTCTGCCAGCTGCACAATGTATAACTGCAGGCCCGGCACTGTAGCAAAAGATAAGATCCCCATTGCAAACAGGGTAAGCACTGCCGCTACTTTAAAATACACCGTGAAAGAAAATAGCAGCAATACCAGCGCCTGTAAAAAGAACATGCTGATCAAAGCCTTTGCAGGATTGGTGTTGGACAGCTTACCGCCTATTACATTACCCAGGGCAATAGCCAAGCCATACACCAGTAACAGCAGGCTTACTGATGCGGCAGAGAAACCACTGATCTTTTCCAGCAGTGTAGCCAGGTAAGTGAAAGTTACAAAGGTGCCGCCATAGCCAAAGGCGGTAATGGCCAGCACCAGCAGGATGGGACCACTTTTCAGCACCTGCAGCTGCTGTTTTAGTTTCAGTGGCGGGCTGCTTTTAAGATGGTTCGGGAGCAGGATCCAGGTAGCGGCAAAACCAACAGCCCCTAACAATACCACGCCTAAAAAGGTGGCACGCCAGCCAAAATGCTGGCCAATAAAGGTGCCCAGCGGCACGCCTACAATAATGGCAATGGTAAGCCCTGCAAACATAATTGCAATGGCAGTGGCCTTTTTATCAGGCGCTACCAGCGTAGCTGCAATAGTGGCCCCTACCCCAAAGAACACGGCATGCGCAAAACCTGAAATAAAACGGGCTATCAGCAAAGTAATAAAGTCGGGGGCCATGGCAGATGCAATGTGCCCTGCAATGAACAAGCCCATTAAACCTACCAGCAGGGGTTTGCGTGGCAGCCTGCCGGTGAGCGCCGTAAGCAGGGGGCCGCCAAGCGCTACGCCCATGGCGTAAATGCTTACCAGCAAGCCTGAAGTGGCAACGCTTACATGTAAGCTCTGTGCAATGGTGGGCAGTATGCCTACTGCTACAAATTCCGTAGTGCCAATGGCAAAAGCGCTGATGGTTAAAGCCCACAATGCTGCGGGCAATCCTTTCCTGGTACGGGTTACAGCGGCTGGTGTTATAAGCGCTGCTTCCATGTTAGTATATTCCATTATCCTGTTGATTTGTTTTCCGGAACAAAATTACCCCGGGTGTAACTATTAGCATAATAACTTAAATAGTACCTTTGCATCATTAAAATGATAGATTATGCTGTTAGACCTGGAATGGTTCCGTACCTTCAAAACCATTTATGAAACCGGCTCATTGACCGCTACTGCGCAAACATTATACATCTCACAACCGGGTGCAAGCCTGCATCTGAACTCGCTGGAAGCCTATGTGGGGTACAAATTATTTGACCGGTCGGCACGGAAGATGGTGGCTACAGACCGGGCTAAAGTGTTGTACAACTTTATTTCCGATGCGGTGAACAAACTGGAAACCGCGGAAGAGCATTTTCATAAAAGTGCCGATACCTATAAGGCAAACATCAACATAGGCATGTGCCTGGAAACATTTCAGTTCACCCTGGAACAATATATTTCCGAGCTGCCCTTTAACGTTAGCATTAAATTCGGCGAATACCCGGAAATGCAGCATGAGCTGGACAGCGGCCTGCTGGACCTTATTATTACCCCGCAAAAAGGTAACCAGCCTAACCTGGAATACAAGCCATTTTCCAAAGAGCGCATTGTGCTGGTAAGCGGTGAAAAGCAGGACAGCAAGCCCTTTGAGCAGCTGGTTAAGAAAAAGAAATATGCAGATGCCGCCCACTGGCTGAAACAACAGGTATGGTACAGCACCGCTACAGATATGGAGAACCTGCGCAAATTCTGGCAAACGAATTTCAATAACCACCCGGATTTCAGGCCCAATTATATTG
>NZ_DATCRF010000042.1:0-13939 GCF_036569125.1 Chitinophaga sp. | reverse complement strand
AACAGGGATATTTACAGCAAAGCCACCATTACCCGTTTGTGCAATCACCTGGAACAATTGCTGGAAGCAGCGCTGGCCGCACCGGAACAACCCATTCAGCAGCTGGATTATTTAAGTGTAACGGAAAAACAACAGCTGCTGGTGAACTTTGCAGAAAGCACTATCGCATATCCCACCAATAAAACTATTGTAGACCTGTTTGACGAGCAGGCTGCCAGCACACCGGAAAACATAGCCCTCACTTTTGCAGGCAAAGACCTTACATACCGGGAGCTGCAGGAGCAGGCAAACAAGCTGGCAGCTTACCTGCGCAGCAATTGCAATATAAAGGCCGATGACCTGGTAGGCGTTATGCTGGACCGCTCTGCCAGTATGATAATCGCCATATTGGGCATTCTGAAATCAGGTGCAGCCTATGTAGCCATTGAGCCGGAAACACCCCGCGCAAGAAAGGAATTTATAATACAGGATACCGGCATTAAGTCGCTCATCACCCAAACAGATTACATTTTTGACCTGGACTATTACAAAGGCAATACGTTTGCCATCGATATTCAGCTGGACGGTATTACAGACGCTGAGCTGCCGGTACGCAATGATATACTGCCGGCAGACCTGGCCTATGTGATCTATACCTCCGGCAGCACCGGCCAGCCCAAAGGCGTAATGATCAATCACCAGTCGCTGGTGGATTATGTGTATGGCATACTGGCGCGTACCAATATCCGTGAATGTAAACGCTTTGGGCTGGTATCAACCATAGCGGCAGACCTGGGCAATACCGTCGTATATCCCTGCCTGTTAACCGGCGGCAGACTGGAAGTATTTACCGCAGCAGATGTAATGAATGCCGACCGTATGCTGCAGGCAGAGCTGGACTGCATAAAAATAGTACCCTCGCACTGGAAAGCCTTACAGCAGGTACACCAGCTGTTTGTACCGGCAAAATGCCTCATTTTCGGCGGCGAGCAGCTGACGGGCGATGTAATAGACCTGCTGCGCGCGTATGATGGCAGCTGTGAAGTATATAACCATTACGGCCCCTCTGAAACCACCATTGGTAAGCTGGTGAATAAGGTGAACATTAACACTGCTACAGGCAATGTGCCCCTGGGCATGCCGTTCTCCAACAGCCAGGTATACATTTTGGATGCACAGCTGAAACCGCAGCCCATAGGCGTTGCCGGCGAAATTTGCATAGGTGGCCATGGTCTTTCCAGGGGATACCTGAATAATACTGCGCTTACTGCAGAAAAGTTTGTGAATAACCCCTACCGCCCGGGTGAACGTTTTTACAGGACCGGTGATGTAGGCAAATGGCTGGCAGATGGCGCCATTACTTTCCTGGGCCGCAAAGATGACCAGGTGAAGATCCGCGGGTACCGCATAGAGCTGGGCGAAATTGAAACTGCATTACAGCAGCATCCAGAAATAACACAGGCCGTAGTGCTGGCCAAAGCCAATGGCAGCGGGGAAAAAGAGCTGGTAGCCTATGTAGTGGGCCAAACAACGCTCAGCAAACAGGACCTGCAGCAGTTCCTGAATAAAACACTGCCATCGTTTATGCTGCCTGCGCATTATGTGCAATTGGAAGCTATTCCCTTAACGCCTAATGGTAAAATAGACCGCAAAAGATTACCAGACCCCGAAGAATTAGGCGCCCTGTCAGACGAAGTATATATAGCCCCCGGCACAAGCATAGAAAAACAGCTGGTGGCCATTTGGGAAGAGGTGCTGGGGAAAAGCCCTGTGGGCGTGCAAACCAGCTTCTTTAACCTGGGGGGCAACTCGCTGAAGATAATCAAGATGTCGCAGCTGGTAAGTCAGCAGCTGGGCGTTAGTTTTTCCATAGATAAGTTTTTCGAGTACCTGACTATCCGGGACATTGCCCGTGCTGTAGAACAGGAAAAAATGATCAAAGAAGCAGCGCCTGCGGAGAAGGAAACCGAATTAATGATCTTTTAAAACCCAAAACATGAAAACAGCCATTGCAATTATTGGGCTTTCCATGAAAGTAGCGGAGGCAGATAACCTGGAAGCATTCTGGCAAACCGTGCAAACAGGTGCGCATAGCTTTAAGCCATTGTCTGCCCAGCGTTTGAACGATATATTTTCCCGCTTCGGGGAATTTGAAATAATGAAAGGCTCTTACCTCGACAGGATAGACCTGTTCGACAACGAGTACTTTAAAATATCGCCCGCAGAAGCAGAGCGTATGGATCCGGAGCAGCGCCTGATGCTGGAGCATGCGGTAAAAGCTGTGTACAATGCAGGTTATACGCCTGCAGAGCTGAGAGGACAGCGGATCGGGATCTTTCACACATTTGGCCAGTCGATGTACCGGCACTTTTTTGATGAGTTTAATAACCTGGCCCTTACTGCGCACATGCCCGGTATGGTAGGCACGCGGGTCGCCAATTTTATGGACTGGCGCGGGCCGCTGATAGGGGTGGATACCACCTGCTCATCCTCCCTCACCGCATTATATTACGCCTGCCAAAGCCTGGCCAATGATGATTGCAGCCTGGCCATGGTAGGCAGTGTAAGCCTGAGCGTAAGCTCTAAGGACCATGCCGTGCTTTCACCGGTAATGTCCAAACGGGAGCAATGCCACCCGTTTGACGGTGATGCCGATGGCATCCTGGGTGGGGAAGGTATTGTATGTGTGCTGCTTAAAAAAGCTGATGCCGCCATCCGCGACGGCGATCCTATTCATGCCATAATTAAAGGCGGCGCCATTAACCATGGCGGTGCGCTGATCCAGAATATTTCTGCACCCAGCCCGGTATCACAGGCAGAAGTGATCCGCATGGCATGGGCGAACAGCGGGGTAAACCCGGCGCATATACGATTTATAGAAGCGCATGGCACCGGTACCATCTTAGGCGATCCTATTGAGTTCAGCGGTATAGATGCTGCGTTCAGGGAAAGCGGGCAAAGCACCGGCGCAGTTTGTTCCATTAGCTCTGTAAAAGGGCAGCTGGGACATTTAGGCCCGGTAGCAGGGCTGGCAGGCCTGGCCAGGCTGGTGCAGGCATTAAAACAGCAGCAGCTGCCGCCGCAGGTAGGGTTTAACAGCATTAACCCGCACATACCGGAAAGTGATTCGCCTGTAAAAGTGCAGCGCACCTTGCAGCCCTGGGAAAGCGAGGTGCCGCGGACAGGCGGCGTAAGCTCCTTTGGCTTAACCGGCACCAATGTGCATATGATAGTGGAGGAGTATATTGCGCCGGTAGCCGATGCACCGGCAGCAGCTCCAAACAGCGTATATGCCATGAAGTTAGGCGGCGCTACGCCTGCAAAAGCGGCTAATGTCAGCGCTTACCTGCTGCAATATTTACAGCAGTACCCGCAAACAGACCTGGCGCAGCTAAGCTATTCCATGAACCGGATCATGGGTGAGCTTACTTATGGTGAGCTGATCTTATTCAAAGACCGGGAAGAGCTCATCAACATCCTGCAACAGCAGCAGCAACAGCCAACAACAAACGGCCAGCAGCTAACAGCTAATCCCCAACAGCTAACAGCTAACCCCCAACTGCCCACTGCCAACTGGCAACTGCCAACTAATTTTATAGCTTCCCGCAAAAAATCACCACCACAGGTATTCCTGTTAATACCCGGCCTGCTTACTGCAGATAAGATAACGGCGTTCTTAGCCCAAAGCCCGGCCATGGCAGCATTGTATACAGCAGTAACTGCAGGGCAGGAGGGGCTTACAGCCACACAACAATCTTTCCTGTTACATTACTGCGCCGCCAAAACATTGAACAATGGTGGTTTTGCGCCGGATAAGATCATTGGCGCACAATCCGGCAAGCTCTTATCCCTTTTGCTGATGGATAAGGTAAGCCTCCCGGAAGCCCTGGCACAGCTGGCTGCACAGGAACCTGTGCAGGAGCCGTTTAACAGCGCAGCTTTTGTACAATTCTTAAACACGCTGGACGCGCAGCAGCAGTACCTGCTGGTTGTAATGGGCAGCCAGGGCGAAATGATCACTGCCTGCAGGCAATGGATCACCGCACAGGCCCCCGCGCACATACAAGCCGTGTTCCCTACAGCAGGCCGCGACCTTTGCCTGGATATATTGGCCGCTTACTACAACAGCGGTCATGAGCTGCGCTTTGCAAACCTGTTTGGTAAAACGGCTTTCCTGCATAACCTGCATTTGCCCCTGCTGGAACCTAAACGCCACTGGCCGCAGGTAATATCACTGGCCGTAGTAAAGACGCCCGAAGTTGTACTGCAGGAAACAGCTGCACAGCCGCAGGCATTCACCACGGCGGATATTATAGCCGGTGTAACCGCCATCTGGCAGGAGAAGCTGAAGGTTACGGAAATAGGTATTGAAGATGATTTCTTTGACCTGGGCGGTTCCTCCTTATTAGGATTGGATGTGTTACAGCAAATAGCCAAGCGTTTTGCGGTAAACATGGAATATGCCGACATTTTTGACTATTGCACCGTATCCCAGCAGGCCGCATTGATAGAAGAAAAGCTGGGAGCCGTAGCACCGGCGCCCGTGGTAAATACTACGCCGGCAGCAACCGGGATCATTAACCGCGATGATCTGCGCAGCATGGAATATGAGCTGCTGCTGCAGCGCATACAGGAACAGGAAGCAGCTGAGCGAATTAACCCGCAGCACATTCTGCTTACCGGCGGCACCGGTTTCCTGGGTGTGTACGTGATCAAAGAGCTGCTGGAAAAAACAAACGCAGCTATTACCTGCCTGGTAAGGGCCGCAGATGATGCTGCTGCACAAGCACGTTTAGCCGCTACTGTTAGCTGGTACTTCCCGCAGCTGCAATTATCTCCGCAAAGGATCACCGGGATCTGCGGGGATATTACCCTGGCCGACCTTGGCCTTACAGCCGAAGGCAACGCACGTTTACAGGATGTGGATACCGTGCACCACCTGGCGGCCAACGTAAGCCATTTTGGCAAAGCCACTCTTACCAACAGCATTAATTATGAAGGCACAGTAAATGTGCTGGAATGGGCTAAGAAGAAAGGGGTGCAGTATTTCAACCACTATTCCACCAATGCCATTGCTACCGGCGGCTTTATTGAGAACGTGGCAGGCACTGATTTTTATGAAACAGACCTGGACCTTGGCCAGCAGTTCGGCCGCCGCATTTACCCAGCGTCCAAGTTCAGGGCAGAACAATATATAAAGGAGAACAGCGGCCGCCTGCACGTAAATGTGTTCCGCATAGGCAACATTGGCGGCGATTCGCAAACCGGCTTGTTTCAGCAGAATATTGACAGCAATAACTTTTACCAGCGCCTGAGAACACTGGCAGGCCTGGGGTATTACTGTGAGGAAATAGCCGCCATCACCTTTGAGACCACCCCGGTGGATATTGTGTGTGGTATTACCGTAGCGCTGTCGCTGCATAAAAATGAGCTGTTCAGCACTTTTCATATTATGGAAGCAAACCCCATCCGCTTAAGCCAGTTTGTACAACAGCTGGCCGCCTGCCACATTGAGCTGCAGCTTACCGATGCCGCCACTTTTGAGCAGCACGCGCAA
This sequence comes from Chitinophaga sp., assembly GCF_036569125.1. GTDB lineage: Bacteria > Bacteroidota > Bacteroidia > Chitinophagales > Chitinophagaceae > Chitinophaga. The sequence goes on along the minus strand of NZ_DATCRF010000042.1, from coordinate 8,403 downwards.
AAGCTGATGGACAGCGCAGACCTGTCTACGGAAAATACAGCCCTGGGCATACTGCGCTACAGCAGCAGGGATACGGCGGATACACGTTTTAATATCCAACAGCAGGCCACCAAAGCCTGGCTGGAAAAAATAAACGCCCGTTACACCTACGATATAGAAAAGTATGCGCACACCATTGTGCAGTATTGTGTGCGGGAAGCCTTTATACAGGTACCCCAAAATCAGGCAACGATCTAAATTTTATTCAACAATCTATTAAAGTAATAAGTATGAAAAACAACACCTGGTATGCAAAACCAAATCTTGTAGTAGAACCCCTTTTTGACAGATGGTATGCATGGGCGCACCTCATATCACCCGCTACCTCTGCCATGAACGTTGTGAACCGGCATCTCAAGATCCTGGATTCGTATATACAGAACCCCCAGATCCATGCCGCGGCAGCGAAGAACCCTAAAATGCGCGGCGGCCCCTTTGTGGACCTGGATGGCGGCCGGGTAGATGAGATCCGTAAGCTAAGGGAAGAAACCGTTGAGAAAAAAGCGCACGAAATAGCCTTTGCACAAGCCGTAGTGGAGCTGGACAAAATGCTTAAAACACATGCCAAAGGTTTTGCAATGGATACCCTGTACAGCAAGGTGCCGGAGATATTGAAAGGACATGTAGAGCTGGTGTATGACCTGAACAACTACCCCTCTTTCCGTTTCTTCGAGCGCCTGTTGTATAACAGCCCCCTGTATAACGAAGCATCCCAGAGCATAGCCCTGTGGATCACCAATAACGATGAGCGGCCTTTTGTGCTAAGCACGCCCCGGATGGATGAGCCCAATGTGATCCACGTGCAGGTGCCGTTCAAACATGCCGGCATTGATCTCATCAGCCGCATGAGAAGGATCCCCGGTGATATAGAGGAAGTAGCTGCCGCCTTTGACATTAAGGAAGAGGACCGCGAGCTGTTCAACACCTTCTTTACCCAGGAGCCGCCGGTGGAATACACGCCTTATACCGGCGATAAGATCCGTATGCGTTACTTCGGTCATGCCTGCATCCTGGTTGAAACCAAGGATACCAGCATCCTGGTAGATCCTGTGATCAGCTACCACGGCTATTCCACAGATGTAACCCGTTATTCGGAAGCGCACCTGCCGGATAAGATAGATTATGTGATCATCACCCATAACCACCAGGATCATATCCTGTTTGAAACCCTGTTATCATTAAGGCATCGTATAGGCAACATCGTAGTGCCCAAAGGCGGCAACGGCTCCCTGCAGGATCCCAACCTGAAAATGATGTTCAATATGCTGGGCTTTAACAATGTGCTGGAAATAGGAGAGTTTGAAACCGTGGGATCAGGGCATACCCGCATCACCGGCGTGCCTTTCATTGGCGAACATTCCGACCTGGACATCCGCTCCAAGCTATGCCACCACGTACGCATTGGCAAATACACCCTGCTGTTTGCAGCAGATTCCTGCAACGTGGAAGCCCGCCTGTACGAGCAGGTGTTTAAGATGATAGGCACAGTAGACAGTTTGTTCCTGGGCATGGAATGCGATGGCGCACCTCTTTCCTGGTTATATGGCCCGCTGTTAACAGAAGAGATGCCCCGCGATATGGATGGCTCCCGCCGCCTGGCCGGCTCCAACTATGAGCGCGGAAAAGCCATGGTAGATGTTTTTCAGCCAAAAGAGCTGTACGTATATGCCATGGGCATGGAACCCTGGCTGGAGTTCATCAGCTCCATCAAGTACACGGATGAATCCAATCCCATTGTACAATCCAATAAGCTCATTAAAGAATGCCGGGCTAACAACATTATCTCAGAGCGGCTGTATGGCGAAAAAGAGCTGTTCTATGAAATGGGAGTGCTGGAAGAAAAAGAGCAGCCGCTGGAGCAATATTAAACAAGGCGCACAGGCTGGAAAACGCAAACGTATACACGAATAGGTATTATCAGATCATTTTTTATTAAGCAAACATGAAACGGATTTTGAAATTAGTATTACCCATGACGGGTAAATGGGGATTCCTGAAATATGTGTGCCTGGGCATCCTTTCCGGCCTGTGCAGCTTTCTTTTTATTAAAACAGTAACGGGGATCATGGGGCTTATTATAGCCGGTGATTTCACGGTTAATAAAGAGTATATCCTGGTATTCCTGTCCATCATCCTGGCATTTGTATGGATCAGGAAAACCTTGTCGCTGGCCATTATACGGCTGTCGCAAACCCTGTTCTGGGATCTCCGGAAACAGATCTTAAAGCTGGTGCTGAACACTAATTACCAGCAGCTCTCCGGCCGCCGGGCAGATGTGCATTCCGCTATTGTAAGCGATGTGAATATCCTTACCACGGCTTCCATGAGCATTATTGATTTTTGTACCGCCAGTGTGCTGGCTATTTCCTGCCTGGTGTACCTGGCCTCTATTTCCATGCTGCTGTTTGGCTTAACGCTGGGCGTAGCATCGATCGGAGTATCCATCTATCACTTCCGTTCCAAGGCAGATACGGAAAACTTCCGGCGCGCCCGTGGCCTGGAAAACCGGTTTCAGGCAGGCTTAAATTCCATCCTCGACGGCTTTAAGGAAATTTATATGGAGCCCCGCAAAGGCGCCTACATTTTTAATACCCGCATTAATACCGTTGCTAAAGAAGCGTATACGAACAATACCAATGCCTATGCAGGTTTTCTGACGAACCAGATCACCGGGCAGGTGCTGTTCTATGTGCTTATTTCCTCCATCCTTGTTTTCTTCAGCGTAGCGCTGAAGATCAATACAAAGGATACGGTAAGCTTTGTGTTCACATTATTATACTTACTGGGCTCTATAGAAACCATTATGGTGCTGTTACCCAGCCTGGCGCGCGCCCGGGTAGCCTCCACCCATTTGTTTGATCTGAAAGCCAGGCTGGAAGCTGCCAGCCAGCCGCCGGCGCTGCGGGAATCTACCATCTTTAATGATGAATTTGAGCAGATCACCGTACATAACCTGGAATATTATTACGGGGAGCATGACAAAGCTTTTGGTATTGGCCCCGTGAACTTTGAGATCCAGAAAGGCGATACCATTTTCATTTACGGCGGTAATGGCAGCGGCAAGACCACTTTTGTACATACGGTGCTGGGCTTGCGCATCCCATCTGCCGGCGGCATCCGGTATAACAATATCCTGGTGGATGAAGATAATTACCCGGATTACCGCACTGCATTCGCAGTGGTGTTCAGCGATTTTTATTTGTTCAATGAGCTGGTGGGCCTGGAAAATGTGAATATGGAAAAGTGGGAATATTACCTGCAGCTGTTTGAAATAGAGGATAAGGTAACCATGGAAAAAGGGATGTTCTCCACCACAGACCTCTCTACCGGGCAGCGGAAGCGCCTGGCCCTGATAGCCGCGCTGCTGGAAGAAAAGCCCATCCTGGTAATGGATGAATGGGCCGCTGACCAGGACCCTTATTTCCGGAGAAAATTCTATACGGAGATCATTCCCCTGCTCAAAAAAGAAGGCTTTACCATTATAGCTATTACCCACGATGATAAATATTATCACTGCGCAGATAAGCTCTATAAAATGGATTATGGCAAATTGATCGCAGAAAGTGTAAGTGTATATCAATGAATGAACGTATGAAACAGGCACAATTATTTTTACTGCATTTTGCAGGAGGTAACCGGTATTCCTTCTCCTCCATGCTGCAGTTTTTACGGGATTTTGAGGTGGTTTCCCTGGAATTGCCGGGCCGTGGAAAACGAATGGGGGAGCCCCTGCTGAAAAATTTTGAGCTGGCCGCAGCAGATATGTACCGGCAAATAACCGCGCAGCTAACATCGCCCCGCTTCGTACTGTACGGGCATAGCATGGGCGCCTATCTTGCCCTGCGCGTAGCTTACATGCTGGAAAAAGCAGGCAAGTTTCCCGCCTGTATAATTGTGAGTGGAAATGCAGGTCCGGCATTGGAAAATCGTAAGAAAAGAAACCTATATTTACTGGATCATGAAAACTTTGTAGCAGAGCTGCAGAAACTGGGCGGTGTACCCCCTGAGCTTATTGAGAACGAAGAGCTGTTTAACTTCTTTGAGCCCATTCTGCGAGCCGACTTTGAAATTGCTGAGCGAAATGAAATAACAAATGAAACGGTAGTAAAAGCCCCGCTTTGTGCTGTGATGGGAACCCAGGAAGAGGATGTGGACGACATCGCCAACTGGTCCAGGTTCACAAAGGCCGGTTTCAGCACAGAGATCCTGGATGGAAACCATTTCTTTATTCACCGGCACCCCCAGGCAATGGCAAACATTATTGGCACTTGGTACGGCAGGGCAAACGCCCCGCGGCATGAATCGTTAACTGAAAACCCGTATAGATCCATACCTGTGAACCCGGCAGGTAAAAACACCAACATTTAATTATGAGAGTAGTTATTGAAAAGATCACCCGTTCCCTTATGCAATGGTACACCGGCGCAACCCTGCTGGTATTGTTGTTAACCGCTACCGGCCTGCAGGCCCAAACCACGGGCAGCATTACAGGCAGCCTGGTAAGTGAGCAGAACGCAGCTGTGATCAATGCCACCATTTTATTAAGGAACACTTCCGATTCCGGAATTTATAAAACCACCTTAAGCAATGAGCAGGGCTTGTTTTCTATTGAAGGTGTAAAGGACGGCAATTACTTCCTGGAGGTGAACCTGATCGGCTTTGAAAAGATCAGCAGAACCGGTATACAGGTAAGCAGCGCCACCCGCACTACAAACCTGGGCGTGCTTACTTTAAGAACCGCCACCAAAAACCTGGGAGAGGTTGTGGTAAAAGGGCAAACCCCTTTTATAGAACGCAAGCTGGATAAAACCGTGGTGAATGTAGAGAACAGCATTATTGGCGCCGGTTCTACAGCGCTGGAAATGATGGATAAGCTGCCGGGTGTGGTAGTATCGCCCAACGGGCAAATACAGCTCAACGGCAAGTCGAACGTAAATGTGTTCATTGATGGTAAAGCCACCTTTCTATCTTCCGAAGACCTGGCGAATTTACTAAGAGGTACCTCCTCTTCCTCCATCCAGAAAATTGAGATCATGGCCAAGCCCTCTGCAAAATTTGATGCAGGCGGCAGCGGCGGCGTTATTAATATCATCCGGAAAAAGAACAAGAAAGAAGGCTGGAACGGCACGGTGAACGGCAGTTACGGGCAGGGCGGCTATCCCCGCTACAACGGCGGCTTTAACATGAGCTATAAGAACAAGGACTATAACTTATTTGTGAGTGGCACCTATGTGAAAACGCAGAACTTTTTTAAACGCGGTATTGTCAGCGATATTTTTAACGGTGATAATACTTTCCTGCTGCAGCAGGTTTCCAACAGTAACACCATTACCACCACTAAAACATTTACGCCGCTGGTGGGTATTGACCTGTATCTTTCCAAAAGAACTACGCTTACCGTATCCGGTACCGGCGCGCTGCAAACCAATAACGTGCGCTTAATGGCCAATACCGATGAAAAGGATGCGCAGTATGTAAAAACAAACCGGCTGGATTTTAACAGCCTCAATAAAAGCAAACCCTATAACTATAACGCCAGCGCACACCTGGCGCACCAGATAGATACTACCGGTAAAGAGTTTTCGGCTGACCTGGATTATGCGCATTATTACAGTGATCCGAGGCAGAACATCATCAATAATTATTTTGATGCCAATGATAAGTTCACCAACCAGGAGCTTTCCCTGCTGGATGGGAACCGCAAGCTGGATATTTACGCCGCTAAGGCCGACTACTCCCAGCCCCTGGGTAACGGTCACCTGGAATTTGGCTGGAAATCCAGCTACGTGCGGGCTGTGAACGATAATAAATTCTTTAATAATGAAAGCGGGCATAACGAGCTGGATTCATCCCAGAGCGATTATACCATCAACAATGAGAACATTAATGCCCTGTATGTGAATGTGGATCAGCAGATCAAAAAGTTCACCATTCAGCTGGGCCTGCGCGGGGAGCATACCTGGAGCACCGTGGAGCAGCATTATATTAATGCGGAAGTAAAACGCAACTATGTGCAGCTGTTCCCCTCGCTGTTCGTGGATTATAAGATCAATGATCAGAACATCCTGAACCTGAAAGTAACCCGCAGAACAGACCGGGCAGCCTATGCGGATATGATCCCTTTCCGCCGCCCGCTTTCTGCCACTACCTACTTTAAGGGTAATCCAAACCTGCGCCCGCAGGTAGTTTTAGGCAATGAATTTACCTATGCTTATAAGGATGCGTTATTTGTAACGCTGGCATATGAGCATACCAGGAATTATATAACCACGCTGGCCTTCCTGGACGATAACAAACAAACCGTAACCCGCATACCCAGCAATGTAAATAAGGCAGAAGTGTGGGAGCTGGATATCATTTACTCAAAAAAACTCACCAGCTGGCTGGCCACCAATAATACCTTCGCAATCTTTAACCAGTCGTTCAAAGGCACGGCCAAGGATTTTGTGCTGGATAACAATGGTACGCCCACAGTGATGTTCAACTCCAACAACAGCTTTTTTATTACCAGCAAATTGTCGGCAGAAGTAGCTTTCCGCTACATGAGCCAGCGTAAAATGGTAGCAGAAACCTATGATGGTTACTACAGCGTGGGCGCCGGCTTAAAATACCTGGTGCTGGCCAACCGTGGTAACATTGCGCTGAATGCCAGCAACATTTTTAATTCAGAGAACCGTAATTCGGTAGACCATTACCAGAACCTGAACCAGTACTGGGACCTGATGTTTGATACCCGCGTGGTAACCCTGAGCTTTACCTACCGCTTTGGCCGTGGTAAGGCCTCCAGCAAACGGATCAACACCGCATCGGAAGATGAGAAGAAACGTACCAAGGTAAGTAACTAGACAAAACGTAATGATGAAAAAAATAAATACAGATGCGGTATTTCCGCTGGCCGCATTAGTGATGCTTGTTTTTGCGCTGTCGCGCCAGATGTTTATGGTACCCCCATTGGGCAAACTGCTGGACCCCTTTATTGGCGCAGTGCAGAATGAAGATGAAGGCCGTTTGAATGCTGCTGCCTTGTCCATTCCGGGAAAAGAGCTGAAAGCGCCGGTGCAGGTATACTTCGACAAACGCAAGGTGCCGCACATTTATGCACAAAATAACAGCGACCTGTATTTTGCGCAGGGTTATGTAACCGCCAGCCTGCGTTTATGGCAAATGGATTTTATGACCTATGCCTCCGCAGGCCGCCTGGCTGAAATATTTTCCCAGAAAGATTTTTTTGATTACGACCGTAACCAGCGCAGGATCGGCATCCTGGAAGCGGCCAAACAATCGCTGAAAGTAATAAACGCCAACCCGCTTACCAAAGAAGCGCTCAGCGCCTATACCAAAGGTGTGAATGCTTACATACACCAGCTGAGCTACCGGGAAATACCATTGGAGTATAAGATGCTGGGTTATGAGCCGGAACCCTGGTCTGAGCTGAAAAGTGTGCTGATACTGAAAAGCATGGCCAATAACATGACGGGGTATGAAGAAGACCTGTTTATGTCAAAAATGATCCTGGCGCTGGGTGAGGAGAACTTTAATAAATTATATCCTGATTATTATGAGAACAGCACCCCGGTAATGAATGCAAATAAGCCGGCATTGTTTGCAGCCGCAGCACCGTTGAAAGTACCATCCTACCTGGATTATTCCTTTCTTTCCTCCAACTCCGTAATAGCCGAAAGCCCTTATAACCCGCGCCTGGGCAGTAACAGCTGGGCAGTATCCGGTAAAAGAACAAAATCCGGTTTTCCCATCCTGGCCAATGATCCGCACCTGGGCCTTAGCCTGCCCAACATCTGGATAGAGATGCAGCTTACAACGCCGGGCATGAATGTATATGGCGTGTCCATTCCGGGTGCGCCGGCTATCATCATTGGATTTAATGAAAAAATAGCCTGGGGCATTACCAATGGCAGTGATGATGTAAGGGACTGGTACAAGCTGAAAATAACCAACGACTATAAACAATATGAGCTGGATGGACAATGGCGTAAGCTGACCTACCGCGTTGAGGAAATAAAAAGAAGAGGGGAAGCCGCTTTTTATGATACGGTATACAGCAGCGTGCATGGGCCTATTGTGAACAACCGCAGCTTTCCCGGTAAGGATCCGGATATGATGGATATGGCATTACGCTGGGAGCTGCACCGCCCTTCCAACGAGTTTTACACTTTCATTAAGCTGAACACGGCTGCAGATTATAATGACTACAAAGCTGCCATCCGCAATTACAGCACCCCGCTGCAGAACTTCACCTATGCCGGCAGGGATAATGTTATTGCCATTAACCACCAGGGCAGCATGCCCGTTAAATGGGCCGGGCAGGGGAAATTTATACTGGATGGCACCCGCAGCGCACACCTG
>NZ_DATCRF010000041.1:0-4768 GCF_036569125.1 Chitinophaga sp. | reverse complement strand
TGATCTTAAATGGGTTTGATATTCCGGCGCCGGATAATGGGGTGTAATGTTTTAAAAAAGGGAATATGCCCTGCCTAAGCATTTTTGCTTGGGCAGTTTATTTTTCACGGCTATGCCTGGCGGAAGAACCGGTCAGCGCCCCACAAAGCCCCATGTAATGAGGTTGGATAAGATCTTGATTTTTAGACGTTCGCATGAGCATCAGGTTTTGAGCTATCAGAAACATTTTAAACTTAAAAATAATATATAAATTGTAAAGAAATATATAATTTCGGGTAGTTATGCCCGTTATTCTCGAATACCTGTTACATCTCTCTGTACCTGCGCGCTGGGCGGTTTTCCTGGCGGAGAATGTGCTGATCACTTTCCTGGCGCTACTTATTGGTAACGTAGTGCTGAAAAGGTCCGGTGTAATGGAAAGCACCATTACCGCCCGTGACTGGTGGTACTGTGCGCTTACCAATGTGCTGAACACCGTGGTTACCTATGCGGGGTATTGGCTGTGGGAGAAGAATGTTATCAGGATCACGATGGAGGAATCCTGGCAGATCGCTACCCATTTCCTGCTGTTATTTTTTGCGATGGACCTGCTGATGTTTGTATTTCACTATCTTATTCATAAAACGTTTTTGTTCAAAGCGGTGCATCATTTGCATCATGAATCAGTAGATCCCTCACCTATCGACCTGTTTGTGCTGCACCCGGTGGAAACCATCGCATTTGGCAGCCTGTGGGTATGCTTGCTGATACTATTCCCTTTTAATATTTATGCGATCGCTATTTACCTGGCAGTGAATGTTATTTTTGGATTGGCGGGGCACCTGGGACTGGAGCCGCTGCCGGAAAAACTGCGGAATACGGCGGTGATGAAGTATTTGGGAACTTCTACGTTTCATCATAATCATCACCGGGAGGTAGAATATAATTTCGGATTTTATACGAGCATCTGGGACAGGATGCTGGGGACGTATAAGCGTAATTGAGTACAATTTTACCCCCGGGCCCACAATTGTTAAGCCCATCATTCACTACAGCTATTGCACAGGACAGAAAAGTATAAAAAATAAAACAGCCAACGAAGTATAACCTTATGAGAACATCCATCATTCTATCAACGTTTTTAATACTTGCAATTGCTTCCTGTGACCGGCCGGTCCGGCCGGCGCAGCAACAACAGCAGCACCAGCAAGCGGCAACGCCTAAAGCTTTGGACGATAATAGCGCTGCTTATGATATCATTTCAAAAGGAAGAGGGGGCGACCTGGTTGAATCCTTGTATGATGAGCTGATTTGCAAGAACTCCGATCTGAAGTCATTGGAAGATAAGCTGAAAGCTCTGCGGACCGGCCGGCATGATTCGGTTAAGGTGTTTAACAGGTTCAATGATAAGAACGAGATCTATTACAATGCGGCCGACCAGCATGTTGAAGGAATAAAAGATTCCGTTCTAAGGGACAAAATAAAGGTGCTGGTGGCCGGTAGCCTGAAAAAGTATCAGGGATTAACCGCCGGTCACAACGAATTGCTAAAAGCGATAGAAACAAAAAACCTGACACTGGCAGATCTGTATACTGTGTTGAAGGTCGTAAAAACTTTGCAGGTAATGGAAACATACCAGCGGGATAATCTTCCATCAGCAAAACCGCTGAAAGGATATATTCATAACCAGAATGAGGCATTGAAATTAGTGGATACGCTGACGAAAGAATAGGTCAGCACCTGCATTACATGCAATGATAAAGACAGGATCTTCCTCATCACTCCGATCTCAATGATCTCACAGGATTCATTAACGCTGCCTTTATAGAGCTGTAGCCTACTGTTAAACAGGCTATCAGCAGGGAAATGAAAACAGCAAGAATGAAAATGCCTGCTCCAAGACTGATGCGGTATACAAAAGTATCCAGCCATTTATTCATTGCCCACCAGCCAAGCGGAGCGGCAATCGCAAAAGCGATGAGCACCAGGCGGATAAATTCTTTCCCAAACAGCCATAGGATGTTCTGTACACTGGCTCCCAATATTTTGCGCACACCCACTTCCTTGGTTTTCCGTGCAGCCATGAACGATACCAGTCCATATAAGCCCAGGCAGGCTATAAGAATAGCTACTGCCGTAAAGGTCTGGATCAGTTGCTGGATCCTTTGATCCTGCTTATAGAACCGGGCAATACTTTCATCTAAAAATTCGTACTTATAAATATGATCTGGATATACCTGCTCCCAGGTCTTTTGTAAAGCCCTTAGTGTGGGTTGCAGGTTGGCAATACTGATCTTTACCGCACAGTTATAGTAATTATTACTCTTGGTGGTGATGCAAAGCGGACCAATGGACTTGTGGAAGGATTCATTGTGAAAGTCCTTTATAACGCCCACGATCGTACCATTTATGTCGTTGATCATGGCATTTTTACCAATTACCTCCTTATTAGAAACCCCCAACTTTTTTACCAGGGTTTCGTTGACGAGATATTCCCGGATGGTATCAGAAGGATAGAGATTACGCCCTGCCAGCAGCTGTAATCCGAATGTGGAAAGATACTGGTCATCTCCTGCCTTGAAAATCACATCATAGTTTTCTTTTTTAGTGCGTGCGTCATATACGATTTCACGGCCGCCACCGGAACCTATGGGCGCTGTATTGCAGAAGGTAAGCTTTTCTACCGCTGTGAGCCTGGAAAGCTCAGAGCGAAGTGTACTTACCTTCGATCTTTCCTTGGTGGGAAGGCGCAGCATGATAATAGCATCTTTCTGAAAGCCTATGTTTGCATGGTTCACGTAACGCATTTGATATACAATAACCAGGGTACTGATAATGAGCAGCTGTGAAATAACAAACTGGGTGACCACCAGCCCTCTTCTCAGGGAAAACCCTCCTACATGTTTTTGAGACAGTTCTCCCTTTAGCGCCTGTACGGGCTGGACCCCTGCTATGATAAGACCCGGATAAGCCCCTGAAAGAAAGATCACCAATACCAGCAACAACGGCAAGAAAATAAGCAGGTATATGTCCCGGAAAAAATTGATGCTGACCGGCACATCAAACAGCTGACTAAGTAGAGGCAGGGCCAGGCGGATCAACACAAATGCCAGGACCATGGCCGTAAAGGCTATTAGTGCGGTTTCGGCGATGAATTGCCAAAAAAGCTGTGTGCGAAAGCCACCCAGGGCTTTTCGTATGCCCACCTCCTTGGCGCGGCTCAATGCCTGAGCGGTAGCCAGGTTAATGAAATTCACGGAAGCTGTAATGATGAGGCAAATTCCGATAAGCGACAATGTCCAAAGATTCCGCTTTGACATCTTGCCCTCAAAATCCGGATTGAAATGAATATCCGACAGCGCCTGAAGCCTGAACTGCCATTCCGTAGCATAATCACCCTGGTAATACTTCCTGGAAAATGCCGGAAACACCTTATTGACTGCGGAAGGCAAAACGCCTGGTTTCAACAGAAGGAAACATTGGAATGATGAGCCAACACCTCCCCAGCCATCATCACCGCCAGCCCAGGGGTTATAGTCCTTCAGATTAACGAAGGAGAGATAGATCTCTTCCTTCCGGTCCGTATTTTCAGGCAGGTTAGCCAAAACACCAGTGATCCGGAAATCCAGCCGGTTCTCCAGGCGGATCATCTTGCCCACAGGATCCTGGTCCACGAAATATTTTTCTGCTATCCGTTTAGTCACCAGGGCTGTATTGGGCTCTGTGAGGGCGGTTTTCTTGTCTCCTTTTACTAATGGAAAGTCCAGGATATCAAAAAATCCGGGTTCGGCAAATGCTAATCCTTCTTCCTGGAATTTTTGATCTCCTTTTAAAAAAGGAAGAGAGATCTGGGGTTCTTCCATGACGTACACCCTGGCTACCTTTTCTGCAAAGGAATAGTCGTTGCGAAAAGCCTTTCCTACTGGTGGTGGGGTACCGGGATAGTAGAATACCTTTTCCATATGATCCTCGGTTACAATGCGGTAAACCCGGTCCTTTTTTGAATGGAAGGTATCAAAGCTAAGATGGTATTTTACAAAGCTGAAGATAAGAATAGCAGATGCAAATCCCAAGGTAAGACCCAAGATATTGATCAGGGTATAGACCTTTCTGCGTTTCAGATTACGCAGAATGATTTTGAAGTAATTTCCCAGCATGATCCGATCTCCCCAAGAATGCTGCCATCTATTCAAAATATTATATATGGCCCGCCAGCACACTTTTGTTTTCTTTTATCCGTCCGTATTTGAACGATGACTGTCCGGTTGCGGACAGCTGGCTTAATGACTATTCACATTCGCACCAAACCCAACTCCAACTTTCTCAGCCCTTTCATGAATAGCTGCTTTAACAGGTCCACAACCGCTTATTCTTAATAGTAGATCTTACCGGCTCAATTTTAAAAGACTGCTGGGCAGTTGTATCACTTAATTCCAGGATGGCGTAAGGAGCATTGTTTATATACAGCCTGAACGTTTTTACCCTTGCATTTGCTTTAAACAGGTCGTAATTTTTAATATAGCCATTATAGATGTATATTTTATTCACCCTGGGTGAAAGAGGTTCAAAATGAAAACTCACCTTCTTTCCAATGACGCCGTTGGTAGTATCCGGCACCCAGGCGGTAAAAAGGTTAAAGTCATGGACATTATCCGGTTTATAGCTGATATTCCCCTGATCTTTCAGGCTTTCATCAGCCGTGACCTTATACATCAGCCCTCCGCAATACCAGCTGCATCCCGGACCTTCCGTCATAGGCCCATAGCCCATATCCATGCTGTCAATAAAT
>NZ_DATCRF010000040.1:0-2339 GCF_036569125.1 Chitinophaga sp. | reverse complement strand
CTCTGTAATGATCCCCATCCGCAACGGACGCTTTGCGCTGGGAACCTGGCAGGGGGTATATTTATGCGAACACCGCAACCACGGCGGCAGACGAAGAATTGTTATTACGGCCTGGGGAGCTTAATTCGGCTGGTTACCGCGCCGGTGCCGGCAGGCTCCCGCCTTCTTTGCAGCCAGGAGGTAAAAATGGTATAAAACACCGCCAGTATAATAGCGCCTTTGAACATGCCTGTAAAACCCCAGGCTGCCAGCCCGCCTATTACGCCCAAGAACAATACCAGGAAGGGCAGCTTGCCGCCGCTTTTGGCAATGAGGATGGGTTTTAAGATGGCATCGATCAGCAGTAAAAAAGCGGCATAGATGGCCAGGAATATAGCCATGCCCGTATGCCCCTGGGCGGCCATCCATATGATCAGCGGCAGCCATACTATGAGCGGGCCTACCTGTATCAGCACCAGGAAAAATACCAGCGCAGACAGGGCCAGCTTAAAGTGCAAACCGGCAATGGTAAACCCTATCCAGGAAACAGCAGTAGCAATAAACGCAGTGCCCATCACCCCGATAGACACTCCCTTGATGGCATGTGAAGTAGCTTCCATCATGGTTAAACCATCCCGACGGCCCAGCAGGTGCTGCAGGGTAGTTTTAACGGGCTGCAATACCTGCTCCCGGCTTACCAGCAAAAAAGCGGAAATAATAATACCCAATATAAATTGCAGGGCAGTACCTAAAATGCCGGCCCCGCCCAGCAGAACGTGGCGCAGCGCCAGCCGCAGCTGTTGCTCATAACCGGCCAGCGTTTCCCGGGGATTATCCTGCAAATGCTGCCAGAAAGCGCTGATGGCCTCCCCCACCAGCGGCAGCTGCGCAATATTATCCGGCAGGGGCGGCAGCCCGTTTGCCTGTATATCTGTAATAATGCGTAAGCCTTCTTTTACATGCCTGCCCAGTGATGCAATGAGGTACACCAGGGGCAGCGCTACAATAACAATGAGCACAATGGAATAAATAACGGCAGCCAGCTTGCGCCGGTTACGCAGCACCCGGGCCAGCCATTCAAAAGGCGCCTCAAACGACACAAAAAAGATCAGCGCAAAAGTGAACACTCCAAAAAATACCTGCAGCACCTCGTACAGGGCATATAACAAGGCCAGTAATAACAGCAGCACCAGCACAGTTTCAATATTGCTACGGGGCGTGCGGGGATTTATAGTGCGCATAAGCTTTGTGTGAACGGTACAGTAATAGCGGATGATCTGTTACTAATGTAACGCATATTCCTGAAAACCCGAACACCATTGTACAACACCGCTTATTAACGCCATAACATTAACCCGCCGCAGGCTGCGGCACGGTTCTCTCCTTTTTCTATAACCGGTATCACGCGGTCATCCGCGCCTTCATTTACATTATACTGCTTACCGTCGGCCGGAATAATAACCATGTACCAGATATGGCCGAACGGGCCGGTAGTCTGGTACTCCCTGCCCAGCAGCAGGTATTTGCTATCCGGTGAAAAGGTGGGGTATGCTTCCTCGAAGTCGCTGGTTGTTACCTGTACCAGGTTCGTGCCGTCTGCATTCATCATCCATGCATGATTACCTATTGTTAAGGCGATCTTTGTTCCATCGGGGCTTGGTGCAAACCCGCCCCAGGAATCATAGTTCAGGGTTTTTACCGCATTAGCCTGTGTAAAGGCCGCATTGGTGCGGTACAGGGTTTTATCCATCTTAAACAGGATGGTATTATCCGGCATCCAGGCAATGCTGCCTTCTATCTTTTTCCCCTGGAAAGAGGCCAGGTGATGCAGTACCTGCCCTTTCATGTTCAGGATCACGATCCCATCATCATAAGTGGGGTTTATTGCTATCAGGGTTTCATCGTACGATAAATTGGGAATGGTGTAGCCGCCATCCGTAGGGTAATATTCAAACTGGCTGATGATGGCGCCATCACTGACGTTCTTAAACGTATACAGGTTAGCATCGTAATTATCAGGCGCGTCACTGGATACGATCATGCGCTTGCCATCCTGGCTGATATCAACTCCGTTACGGCGGGTATCGTCCGGCAACACGGTGCTTTTAACATGGCTTTGCAGATTTATTTTCAGCAAGCCCTCCGTTGCCCAGTCATAGATTATTTCACCGGGAAATTGCTGGCCGGGTGGATTGGGGTTATCGGGATTGTTGGGGTTATTGGGGCCATTATTATCTTTTTTACAGGCTGTAAAAATAAACAGACCCAATAATACCAGGCAATACTGCAGCTTTATTACTTTCATGGTTACACGTTTATTTGTGATGATCTGCCGGTTTGTAATAACATGGTGGTAACAA